>JBAZYB010000121.1:0-12201 GCA_041659545.1 Hyphomicrobium sp.
ATCCGCTTCCAGATCAAGAAGTGAATGACTGGCACTGGATTTGTTACCCCGCCATAGGCTTGGCAGGCGTTGTTCAGCGAAACATCGATCGGATTCACACCCAAGGTCCGTTTGTGACCAGAAGCGCCGGGAGGCTCACGTCGCCTGTCGAAGGTAGAGCGGCCTTAGGCAGAACTGGACGAAGTTGCCTCCCCTACTTCGGTTCGACTTCTGCAAACTCGGCATCGCGGCAATCGCGTTGCCTTATCGGCTCCAAGCCCGGTCCCTTACCAGGGCGCGCGGACCGGCGGCGCCTTGACGACTGCGCCACTGGGCGCCGATTTGAGCACGCAGGCGTGAGTTATCCCAGGCGGAAAACGTCGACGCATGCGCGCCGTTGGCCTGCGAACGGCGTGCAAGGCAGCCAGCCAATAGGCTACGGATAGCCGGCGATCAACCTCAGCGGCTCGGCAAGCCGACGCGCGTCGGCGCCAGCTCCTGTATCAAAGGAAAGCGAGATAGTGCCTCCCACTCCGAGCGGCCGATGGCGAGCTCGGGCCGCCTTCCTGATCGTCCTGCTAGTTCCCATGCGAAAGCTTGATAGTCTAGTGGCTCGAAGGGGGGGACGCTGGTCCAAGGCGGCATAGAGTGTGACGAGCCATCGCCAATCATGCTCTCCGCCATCGCACAGGACCGTCTTTCCACTGCAGCAACTTGCCAGTTCTGTTGCGACCTGTTTTGCGGGCTCTCCTCGGGCAACGAGATCGGAAATCGGTATCTTGTGCACCTTGGCAGACGTGTCCGACCAGATTCCGTTCGCAAGCCACTCCGGCGTCGGTCGAATGAGCCAGGTTCTGCAAGCGATCGACTCGCAATCGACCACCGCAACCTCAATGGGATAGCTTCCCGGCCCGAGGGCCGAGGCTTCGAGCCGACTTCGTCGGTGCTTGTCACGAGACCGAGGATCGTTGGGTCGCAACCGGTCCGCCCCCTCAGTCTTTCAGCACACTACTCTGAAAGGCCGTTTGTCTGCGTCTTTTCCCCAGCAACGCGCAGGGTGGCGGTAGCAGAATCGGAGGAGCGCGGATAGTTGGGGTTTATGGTCCGTAATTTCGAGATCGGCATATTCGTCATAAACCTCGATCGCAGCGCCTCACGCATGCGCTCGATGGAGCGCCAGCTCTCCTCGTTCAACCTCAACTTCACACGCATCAGAGCGGTGGACGGCGATCGGGACGACATCACAAGCGAGATGGCCAGTGCCGGCCTAAAGCTCGGTGAGGTCAATGGACGACCTCTGGGACCGCGGGAGATCGGTTGCTATCTGAGCCACATCAAGGCGTACCGCGCGATGAAGCGAGCCAACCTCGAGGCTGCGTGCATCCTGGAGGATGATGTCGAGCTAGGGGCCAACTTCCCTTTAGCCCTGCGATGTCTTTCACAACATTGCACGGATAATATCGTCGCCAAGCTGGAGCCATGGCCGAAGCCGCGCCTTGGAGTCATTATCGGCCGCGCCGGAGACCACCGAACGATCTACTCTCCGCAAGGGCTCATCGAGACGGGCGCTTATTTCGTCACGCAGACCGCCATCGATGCAATGCCTGATCTACAGACGATCACGGAACCGTTCGACCACGCGCTTTTCGCCGACCGGCAGACCGGACCATTAGTCGTCACAGTCTCGCCTGCGGCAGCGAGGCAATCCGATCGTTTTCAAAGCCTGATCAAAGTCGATCGCGAATTGGGCCGCGCAACTCAGCGGCGCATACCTCGACTTCAGCGCGAACTTTGCCGGCCATTCATTCAGCTGTTTGAATTTGTCCGGGCAATCGTACGCGTCTATGAACGCCTCGGCATTAAAGCCGTCTTAGATCTCCGTTACAGACGAGTTCTGACCGGCGCGGTGCCCGCAGCCGGAGGAGCGATCAGCCGCGCTGCAAGGCCAAGCTGGCCACCCCGGATCGGCGCTCAGCCCGCATTCCGCGGAGACCGCTTGTGACATTCATGGCACCAGTCATGCGTCTGCGGGAAACCGTCGATCACTTCCTATCGCAGTTCCGCGGCCAGCACATTTTGCTCTACCCCAATCCAGGTAATGCGGGCGACTGCCTCATTCTGACCGGTACTGTTGCCGCTCTGGAGAGGGCGGGCGTCGAATACTCCGTCATCCCGAGGCAAGCCGATGTTACAGGGGCGACGGTTCTAGTCGGAGGTGGCGGCAATTTGGTGCCGCACTACCGTGATATCAGCGACGCGCTCGAGCGGTTTCTACCTCGCGCTGCGCGGATTGTCATATTGCCCCACACAATCCGCGGTCACTCGCGTCTGCTGCGGCGCTTGGATAAGCGCGTCGTAGTGCTTTGCCGGGAAGCAGAGAGCCTGAAGTACGTGAGGCGAACCAACCCGCACGTTGAATCCACGCTCGGACATGACATGGCATTTCACATCGATGCAGAGCGCCTGCTCGCTCGCACCGACCTGATGCTGAGGGCGATGCCGATTGTCGATGCCATGCTTGCTACCGCTGGATTGTCTCTAGACTCGATACGCGCCATGCCGCGGGTTCGCTTTATGCGGACAGATATTGAAAGCAGGAGAGGCTGCTCCGCCGGCCACATGGATCTCTCCGCAACACTGGGAGGCGTGAGTGGCGTTGCCGGCGCTGAGATCACGACCTTCATCCTACTCAAGATCGTCTCAACCGCGCGCCTCATCGAGACAGATCGGCTGCATCTCGCCATAGCTGCAGCTTTGTGCGGCGTACCATGCGATCTACACGACAACAGCTATGGGAAAAACAGCGCGGTCTTTGCCGCTTCGCTCAGCAGCTTTGCCAATGTTCGACTTGTCGAAGGTTCTCGGCCTGCGAACGCGTGGGATCGGCTCACTCCCGACGAGCGGAGGTTGAGCCTACGCAGAGATTTACGCCCCAAACGCATCGTGAAGCGCATCGGCTTCTGGGCCCGGCGGCTGGAAGGTATGGTTTCCAATTCGATGGCGTCGAGGCATTAGCGCGCGCGATCTGTGCACAGCGAAGGCAATTTAACGTTGGCCTTGCTTCATGTAGAGGTCTCTGATGACGGATTGCGCCGCGAATTGCGGTGCGACGAACTCATGCGGCCAATATGGTTCGAGTTCCCAGCTTCGCTCCCGCCTCCCCGCCTCGTCCACAGGGACTTCGCGCTCCTAGCGGCGCTGCCTCTGGCAATGAATGCCGGCGTGGATTTGGAGACTGACTTTACCATCGATGCAGATCTCCTCGATGGAGTTGATCACTACCAGGACGTCTGGCACGCTTGGCGGCCGGATCTATTTCGCAAGAAGATCAAAATCACGGTGGCTGGGGAGCGATCTTGTGCGCCACCAGCATCGCGAACGGACGCTGCGGTCTGTGCTTATTCCGCCGGCGTCGACAGCACCTTCACGCTTGCGCGACACGTCACGGGCGCCGCAGGCAGGGGCGCACGCAGGCTGCAGTCTGCCGTGATGGTGCATGGGTTCGATATGCCGCTTGATGCCGCCGATGGATTCCGGTCGCTGTACCACCAGGGCAAGTCGATAACGGACCAGTTCGGGGTATCGCTGTTTCCAGTTAAGACAAACTGGCGACAGGCTGTCCGCAATTGGGAGATGACGTTCGCGGCAGGGTTAGCGGCAACCCTACACCAGTTCTCGGGCACCCACGGCACGGGGCTCATTGCGACCGAAGAGAGCTATGCAAACTCGATTGCAGTGTGGGGCAACAGCTTTTGGACGGACCGCTTCTTCTCTAGCTCCAGCTTTCGCATTGAATCGGACGGGGGTGCCTTCGATCGCATCGAGCGCGTGAAGTTCTTGTCCAAGCATCCGTCTGCAATTCCGCACTTGCGGGTATGCTGGGCTGGTCCGCGAAACGGGGAGAACTGCGGTATTTGCCCAAAGTGCGTCCTTACCAAACTCAATTTCGTCATCGCCAAAGTTCCAGAACCGTGGCCTTTCCCACAGGGCCTGACCTACGATCTCGTCCGCGATATGCCGATTATCACGCCATGGCAGGCAAAGTTCCTTGGCATCATCTTGGCCAAGCTCGAGGAGGATCCACCAGTCAATCGAGATCTCGTCGCCACAGTCAGGGAAAGGCTTGCTAGACTTGGTCCCGACGCATCAAACCTAAGCAGGAAGTCCCGAAGCAGAATATCTGCGCCCAAGTGGCTGCGATCATTCACTGGCCATTGAGCAGCGCACGCCTGAGGCAGCGGAAGGGCGCCAATGCTACCGCTGCCGTACAGTCGTATACTCTTTCAGTCATGCAGACCGTCGTCAGCAAAAGCGTTTTGCTAAATCGACGCACATCGGTTTTGCCGAGAAGGCGGACTTACTCGGCGGCGGTTTCCGGCTCTTTGATCGAGATTGGACGATTTCCGCTCATGGGACCAACCGTCGGCTCTGCCGAGACGCCGACGCCTCCTGACCACCCTCGTCCCCGGAGGCGAAGCTATCCGTTAGTTTTCGTCGGGCGGGCGGCGTTGCGGGCGAGAAGCGCCCGATGCATCTTTCGGATAGTGCCCGACATAGCTGCGGGGTTCGAGCCGCAAGAACAGATTCACAACGAGGACACGTCTAGTGCCGGGTTCAGAAGCATAGCCAGGGGCCTAAGCAGGTCGCGGGTGTTCCGCCCTTGCAGGCCATCTGAGAGGAGTAACACTCAATCATCGCCGAGCCTGGTTTGCAGGTGGTTTTCACTGGCCCCTTCCCTACAAGCCCTCGCCCGGCGATCGTATTCTTGAGGGCGTTTGTGGAGAACAGCACCGCCAAATCGTGGGTGACGTTATCGCCACTGGCTGCGACCCTGGTACAATCGGCCGCCTGAGCCGTCGCCGAAAGTGTGCAGATCATAACCGCGGCCACGAAGCCTAACTTGAAAACCTGCATTGCATCCCCCCGTGAGAAGAAATCTGCTCGAACGCTAGTCGAGTGCTTGGCGGTTGCCAAGTAAAGGGCCGTTGCTGGTAACGATATTTTCCGTAATGTGATCTATGACCCTCCGCGCGCACGGCATCGCCATCTAGCTCATCTACCGGCGAATCGGAAACCTTCGGGCTGTCCAACTCCTGCATGGGCATTCCAAGGTTGGAAGCACAGTCAGGTATCTCGGCATCGAGGTCGACGACGCGATTGATCGCCGAGAAGATCGATATCTGATCCTCTGACGTCATACCCCTAAGACCGGACGCAGTCGGCGGCGCCCTTGCGTCGCCGATTGTCTCGATGCCGATGGCAGCTATTGGGACAAACTGCTCATCGTTCGCTTGAAGGAAATAAGAAGCCGAGCATCAGCTTCGAAGTTGGCTCCGTATCCGAGAGCGCGAGAGCGGAAAAGACGCCCAGTAGGTCCAACTCATTCGTAAGCGGCCGCCTGTTTCAAAAACGGTCGTTTTTGCAGCAGGCCGCTGGCATCATGGTTTAGTGCCGCATAAAATCGCTTCGTGAGCGGGCAGACCTAGGTTTGGGCCACCCAAACCCGCCGAAGCAAAAGGGACCCCTTTTTGATAATTTTCCACTGCCTTTTAATGCGCCGACGCAAGCGCTCCGAGGGCGAGGTGGATTGATGATGGTGGGTTACGCCCGAGTCTCGACGCAGGAGCAGAACCTCGAGCCGCAAATGGTGTCGTTGCGGCGAGCTGGCTGCGAGCGGGTTTTCTGTGACGCGGGGGTCTCCGGGACAGTTGCTCGTCGACCGGCATTGAGGGAAACGCTCAAGGAACTGCGCGCGAACGACATTCTCGTGGTTTGGCGGCTGGACCGTTTAGGGCGCAGCCTTCGAGATCTGATCTCCCTGATAGGTGAGCTCGAGAGGCGCGATGTCGAGTTCAGATCTCTGTGTGAGGCGATCGATACTTTGACGGCGCCGGGACGTCTCATGTTTCATGTGCTGAGGGCGCTGGCAGAGTTCGAAAGAGCATTGATCAAAGAGAGAACCACAGCGGGGCTCGCAGCTGGTCGCGCGCGTGGAAAGATGCTCGGGCGCCCAGCCAAGCTGTCGGACGAGCAAGTTGAAGAAGCTGCTCGGGAGGTTTCGGCGCGGCGATCGCTTGCCGACATCGCTACCCAATTGTCGACCTCGACGTCCACGTTGCGCAGAGCTCTGTCGCGCAGGCGCAACGGGCACTGGAAGCGATGGTGCCTGGCTGTGCACGCGTGAGTGGGTTTAGATCGGCGCTCGGTGCCCCGCGCCCCCATCGCCGCCTAACTTGTGGGGGTGGTTAGCACCCAAATTGTCGAGGTTTATAGAGTTTTCCCGCCCCATTTTCAGGGTTTTCCAAACTCTCAGCGATACCGGTTTTAAACCTGGGGGTGGCTCCGGCTTTGGCTCCTAGTTTCTTTTCTTAAGTGACCGATTCTAAAGGGAAATATTTTTAATGGCTCCGCGGGTAGGATTCGAACCTACGACCATCCGATTAACAGTCGGACGCTCTACCACTGAGCTACCGCGGAATAATCTCAGCCTGTAAGGCGAGGCGCCTCTTAGCAGAAAGCGCCGGGCCGGGCCAGCGTCTCGACGGCGGGGAACAGAGCCCCCAGGAGGCGCCCCATGCACTCTCACAATCGAGCCGTTTAATCAAGAGCTTCGCGCCAACCTATTATCCGCCAGGAGTGGTTGTGCGGCCGGCGAAGCGGTTACACCAGATATTGCCGCGGTTGGGCCACTTCTGGGCCAGACCTTCTTCCTTCAGGATTTGGCCGGCATCGCGTCCATCGGGCAGGGCGATATCGACGAGGGCCCTTCCGTGCGGGTCGGTGCGGCCGCTGTAGCGGATCTTGTAGCCGCCGGCGAGCAGCTGCTGAAGACGATCACGCGAGGCGATGGCAAGCTGCATCTCATGTTCGCAGGCGGGGTCGGCAAGCTCGGGGGCGTCAATGGAGATGAGACGCCACTTGCGGCCATTGTCGCGACCGGTGTCGCCATCGATAAGGCAGCTGCGTTTTGGGGCGCCGTTGCACAGCGCCAGCGGGCCAGCGCGATCCTCGCCGACCGGGGCGGTGTAATATTGCCAAGCGGCGGAGATCAGGAACGCAAGAACAGCTAGGCCGATGGCAATGGCAAGTTGCCTGGGGCCGCCTTGGCTGCCGAAGATGCGTCGGTAGCGCCAGTAGCGGTCCCGGCGTTGGCGAGAGGTGCGCCGGCGGGGCTGCCGCTGGGCGATAGATGCTTTGGATTGAGTGGCGTTGCCCATTCGTCCAGCTAGGCGGCGCACTCCCTAACAAAGGCTCAATCGACACGGATCGAGGCCTGGCGCGGGTGCAGCAGACTTGGAAAATGCTGGGAAGGCCTGGGGTGAGTTCTGATTTTGAATTGGAGGCCACGCCCGGAATCGAACCGGGGTGCGCGGATTTGCAGTCCGCTACGTAACCACTCCGCCACGTGGCCAATCCGCCCGGCAAGCCGAAGCTCGAAAGGGAGACGCCGTGTATCACATGGTTCGGCGCCTGCAAAGGGCGCGTGTGCGCCCTCCGGCCGCGTCAGCCAGGCCTCCCCGAGACCGCACGAGGCGTCGCGTTTTGCGTTGCACTCAGGTATTCTTGCAGGTGTGATGGGAATCGAGGCCGAGGGGAGAACAATGGTCGACGCCGCCCTACAGCGCTTGAATATGGTCGACAGTCAGGTGCTGCCAAGCGATGTCACCGACCATCGCATTTTGCGCGCCATGCGTGAGCTACCGCGCGAGAAGTTCGTCCCTCCGGCCTTATCGCCGCTCGCGTATATGGATGAGGCCGTGCCGGTGTCGCCGGCAGGATCGGCGCGCCGCTGGCTGCTTGCCCCGCGCGTTGCCGCCAAGCTGCTGCAACTCGCCGACGTCGGCGAACACGACCACGTGCTCGATATTGGCTGCGCCACGGGCTACTCGGCCGCTCTGCTGTCCCGATTGGCCCGCTCCGTCATAGCGATGGAATGCGATGAGACACTCGTCGCCACGGCGCGCAGCAACCTCGCCGATCTGGGCATGAGCAACGTCAGCGTGCTGCAGGGATCCCTGATTCTCGGCTGCGCGAACAAGGCGCCTTATGACGTGATCGTCCTGCAGGGTTCGATCGACGTTCCGCTGGACGATCTGCTCGACCAACTCAAGGACGGTGGCCGTCTCGTCGCCATCGTCAACGAGGGAGGGCTGGGCCGGGCGACGATCTGGAAGCGATTCGGCCGCTCGATGGACGACCGGGTGGCCTTCGACGCTTCTGCACCTGAGTTGCCAGGATTCCAGAAGGCTCCTGCGTTTCTTCTGTGAGTGTGTATTGACCGGTTTCGGGGAGTAATGCTCCAGGGGGCATTCTCTGCCTGATTTCGGCGAGTTAGAGCGCCGATCTGCGGCAGCGTGCCGCGAGTAAGTGTGGGATTGGCGCCACGCAGACACAGGGGTTTTCCACTAACTGTCCCCCGGCACTACACAAATCAGCTGCCGCACCCCAGACTCACTCGGCACTGGCGATTCCAAAGGTGGGCTTAGGGAGGCTCACGCCTGTGTGGCTGAGGGGAAGTAATGCGCACGGCCTTCGAGAACAAACTTGAACAAGAACAGGTTCGGCATTTGGGTATGATGTCCGCACGCCCGTACCGTTTGCCTGGCGCGCAGCAAGTGCGGGCCGTGCTCGGCGCGCTTTGTCTGCTGGCTGCCCCTGGCGTCGTCGCTCCGGTTGCGGCCGAAAGCCTGCGCGATGCGCTGTCGGCTGCCTACGGATACAACCCGAGACTCGATGCGCAGCGCGCCTTCCAGCGCGCAACCGACGAGGACGTGGCCCGCGCCATGTCAGGCTACCGGCCGACCATCACCGGCAATGCCGACATTGGCCTTGAGCGTTCGGACCAGCGGCCTTCCAATCTTCTTGACGGCGTAACGAAGCCGCGCGGTTACGGCGTGCAGGCTGTGCAGCCGATTTTCAGCGGGTTCCGCACCTACAACGCAGTGAACGAGGCCGAGGCCAACGTGCGTGCCGAGCGCGAGGTGCTGCGGGATGTCGAGCGCGCTGTGCTGTTGCAGGCGGTCACCGCCTACATGGACGTCGTGCGCGATCAGGAACTGGTTCGCCTCAATGAGAATAACGTCAATGTGCTGTCGCGCGAGCTGAAGGCAGCGCAAGATCGCTTCGCCGTCGGCGAGGTGACGCGGACGGACGTTGCTCAGGCCGAAGCGCGCCGCGCCGATGCCGTGTCGCGCCTCGATGCCGCACGCGCCAACCTACGTACCAGCCGCGGCTCCTACCAGCAGGTGATCGGCCATCCGCCGAGCAACCTTATGTGGCCCGGTCCCCCGGAGAGCTTGCTGCCGAAGGAGCTGCGCGAAGCGATCGGTGTCAGCAATCACGAAGACCCGCTCGTCGTGGCGTCGCTGTTCCGCGAACAGGCGGCCAAATATACGGTCGAGCGCATCCGCGGCGAGTTGCTGCCCACCGTGCAGCTCGAAGCGAGCTATAATGACCGCTTCGGCTCCTCGAAGCTCACGGACGAGGCGGAATCTGGCACGCTTGTCGGTCGCGCCACCATTCCGATTTACGAGGGCGGCGACGTCTATGCTCGTGTTCGCCAAGCCAAGCAGAACCAAATCGGCTTGCTGCAGCAGATCGAGCAGGTGCGAACAGAGCAGACGCAGAACCTCGTCGCGGCGTGGTCGCAGCTCGAGGCGGCCCGTGCGCAGCTGGAGTCCGATCGCGTGTCGGTCGAATCCAACAAGGTGGCGCTGCAAGGCGTGCGCGAGGAAGAAAAGGTCGGCCAGCGGACGCTGCTCGACGTTCTGAACGCCGAACTCGAATACCTCAACTCGCAGGTGGATCTGGAAGGCACGCGGCGCAATCTCGTCGTGGCCGCCTACAGCGTGCTGTCGGCGATGGGGCGCCTTGATGCTGCCTGGATCGGGGCCGCGGCCTACGTTTACGACCCGAATGTTCATTATAAAGAAGTGCGCCGGAAGTGGATCGGCCTCAGCATCACGTATGGCGACGGCCGCACGGAGTCCTTCGAGGCGCAGCCAGACGCGGTGGATCATGGCTGGGATCCGGTGAAGTAAGGCAATCGCGGATAAGACGCGCGAGAATGTGCGTGGCGATGCGCCGCGCCACAGAGCTGCCAACTATGGCGGCTAGCTCTATCGCCCATGGTGTGGCGGCTGGCCCGCCGGAGAACGGCGTTCGCGCCCCAAGGGTGTAGGGTATTCTCCGGCAGCGCAGAGTTGCGTAGCCTTATTGATGGGCGGGCAATGCCGTTGTACGACCGGGGAAGCGCCTAAGCGCCGCAAGCGGGCGGTGCCGACGCGCGTCGTGTAGGGATTGCGCCTCATGAGTAAGCCGCAGATGGCCGCCGAGCCGAGCATGGAGGAGATACTCTCTTCCATCCGCAAGATGATCTCCGACGATAAACCTGGCCCGAGTCCGATGCCGGACCAGATGAACCGGACCCCGTTTGGAGAATCGGTGCGGTCTGCGCATGCGGCTGAGTCTAACGGCAGGACGAATGGCGAAGGGCTTCTCCGGGCGGAGGGCAACGGTGCGGCGCCAGCCCCCAACTTCAACAGTCTTGCGGACGCGCTCAAGGTGGCGACAGCGCTTTCCGATCAGCGCCGGGCGACGCCGCTGGAGGTCGCCAGCGCCCTAGAGAAGACGCCGCGGAGCAACCTTGACGCACTGACTGAGCTATCGGCCGTCCGCGGTGAAGCTTTGCGCGCACCCGCTGAAGTGACGGCAAGGGCCGCTTTCTCCGAAGCAAACGGCGCAGCGGCTCTGCCCAATATTGCAGAGCATCGCGTCGACCCCACGCCGCAGGTCGGCGAAGGCAAGCGAGAACTCTTGTCCTTCGATTTTGGCTCCCTGGTGCCGCAGCGTGAGGAGCGGGACGAGAAGCGGCCGGTCGCCGAGACGAAGGCGCCGATCGTGGTGCCGGAGAAAATCGTGGTGCCAGAGAGAGAGGCTGAGGCCACCCCTGGAAACCAAGAGGCCCAGCCGGCGCCGCAAGCGCGCGTTGTCCACTTGCGCAACGGGCTGAACGGAAGCGCCAATAATGGCGTTGCCGTCAACATCGCGCCGTTCCCGCGTCCGACACAGGATGCGCCGAAGGGGGCAGAACCCGAGCGCGAAGCCGTCGTGCCAGCCACGTCCGCGCTCGAAACGGCCAACGAGCCGGTCGCGCCGGAGGCTTTGCCGTCGTTCAAGTCCGAGCCTCGCTCAGAGGAGCGTAAGCCGGCCGCGTTCGAGATGGCACCCAAAGTCGAAGCCGCCGCTCCGGTGCCGAAGGGCGACCAGTTGGGCGCGCACGGCGAGGCCCTGCTCGATGCTGTGGTCGACCTTGTGCAACGCCAGCCAAGCGCGATTTCTGTCTTCGCGTCCGGAGCCTCGTTCATCGGCGGCATTGGCGGCAAGAAGGCCGAACACGAGACGAACCCCGCAGCTTCCGCCGTTGTCGAGGCTGTCGAAGCGGCGAGCACCGCGGAGACTGCTTCACCGCCCAAGATCGATCGCGCTGCCGCCGAGCTGCTGCGCCCCATGCTACGTCAGTGGCTTGCTGACAATATGGGTCGCATCCTCGAGGACGCGCTGCGGAGTGAGTTGAGCGATCAGACCCAAGGCGAGAAGGAGCCAGGGAAAAGCTGAAGGTCGTCAGCGCTGGCCGGTGGATCCAGATTGCGCGGCATGTGGTGGCGCAATCCTCAGCTACCGTTGACAGCGCGGGAACGGAGAGCGTAGGACGCAAGGCCCCGCCCCCCGAGACCTTACTCCCATCCCATGCTCGAAAAAATCTATCAGCCAGCCGAAATCGAGCCGCGCATCCGCGCGGCATGGGACCGCGCCGACGCCTTCAAGGCGGGGCGTCCCGATCGTGCCGACGCTCAGCCCTATTGCATCGTCATACCGCCTCCGAATGTGACGGGCTCGCTGCACATGGGGCACGCGCTCAACAACACGCTGCAGGATATCCTGTGCCGCTTCGAACGGCTGCGCGGCAAGGACGTGCTCTGGCAGCCGGGCACGGATCACGCCGGCATCGCCACGCAGATGGTCGTCGAGCGCCAGATGATGGAACGGCAGGAGCCGGACCGGCGCACGATCGGCCGCCAGAAGTTTGTCGAGAAGGTCTGGGAATGGAAGGAGGAGAGCGGCTCCACCATCCTCAACCAGCTGAAGCGTCTTGGTGCTTCGTGCGATTGGAGCCGCGAGCGCTTCACCATGGACGAAGGCCTATCGAAGGCCGTGGTCAAG
>JBAZYB010000122.1:0-11984 GCA_041659545.1 Hyphomicrobium sp.
GGCGCAGTGTCGACGCTCAAGCTGCCCCAGCCGCTGACCTTATCCGCCCCCGGCTGGACGTTTGTCTCGCCCCATGCCGCCGCCTTGATCGGCACAGCCGGATCGGCGCTGGTATCTGCAGCCTTGTCGTAGATGACATCGACTGCCGGCATCGAAGCGCCGGCGGTCGCGCTGGGTTGCCCAATCGCCGAAAGATCTGCCGCCATCTCGTCCAGATGCGATTGCGCACACCCACCCAGAAGGGCGGCTGCGGCTGTCAGCAACATGGCAAGGCGCAATGACATGGAGGAGGCCGGCTCGAATGGGTTGAACGCAACCTCACTCTGCCGCGCCAGCGGTTAACAAAAGCTAAGCGTGCGTCCGCTCTTGGGACGCTTAATCAAATAGCAACCCCAAGGCGCTCTAATTTGGAGCAACGATTAGCTCTTCATTGGAAGCGGCCGCTTGCCCATGTCCACCGCGTCTCCCGACGATATCGATATCAGCGCCGTCTGGCGCTCGCTCCGGCGTGCCCTGCCGAAGCTCATCGTGTTGAGCCTCCTGGTCGGTGGCGCAACCTTCGCAGCCTTCTCATCGCTTCCGCCGCGATACACTTCCGAGGCACAAATCCAGGTGGTAGCGCCGAAGGATGGCAATGATCGATCCTTCGATGCTGTCGCCTCGCGTCTCGACAAGGAAGCCATCAACACGCACCTGCGTGGATTGATGTCGCCGGATCTGGCCCTGCAGATCATCGCCGATGAGAAGCTCGAGAAGAATCCCGAGTTTAACGACGCTTTGCGTGAGCCAAGCAAACTCGATCGCATCGTTGCCGCGATCGACTTCGGCGGGGGCGGCGAGGAAAGCGAACAGGACCGCGTCTTGAAGGCATTCTACAGCCGTCTTGAGGTCTACTCGCCCAAAGAGAGCCGTATCATCGGCATCCGCTTTACGTCGAGCGACCCCAAGCTTGCAGCTGATGTCGCCAACAAGATTGCCGAAACCTACCGCAACCTTCTGACGACGCGCTCGCTTACGGCGACAGACGCCGTACAGACCGCGCTCGAGCCGAAAATCGAAAAGCTGACCAAGGAAGTTGCCGAAGCTGACGCGGCCGTCGAACACTTCCGCGGCCAGGCCGACATATTCAAGGGCGGTCCCAACAACACGGGGCTGAACCAGCAGCAGCTCGGCGACCTCAACTCGGAACTGACCAAGGCTCAGGCTGCCCGCAGCGAAGCAGATGCGCGCGCCCAATCCGTGCGAGAGATGGTGCGTGCCGGAAATGCCGAGGCTCTGCCCGACGTGCAGCGCTCGCCGTTGATCCAGAACCTCGTGCAGCAACGCGTCCGCGTCGAGCGACAGCTTTCCGAACTTTCGGCGACGCTGCTTCCCGCTCATCCGCGCATGCGCCAATTGCGAGCTGATCTCGATGGTCTGCAACGGCAGATCAAGAGCGAAGTCGGCAAGATTGTCGAGGGCATCGAGAAAGGCGCGTCGATCGCGGCTTCGCGTGAAGCTTCGGTGCGCCAGCGCCTGGAGCAGATGAAGAAGCAGGTCGTCGGTACGGGTGATGACGAGGTCAAGCTCCGCCAGCTCGAGGCGGTCTCCAAGTTGAAACGCGCCGAGCTCGAACGGCTGCAGGCGCGGTTCGAGGCCAATCGCATCACCGCCGACCGTCGCGCCGTTCCCGTCGAAGCGCAGATCGTCTCACTGGCGCGGCCAACGAGCGTGCCGAGCTTCCCCAAGCCGCTCCCTTATGCCGTTCTGGCGGCACTTGCGACGCTGCTGTTCGGTATTGCCATCGTCATCACTAGGGCATTGTTCACGGCCGCCCGCGGCGCACGTGGCGCCGAGATGATGCCGATGAAGGTGAACGCCACTGCGACCCGTGGCGTTGATGCCCCGGAGTTTGCCCGCGATGCAGTCGGCGTCCAGCTCGTTCAATCCATTCCCGATCTCGCCCATCACCTCGTATCTCATCCGCAGGATATCGGTGGATTCCGCGCGCTGCTGACCGGTGCGTCCGATCCAATCGACGTCGCAACTGAGGCCGTCGAACTCGCCCGGGCACTCTCCGAGGCCGGTGCGGATGTCATTCTTGTCGACTGGAGTCCCGAGGGGCAGGGCATTGCCGAGAGCATCGGCATGGATCAGCGGTTGGGCTTCAACGAACTGCTGCGCGGTAAGGCGACGTTCGAGGATGTTGTCACGCGCATCCCGGCCAGCGGCGCGCATTTCATCGCCGCGGGTTCACCTGTGCGCGACCGCGATACGCTGCTCGATCCCGACCGTGTCAACCTCACGCTCGATGCATTGGACAGCGCCTACGACCAGATCCTGATTGCCGGCCGCAAAGACGTGGCGCGAGCTTTGTTCGAGGCCATCCTCGGCCGCTTCGATGCGGGTGTCGTGGTCAGCGAGCCAAGCCGCCGTGTGGCCATGTCGGAGCCGCGTGGAACCTTCCTCGGCTTCGAGGTGGCGGACATCGCGTTGTATCGCATCGAGCGTGCCAAATCGGGCCAACTCGCACGCGAGCGCTTGGCACGCTTCACGTCCAAAGATAGCGCCGCAGCTCCCGCGAACTAGTTCAGCGACGCAAGGCCCTGCGATTTAAGCGGCCGTTAGCCAACAGGCCGAGTTGCCGTCGTCCTGGCGCAGTCTAGAGGTGCGCCAGCACGAAGATTGCTTGATTGTCCGAATGGATCGATCCAACGGACAGACGAGACAAGCATGAGCAGGCGATCGACGGCCCTTCTGAAGACGGCGCTCGCGGCCGTGCACTACAGTGGAGCAGGCAATCTGCTCGCCCCGTATACGCGCGGCGCCGGTGTCATCTTTATGCTGCACCAGGTCAATCCGAGCCCGCCGCAAGAGTTCGAACCCAACCGCATCCTCAAGGTGACACCAGGCTTCCTCGAAGCTGTGGTGCATGAGGTCTTCGAAGCCGGGTTCGATATCGTGTCGCTCGATCAGGTGCGCGAACGCCTCGAAGAGGGTGATGGCGCCCGCCCGTTTGCCTGCTTTACGCTCGATGACGGCTATCGCGACAATCGCGACTACGCCTATCCGATCTTCCGCCGCTACTGCGCACCCTTCACCATCTACGTCCCGAGCGACTTTGCCGACGGCCGTGCCGATCTCTGGTGGCTCACCCTCGAAGAAGTGCTGCGGGCGGCGCCGTCCATCACGCTCGCCATGCACGGCGAGACGAAGCACTACCGCCTCGCCACTGCCGAAGAGAAGTATGTGGCCCACCATGACATCTATTGGTGGCTGCGCACGCTACCGGAAACGCAGGCGCGCGCCGTCGTGGCCGAGCTGGCCGCAGCTCATGGCCTCGACCCCCGCGCCGCGCACCGCAAATTGCTCATGGATTGGGACGAGTTGCGCGAGCTGTGCGACGACCCTCTCGTCACGATCGGCGCTCATACGCGTGGGCACTACGCTCTCGCCAAGCTTGATGAGGGCCAAGCCCGCGCCGAGATGGCTGAGAGCATTTTGCGTATCGAGCAGGAGCTTGGCCGTCCCTGTCGCCACTTCAGCTATCCATACGGCTGCGCCAAGAGTGCTGGAGAGCGGGAGTTCCGCATCGCCGAGGAGCTGGGCGTCGAGACCGCCGTCACGACCCAGAAAGGGCTACTCTATCCAGAGCACGCCCACGAGTTGACGGCGCTGCCGCGCCTGTCGCTCAACGGGGACTTCCAGGATCTGCGCTATGTGAAGGCCCTGCTGTCGGGGGTGCCGTTCGCCCTAATGAACACGCTCAAGCGCTATGCCGGGGGCATTTCCGCCTGACCGCGCTTGCAGTGCAGCATGGTCCGCGGCGTTCAGCGCCTTGATCGAGGCAACTGCCCCGACTATCACGCCCCTGACACTCCTCCAGGGGACGAGGCGCACTTTGGCCGTTTCTATCTTACAGCGTGATGGCGTCACGACCGATGGGCCCGCTGGTCGGGCCGTAAGCCTGTGGCTGGCATTCGTCGCCGTGCTCGTATTTGCGATGGTCGTTGTCGGAGGCGCGACGCGTCTGACGGACAGCGGGCTATCCATTACCGAATGGCAGCCGCTGCTCGGCGCCATTCCCCCTCTCGGCGATTCCGACTGGCACGCCGCCTTCGACAAGTACAAGGCGATCCCTGAATATTCGATCGTCAACGCAGGAATGTCATTGGAGGCATTCAAGGCGATCTACTGGTGGGAGTGGTCGCACCGCTTTCTCGGGCGTTTCGTTGGCGTTGCATTTGCGCTGCCGTTCTTTTTCTTCTGGTTTACGGGACGCGTGCGCGGCCTTTTCGCTCTGAAGTGTTTGGGTGTTTTCGCTCTCGGTGGCCTGCAGGGAGCGATCGGCTGGTACATGGTGAAATCGGGCCTCGTCGACCGCATCGACGTCAGTCAATACCGACTGGCCCTGCACCTGCTGACGGCCTTTTCAATCCTTTCGCTGCTGGTGTGGCTGGCACTAGAGGCAGGCCCTGACACCGGCCGAGTACGACTGCGCACGGTCACCCTATGGCAATTGCGGACGGCCACGGCCCTGTTCGTGCTTGTATTCGTGCAGTCGGGTCTCGGCGCTTTGGTCGCCGGGCTGAAAGCTGGGCTGACCTACAACACCTGGCCGTTGATGGACGGAAAGTTGCTGCCCGACGGGCTGCTGTCGCATGCACCCTGGTACACCAACTTCTTCGAGAACGTGACGACGGTGCAGTTTGACCATCGCATGACGGCCTATGCAGTATTCGTCCTTGCACTCGTCCACCTCGTGTCGGTGATCCGCACCGCCGATGATGAGCGCGTCGTCGGGTCCGCGGGACTGCTCGCGCTATGCGTCCTCGCCCAGATGCTGATCGGCATCTGGACGCTTATCTCTGGCGTGCCATTGGCGCTGGGCCTCGCACATCAGGGCGGCGCCGCCATCGTTGTCGCCGTGGCGACGCTGCATCTGCACGCGATCAGGCGGGCTGCCGCAGATTAGCTGCGCCCCAGGGCCGGCCGGCTTCGCCATCCAGCCCGAGCATCAGGCGCAGGTTCTGCACGGCTGCGCCGGCAGCGCCCTTGCCGAGGTTGTCGAGCCTTGCCACCAACACGGCTTGCTTGAGATCCGCCTTGCCAAACACGAACAGCTCCAACCTATCGGTGCCGTTGAGGTCTTCGGCAGCAATGCGCGCGGCCTTTGCGGTCGGCTCGCGGGCGACGCTGATCGTCGACTGCCCCTGGTAGTGAGCTTCGAGTGCCAGCTCGATATCGCGCAGGCACGGATTGCCGGGCAGGCCATCCAGATGCAGCGGAACCGAGACCAGCATCCCCTGGCGGAAATTACCAACGGAAGGCACGAAGATCGGGCGCCGTGTCAGGCCCGCATAGACCATCAGCTCGGGCACGTGCTTGTGCTCCAGTCCGAGCCCGTAAAGCTCGAATGCTGGCGCGGTCCCGGCCTCGTAGGCCTCAATCATGCTGCGTCCGCCGCCCGAATAACCAGAAACGGCGTTGACGGTAACCGGATGGTCGGCAGGCAAGATTCCGGCATCGACCAGTGGCCGGATAAGGGCAATGGCCCCAGTCGGATAGCAGCCGGGATTGGCGACGCGCTGCGCAGCACGGATCTTGTCGGCCTGTTCGGCATTGAGCTCGGCAAAGCCATAGACCCAGCCCGGCGCCGTGCGGTGCGCGGTCGAGGCATCGAGTATCCGCGGCGCCTCATCACCCAGTTCGGCAGCGAGCGCGACCGTTTCCTTGGCCGCGTCGTCGGGCAGGCAGAGCACCACGACATCGACGTCGCGCAGCATGGCTTTTCGGGCGGCAGCGTCTTTGCGCAGCGCCGGATCGATGCTCCTGACCTCAAGGCCGCCAACGCCGGCAAGGCGCTCGCGGATCTCAAGGCCGGTGGTCCCGGCTTCGCCGTCGATGAAGACCCGAGCTTGCTCTGGCTTGCCCATGACAATCGTTCCTGTGCAGCACCAAACCGAAGAGGCGCGGATTATGGCCCGCGCCCCTCGATGTCAAACCTGTCCAGCTAAATATAGGGGACGCCACGCGCGGCGCGACAGGACTATCGCAGCCCCAATCGGTGCAGGATTCCCTGCCACAGAGTCTCCGAGCAGCCGAAGTTGAACGCCTGGCACGTCACCTCGTGGGAACCGCCATAGATCATGCCCAGTGCGACCCAGAGGATGATCAGCAGCCCGATCCAGGTGATCCAGGGATACTTGACCAAGAGGTTGGCGATGTAGTGCGAGGCAACCGCCATTAGCACGATGGCGACGGCAAGGCCGATGACGAGCACGAGGATAGAGCCCTTGGCCGCGCCTGCAACAGCAAGGACGTTGTCGAGCGACATCGAAACGTCGGCCAAGATTATGAGCCCAACCGCCGACCAAAAGCTCAGTTCGCCGTTCGGTGTGCCTTCGCCTTGCCCGACGTCGCCATGATGGCTGCCGGTGGTGATCTGGAGATACATCTTCCAGCACACCCACAGGAGCAGGATGCCACCCGCCAGAGTGAGACCGATGATAGTGAGCAACTGTACGGTGATGGCCGCAAACAGAATGCGCAGCACGACCGCCGCGGCGATGCCCCAGAAAATGACGCGGCTGCGGATATCCTTCGGCACGCGCGAGGCGGCCAAGCCGACGATGATGGCGTTGTCACCCGCCAGCACCAAGTCGATCATGATGATGTTGAGCAGCGGAACGAAGTTCTGGCGGTACCAGTCGATTGAAACGAGATGCTGCGCTTCTTCGCCGATTGCCCCGAGCAGATAGCCCAGGTCCTGCAGTATCCAGTCCATCAAACCCTGCCTGTCGTGGCGCCATGGGTTGCCCCGGTGCCAATTTCCCACCCCGGGCGTATGTGGCATCCCCGCTGTGTGCGGGCAAGCCTTACGCGGCCAAAAAGCGAAAGGCCGCCCCGACGGGGGCGGCCTGACGTGAAAGTAGGCACGTTCGAGACGCCGTAGCGTCTTCTGCGCCTTAGCGCTTCGAGAACTGGAAGCTGCGGCGAGCCTTCATGCGGCCGTACTTCTTGCGTTCCACGACGCGGCTGTCGCGGGTAAGGAAGCCGCCCTTTTTCAGCACCGAACGCAGGTCGGGCTCGAAATAGGTGAGCGCCTTGGAGATGCCGTGACGAACAGCACCGGCCTGACCCGACAAGCCGCCACCGACGACAGTCACGTTGATGTCGTACTGCGTGGCGCGGTTGGTTGCCGACAGCGGCTGCTGCAGCAGCATCTGCAGAACCGGCCGGGCGAAGTACTTCGTGTAGTCCTTGGCGTTGACGGTGATGGCACCGCGCCCGGGCTTGATCCACACGCGGGCAACAGCGTTCTTGCGCTTGCCGGTCGCGTAGGCACGACCCAGGCTGTCGAGCTTCTGCTCGTACACTGGAGCGCTTGCAACTGCCGCGGTCTTGAGATCGCCGAGGCCCTCTAAAGACTTGGTTTCCTGTGCCATTGTCTCAGGCCCTCGCATTCTTGCGGTTGAGCTTAGCCACGTCGAGTACTTCCGGGCTCTGTGCTGCGTGCGGGTGTTCGCCGCCCTTGTAGATCTTGAGATTGCGCATCAGCTTGCGCTGCAGCGGGCCGCGCTTGAGCATGCGCTCGACAGCCAGCTGCACGACGCGCTCGGGGAACTTGCCCTCAAGGATCTTGCGCGGCGTCGTCTCCTTGATGCCGCCCGGGTGCCCCGTGTGGCGGTAGTAGATTTTGTCGGTGTGCTTATCGCCCGAGAAGATCACCTTCTCTGCGTTGATGACGACGATATTGTCGCCGCAGTCGACATGCGGGGTATAGATCGGCTTGTGCTTGCCTTTGAGGCGCGTGGCGATAAGAGCGGCGAGCCGACCGACGACGAGCCCATCGGCGTCGATCAGGATCCACTTCTTCTCCACGTCGGCCGGCTTGGCGACGAAGGTCGGCATAACAAGGCTCCGATGTTTGTATCGCCGGGCTCTGAGACGCGCAAAATGCCGAGCCCCGGCGCGAGAGGCGTCTTGAAACCAGATTGCCCCGCCACTGTCAATCGAAACCACCGAAGAAATTAAAAAAGCAAGTAAAAACAATCAACTAGAGCATGTGGTATCAGAATACCGCAAATATCGCGACGCAGATGCGCCTGCCGTCCGCCGCTGACCCATGATCCTCCGCTTGCGGTCGGGGGCGACTTGCGGCAATGGCAAATACACGCCGAGCGAATATCGCGGAAAAATGCATGGCGCGATATCGCCAGCGGGCGCGAAATCGTCGCAAAGTGATGCTGCCAATCGCCGTTCAAATTCGCCCAAGCGCGATATAACTCTAAAGAACACTGAGGAGAGGAACCCATGCAGCAGGCTTCGAGACGTTGCATCCCTTGGTTTGCATTGGCGCTGGGAGTCTTCGCGTGTACCGCGGCCATCGCGCAGGAGCCGCCGAAGGACGCGCCGGTCAAGCAGATCAAGCTGACCGAAGCGCAGGTGAGCAGCTTCGTCTCTGCTCAGCCCGACCTCGCCGAGGTTGCCCCCAAGCTGCAGGAAGCCGGCGACAACATCGAGCCCGAGCTGCAGACCGAACTCGACACCATCGCTAAGAAGCACGGGTTTGCCGACTTTGCCGAACTGGACGACGTCGCCGCCAACATCTCCATCGTCATGGCCGGGCTTGATTCCAAGTCGGGCGATTTCACCGAGCCCGTCGAAGCCCTGAAGAAAGAGCTCGACGACGTCACCGCCGACACCTCTATCCCCGAGGCTGACAAGAAGCAGCTCATCGAGGAGTTGAACGAGGCCATCAAATCAACGCCCCGCATCGAGAACCCCGAGAACGTCGACCTCGTCAAAGCACACCGCGCCGAGATCGAAAAAGCCCTGCAGTGATGCCCGCCAGCGCGCCCGCACGAAGCGGGCGCACGTAAGGAGTAGCGACGCATGACCAGCGCTGCCGCGAACCAGCCCATCGCCCCCGCCGATGCCGAGCCGCTCGTGCTCAGCGCCCGTCCCCATCACGCCGTCGCGCTGCTCACCTTGAACCGCCCCGCAGCCCGCAACGCGCTCTCCGTGGCGATGATCGAAGCGCTGCACGTCGCTATCGCACAGCTCGGCGCCGATGCCACCGTCAGCGCCATCGTGCTCGCCGCCAAAGGGCCCGTCTTCTCGTCCGGCCACGACCTCAAAGAGCTCACCGCACACCGCGCCGACGCCGACCACGGCCTTGCCTTCTATACTCAGGCGATGACCGCCTGCTCGGCCATGATGCAAGCCATCATCGCCTGTCCAAAGCCCGTCATCGCCGCCGTCGAGGGCACAGCCACCGCCGCCGGTTGCCAGCTCGTCGCCACCTGCGACCTCGCCATTGCCGCCGACACAGCCCACTTCTGCACGCCCGGCGTCAACATCGGCCTGTTCTGCTCAACGCCCATGGTCGCCCTGTCGCGCAACGTCGCTCGCAAGCGCGCCATGCAGATGCTGCTCACCGGTGAATTGATCTCCGCCGCTGAAGCGGCCGACTGGGGCCTCGTCAATCGCGCCGTTCCTGCTGCCGAGGTGCTCCCGCAAGCGCTGGGCCTCGCCGACGAGATCGCGCAAAAGTCACCGCTCACCGTCGCCGTCGGCAAATCCGCCTTCTACGCCCAGGCCGAGATGAGCCTCGAAGACGCCTACGACTACGCCGCGCAGGTGATGGTCGACAACATGATGTCGCGCGACGCGGCCGAGGGGATTAGCGCCTTCCTCGGCAAGCGCAAGCCCCAGTGGAAGGGCTGCTGAGCGCGGCTCCGGCGCCAGCGTCGTTTGCACGCTATCACCGCACCGTCGACGTGGCCTATATGTGCAGCATGAGCCACGACCGCTACAGCGACGAGGACATCGCCGATATCTTGCGCAGCGTGCGCGTCTTTGCCTTTGTCGGCGCTTCCGCCAATCCCAGCCGGCCGAGCTACTTCGCCATGAAGTACCTGCTTTCGAAGGGCTACACCGTCCACCCCGTCAATCCCGGGCTCGCCGGTCAGCAGATCCTCGGCCAAGCGGTGTACGCATCCCTCGCCGACGTGCCGGCCCCCGTCGATATCGTCGACATCTTCCGCAATACCGCTGCTGCGCTGGGCGTGACACGCGATGCCATTGCCCTCAAAGACAAACTCGCCGTCAAAGTCGTGTGGATGCAGCTCGGCGTGCGCAACGACGAGGCCGCCGCCCAAGCCGAAGCCGCCGGCCTTACCGTCATCATGAACCGCTGCCCCAAGATCGAATACGCCCGCCTCTCCGGCGAGATCGGCTGGGCCGGCGTCAATGCCGGTACGATTTCCAGCCAGCGTCCCAGGCTATCGCCTGCCGGCGTGCAGTCGATGCGCCTCGCCGACAAGCGCTGAGCCGCCGCGGCGCTTGGCGACTCCATCGAGACTGCACAAAAAATCAGCGCCCATGCGCGCGAACAGGCACCTTCACTCTTCGGTCGGCACCCCGCCAGCCCCCGTTGGACCCTGGCGGAACCCGCAATGCCTCGTCGACGTTGACGGCAGCTGTCACCGCGGTCGATTTTCGGAGAGCCTTAGGATGAAGTTGTTCGAATGCCAGAGCTGCGGAAACCCTCTCTACTTCGAGAATACGAAGTGCGAGCGCTGCGGGCATCTCACGGGCTACTTGCCTGACCATGACACATTGAGCGCGGTCGAGCCCGACGGGTCCAATTGGAAGGCACTCGCTGCCCCAGACGAGCGCTATCGCTTTTGCGCCAACTGGGAGGTCGAGGCGTGCAACTGGCTGGTTCCTGCCGAAGCCGCGACGACCCTTTGCATTGCGTGCCAGCACAACCGCACCATCCCCGATCTTTCCGATCCTCAACGCCAGGGTCTGTGGAAGCGCATGGAGGCTGCCAAGCGCCGCCTCATCTATACTCTGATCAAACTAGGGCTGCCCGCTCCGACGGTGGCAAGCGGAGAGCTTGAGCCGCTCATATTCGACTTCCTCGCCGATCTCCCCGACCAGAAAGTACTGACCGGCCACGATGACGGCGTCATCACCATCTCGCTCATGGAGGCAGACGACGCCGCGCGCGAGCAGCGCCGCACCTCATTGCACGAACCCTACCGCACTCTTCTCGGTCACTTCCGCCACGAGGTGGGTCACTACTACTGGAACAAGCTCGTGCGCGATGCGGGCAACCTAGACAGCTTCCGCGCCCTTTTCGGCGACGACCGCATCGACTACGGCGAAGCCCTGCAGCGCTACTACGAAACTGGAGCGCCGGCTAACTGGCAGGACAGCTTCGTGTCCGCTTACGCCACCATGCATCCGTGGGAGGATTTTGCAGAAACGTGGGCGCACTACCTGCACATCATCGACACGCTGGAAATGGCCTACGCCTTCGATCTCAGCGTCAACCCGCGCGTTGACGAGGCACCAAGCGTGCGCGTGACTAAAAGCCCCTATAAGGCCAAGGACGTTGACACGCTCGTGCAGGCGTGGCTGCCGGTCGCCTTTGCGGTCAACAGCCTCAACCGCAGCATGGGACAGCCCGATCTCTATCCGTTTGTCATCTCGGCTCCCGCGATTGCCAAGTTGCAGTACGTGCATGATCTCGTTCATGCCAAAGATCGCATAATTCAGCGCCCATCGACGCCGCCCGGCGAGCCGATGCAGTCGCGCGCCGCCAGCCGCGCCAAGCGTTGGTTGATGCAGACGCTTGGCTTTTCGCTCCCGCCTGCGCTGCCGCGCGAGACTTGAAATTGGCAATCGGGCCCAGCCGACCCTCGCGCGGTCACGTTACGCCCGACGACGCGAACCTCGGAGCAGATGCTGCGAACGCGCTGTGCCTGCCCCGCCTAGCCGTGCTGACGGGGCGGGGGAGGGGACATTTCGACGGGCCAGCGGACAGCTTAGGGAAGGAGGCAGCCGGAGGGAACAGGCGCCCCTACTTCCCCCCTGCTTTCCACTTCTTCAGCGCCGCCAGCGTGTTCTCCACATGCCCGCTTGGGTCGAGCGCGGTGTATTCGTAGATGATGTGCCCGTCAGGCGCGATGACGTACGACGTGCGGTTG
>JBAZYB010000123.1:0-5705 GCA_041659545.1 Hyphomicrobium sp.
GATGATCATTCAGGAGGTGACCAGCCCGGGCGGCATCCAGGCGTGGCTCGTCGAAGACTACGCGCTGCCGATGTTTACCCTGTACTACGGCTTCGAGGGTGGGGGCGCGCAGGACCCGGCCGGCAAGGAGGGGCTCACCAACTTCGTTACGCTCGCCTTGGACAAAGGCACACGCGCTCTGCAGCGGCGCGCAGAGGAGCTGGCGTTACGTTTAAGTTTCCACGCTACCACGGACACCATTTTCGGCGGCGTCGAGGCACTAAGCGAAAATCGCGACGCCGCCTCTCAGCTGCTCAAGCGGGCCCTCACCCATCCGCGTTTCGACGCCGACGCGATAGAGGATGTTCGCCGCCGGCTTTTGTCTTTCCACGCCGGTGAAGCGCGCATGCCCTGGTTCGTGGCGAGGGTTCAGTGGGACGCTGTGGCGTTCGCAGGTCACCCATACGCGCGGCAGATCGCGGGCACGGAAGCGACCATCCCAGTGATCACCGCCGCCGATATTAGAGCTTATACAGCTCGCGTCTTCGCCAGGGACCGGTTGAAGGTGGTTGCCGTCGGCGACATCATCCCTGCCGAGTTGGGCAAATTCCTCGACGATGCGTTCGGCGAGTTGCCGGCCAGCGCGAACCTCACTCCTGTACCCGCGATCACTCCGGTGCTGGGCGGCCGGCTGAGGGTCGCCGACATGGATGTCTCGCAGTCGGGGGTGCAGTTCGGCGTGGGTGCCGTGCCGTACGACGACCCCGATTATGTAGCGGCGGAGGTGCTCACCCACATCGTCGGCGGGAGTGGAATAGCGTCCAAGCTCGCCGATGAGGTACGCGTCAAACGTGGCCTTGCCTTTTCGATCGAGACCTGGCTCGAGCGCTTTGGGAATGCCGCGGTGTTTCGCGGCACCGTCTACACGCACAACGACAAGGTGGCCCAATCGCTCGACATCATCAACGAGGTGCTACGGAAGATTTGGGACGGGGCGCTCACCCAGGCCGACCTTGAAGACGCCCAGGGCTACCTCATCGCGTCCTATCCGCTGCGTTTCGATTCCTACCCGAACATTGCCGATGAGCTCCTCGGTCTCTTCATGGCCGGCTTCGGGCCGGAGTTCTTCGAAAACCGCAAGCGCCTGATCGCGGCGGTGACGCTGGACGACCTCAAGCGCGTCGCCAAGCGCATGCTCGATCCAAAGGACCTGATCGTCTCCATCGCCGGCAGCCCGGCATTGCAGCCGCCGCGGACTGATTAGGACCCGTCCCGGCTCGGGTGCGACATAATGGTCGATTTTGGCCCATCAGGGGCCCGGGCGTAGCGCCGATATGCGCAACAACTAGGCATCTGCATAAGCAATATGCGCAGCAATTGATCAATCGCGGCCGGTTGATGAAGGCTTCGTGAAAACGGCGCTCACCATATGAAGATTCGGCCGTTCAACTAAACCGCCCGGCATTCCTACACTCTGCCCAAGGGCATTGAATTGCATCGCAATTCGCCCGCGTAATGCGTGTGTTGGGGGAAGAGTAATGCGTGTGTTCGCGTCTGCGCGCCGGGGGGCGCGCGTTGGTGCCTGCGTTTTGGCTCTCGGGGCAGGGGAGGTGGCGGCGCAGCAGCCACCGACTGAAAGTCCCGTAGAAAATGCAGCGCCGTCAACGCCGCCACCGGCGGCAGGGGAAACCGAGACCGTGAAACCGACCGAGCCCGCGGCAATGGAAACGACGTCACCGACGTCGAACCTGCCGGAGCTTGTCGTCGACGGTCAGGACACGAAAAAGAAGAAGGCGGTCAAGACCAACGCAAAGGCGTACGTCGCACCAACCACGGCTGAAGCAACGACGGAGGCGCCGCCGCCTCCCGGCATCACGCTGGGTACGGCCGCAAAGAGCGACACGGGCACCACCACCTTCGACGCCAACAATGTGATGATGCGCACCGACGGCGGCGGTGACGCCAACACGTTCATGCGCAACCTGCCGGACGTTCAGTACCAGAATAGCAACCAGTATAATCCTGGTGCGACATCAACCAAGGCCGTCGATACCAAGCCGGCGCTGCTCTCGATCAGCGGCGGCCGCACGTACGAGAACAACTTCATCCTCAACGGCGTATCGATCACCAACATCACTGGCCCTCAAATTGCTGGTGCCGGCGATTTGGAGGACGGAGGCCCGGCAGGTGGAGGCACAGGCGTCCATGGCATGAGCCCGCAGAGCATCTATGTGCCTGCGGAGTTCATCGGCGATGCGACCATCATCAAGAGCAACGCGTCGGCCGAATACGGCCAGTTCGTGGGCGGCGTCGTCGAATATAATCTCACAGCTCCGCCGACCGACCGCTATCACGCGTCGGTTAGTGCCAGTCGCGATACCAGCGATTTCGCCAACTATATCCTGGCGACGCCGGATGGCACCAATCCAACCGACCGCCGTCCCCCTACGTATGAGAAGTCCACGCTTGCGGTCTCGGTGGGAGCACCGATTACCCGCGACTTCGCCTTCATAGCCCAGGCGAGCCGCAAGGAGGCCGAATCCGTCAGGCAAAAGAACATTCAGTACGGCAGCGCCGACTCGCCCAATAGTTCCGACAACATATTCTTTCGCTTTGCGGCTTCGGCCCGCACGGATATCGGCAAGTTCACGCTGGACACCTCCCGCACCGAGTATTTTCAGCACTGGGATGCGATAAACGGCCGAAACGTCTACGTCGACGTAAATACAAATGCGCAGTCCACCAAGCTTGAGCACGAGACTACCCTTGCCGGGGTAAGCATCGACGCGATCGGCCTTGGCAACCTCAATCTGAAAAGCCGCGCATTTTACAATACCAGCGTCACCGAGAATAATTCGGGAGATAACAAGCTGGTGGCCATTCGCCTTCAACGGTTTACCAACCGTGACCAAGTTACCGGGCTTTGGGCGCAGGAGACATTTCATAGCGATATTGCATATGATTGGTGCCCCGGGGTTGACCCCGCGACGTATAAAGGAACCAACAGGTCGATTGACTGCTTTTACGGCGGATTTGGCAATAGGCTTCAGGGTCAGACGGACTATGGCGCCCAGGTAATGCTATCGGGTGATGTCCTGCTTGGAAACTTCAGGGTAGGAACTGAGATTAAGAGCTATGACGGGCGCAACGCGCGGCTTGACGAGAACACGTCCGCTTATAGCCCCACCACGGGTACGTTCACCTGCGCCGACGCCGCTGATGTGCCGGAGTACCTGTGCAGCGAGAACCAATACTTTACATCCTATTCCATTGTTCCAAAGCACGATACTTCTGCCACTGTCAACGCGGCGCATACATTTGCCGAGATCGATCAAACGTGGAATTGGTTCAATGTTCGCGCGGGCGTTCGCCACGACTATGACGACTATCTGAAGAATAACAATTTTGCGCCGCGACTGGTGGGAACACTTACCCCAATCGCCGGGCTCAACTTCACCGCGGGATATAACCGTTATTATCTCGGCGAGACTCTGTATTACGCCATCCGGGATAAGCTGCCGAGCGTTCGATATTACGAGCGGGACGGGATTGCCGGAACAACGCCGGGTGCATTCCCCAATACTCCGACCGACACTTATGGTGGTGGAGCCTACAAGGTAGCCGGGTTGGCGACCCCCTATTCGGACGAGTACACTGGCTCTGTCGGCATAGGCGATCGTTTATCCTACGGGCAGCTGCGCCTCGGGTATCTCGAGCGTTATGGGCGCGATCAGTTTGCGACAGAGAGCTGCGGTTCCAGTGGCGGGGTCGACTGCGTTGAAGCGACCAACGATGGCGAGAGTTTCTACCGATCGGCGTCGGCGGAGTACACGAAAGAGTGGTACGGGCTGCGCAATCCCTTCAATCTCAATGCTGCGGCGATAACCGGCAACGTAACATGGTCCAAGCAGCACACATCCCAGGACAATTACCTCCTAAGCTCGGATAGGAACTCCGATGGGTATTCGGAAAGTGGCATCTGGTACAAGGGAGCGGCCTATCTCCCTGAACAATTCAACGTGGTTACCGGTAATATGGACATTCCGGTCCGTTTTGGCGCAACGCTCGCGACCCGGTGGTTCAATGATGTCCTGGAGCTCAACGTCAACGCTGGTGTCAACCTCGGGTTCATGGGCGCCCACGACACAGACGATATCGTTTACGACGGCGATATAGTCGATGGGCAAGAGGTCCCCATTACTTGCTACAACGGCTGCAGTGTTTACGAGGACAGGAAGTTTGGGGCGTCGCTCAAACTGGATGTGAACGGCCAGATCAACGTCACCGAGCAGGCCGCGATCCAGTTCAGTATCAACAACATCACCAACAGCACTCAGCAGACAGTGACAACGGAGTCGGCGCCTTGGCTGCTGGGCCGAAGCTATTGGCTCGGATCGGCACTGAGGTTTTGATTTGGCCCACCCGTGCCAAACGGCGAGCCTGTTGGATGCCTCTAGGCTTCGACAGGCTCGCCAACCAATTCGAAGAGGCGAACGTGACGAAGGCTAGGACGAATATCTATCAGCCGGAATCGCGGTGCTCTGGTTTGCCCACCCCCTGGTGCGGAGGGGCGAGGGATGGGGGGAATGACGATCAACCGAAGCTCACTACCGTGGCTTCACCCGACCCCGCATTTCATGCGGACCGCGTGAAGTGCGACCCACCCCATCGAGGGGAGGTTGAAAGTGAGTGGACGCGTCGGATCGGATCGCAGGGGGCGGCATGACGAATGGCAATGCGGAGCCGCCGACAGGGCATGCCTTCTTGGGATCCGGCGTCAAAAACGATCGCAAATCGCAAAAGCTCGACCGCGTCTTCTTCCGCCGGCTGTGGAGCCTTTGCCGCCCCTATTGGACGCGCGAGGGCGCGTGGCGGTCCTACGCGTTGGCGGGCTTCGTTCTGACGGCCGGAATGGTCGGCGCCGCAACGGGCGGAATGATGACGCTTCTCTTCAAGGATCTCAACAACGCGCTCGTTGCCAAGGATGTCGCCGGCTATTGGAGTTTCTGGCTGCAATACTCTGGATTGGGGGTGGGGATTTTCCTCGCCAACGTCGCCGCCACCTATGTCGAAGGCTACATCCGGATCGATTGGCGCCGCTGGATGACGGCGCGCATCTTCGATGAATATCTGGGCGCGCGGACGTACTACGCGATCACGCTCGACGGCGACATCGACAATCCAGACCAGCGCATTCAGGAGGAGATGAAGCCAGTCATCGATGCGGTGACGCAGCTGCCCAATGGCCTGCTGAACGCGGTGACGAACATCTCCGTGCAGTTAGGCATCCTGGCGACCATTGCGATGCCGATGCTGCTCGCGACGCTGGGCTATTGCACCATCAATGCCGTCGTCACGTACTTCATCTACAAGCCGACCATCGAGCAGAACTGGAATTCGACCATCGCCGAGGCCGACCTGCGGTTCGGCCTGCTGCACGTGCGCGACCATGCCGAGACCATCGCCTTCTATCGCGGCGAGAACGGTGAGCGCGTGCATCTGCTCGATCGGCTTTCGAAAGCCATCGTCACGCAATGGGCGATCGTCCGGTACGAGGTGGCAATGTTGCTGGCGTTGCGGTCGATGGCGCTGGTCTGGACGCTGCTGCCGTTGCTGTTCGTTGCGCCGCTCTATTTTAGCGGACAGATCGAGTTTGGCAGCATTGCCGCTGCAACGTCGGCGGCAATGCTTATCAACATGTCGGTCAACACCTTCATCCAATTCAT
>JBAZYB010000123.1:5715-11960 GCA_041659545.1 Hyphomicrobium sp.
ACCAAGTCGGTACCACACTGTGTTCGCGTGGCCGAGATTCTCGAGAAGTTCGCGAAGCTCGCCGGTTACGAACAAGCGCAGCACATCGGCCATCTTCGCCGCGAGACGGCAGCCGAGACCATCAGTTTCGAAAACGTGACGCTGTTGACCCCCGGGGGTGAGCGAACGCTCTTCCGCAATCTGTCGTTCGCTCTGCCGAAGGGCGGCTCGCTGCTCATTGCCGGTCCTACCGGGACTGGCAAGAGCTCGGCGCTGCGCGCCATGGCCGGCCTATGGAACATGGGGCACGGCACCGTGCGCACGCCGCCCGAGGATAAGACGCTCTACCTGCCGCAGCGCCCATACATGGTGCTTGGCTCGTTGCGGCATCAGTTGCTCTATCCCGGAAACGCCGCGGTGCCCCCGACCGACGATGAGATTGTCGCCGCTCTGCGCGAGGCATGCCTCGGAGAGTTGGTGCAGCGGCATCCCGATCTCTCGGACGAGGCCGACTGGGGCCGCATTCTCTCGCTCGGCGAGCAGCAGCGCATGGGCTTTGCGCGCGCGTACCTGAGCGCCGCCGAGTTCATCTTCCTCGACGAGGCGACGAGCGCTGTGGACGTCAAGACGGAACGCCGGCTGTACACGCAGCTTCTGTCGCGCCCCGTCACGCTCGTCAGCGTCGGTCACCGCCCGACGCTACACGCTTATCACAACCTCGTCCTTGATCTGCGCACCGACGGCACGGGGGAAGTTATGTCGATCGAACGCTACCTGGCGCAGCCGTCCGACCCGCCACCGCCAGCGCGACTTGTGCTCTAGCCGGAACGTTTCGAACCTTCACAATCACAGCCATCATCGAGAGTGAACATGACTGCAAGTTCAGTTTCCGACGCGACCTTCGAGCAGATTGTTCTGCAATCCGCCCAACCCGTGCTGGTCGACTTTTGGACTGAGTGGTGCAGCCCGTGCAAAGCCATGGCGCCGGCGCTCGATCAGGTGGCCGAGGAGATGAAGGGCAAGGTCAAGATCGTGAAGGTCGACATCGAAAAAAATCCAATAGCGAGGGAGACCTATGGCGTTCGCACCATACCTACGCTCATCCTTTTCAGGGACGGCAAGCCAGTGGCCCGGCAGGTCGGCGGCGCCGAGGTGCAGAAGGTGAAGCTCGAAGCGCGGATCAACGCCTTCCTCGCCGTCGGATCCAAGACCACGTTTGCCGAGCGCCGGGCCACCGCGTTCAAGCTTGCGAACGGCATGGACGTCGTCGTCATCCCGGATGGCCAGGCACCGCTTCTCACCCACATGCTCTGGTACAGGGTGGGCGAAGCCGACGCGCCGCAGGGTGGATCGGGTGTCGCCAACTTGCTCGAGCACCTGATGCACGGGTCTTTCAATAACATCGCCGTCGGCGAATTCACTAAGACGGTTAGCGCCCGGGACTTCACCTCATACCATCAGAGCATCGCCAAAGATGAGCTCGAGGCGCTGATGCGGATGGAAGCCTGCCGCATGACCCAGTTGCAGGTCACCGACGACGACGTAACGACAGCACGAGTGGCAACCCAGGAGCAAGGGTCGAGCAACCATCCCATTGTGCTGCTCAATGAGCAGATGTCGGCGACGGTATACGGCTCGCACCCGTACGGTACCCCGGCAAAAGGCTGGGCGCACGAAATCGCGAAGCTATCGAGCGAGGACGTGATGCGTTTCTACAAGCGCCACTACGCGCCCAACAATGCCATCCTCGTCGTCGCCGGCGATGTCACGCAGGAAGAAGTGAAGCGGCTGGCGGAAGAGACGTACGGCAAGATACCGCCCATCCTCGAAGTCGGTCGAGGCTCGCGGCCGCTGGAACCGCAGCACGTCGCTGCGCCACGCATCGTTCTGGAGGATCGGTCGATGTCCGAACCGATTTGTAAGCGCATATATGTCGTGCCGAGCTATGTCACGGCGGAGCCGGGGGAAGCGGCGGCGCTCGAACTGCTCGCGCCCATTCTCTTCGGCCGGATCCACAGCAAGCTCGTCGAGGACAAGTCGGCGGTCGGGGTAATGGTTACTTACTCGGGCTCTGCGATCGATTTCGGAGACATGGTCATCCTGATCGAGGCGAACAGCGCCGTGGACTTCGAGGCGGTCGAGGTATGCGTCGATGTAATCGTGGACGATATCCGCGCCAATGGCGTTAGTGAAGTCGAGCTGGAGAGCGCCAAGAAAGAACTGACCGCCGATCCCAACCCCATCTATGATATCGCCAGTATCGGAAGGCTTGCGCAGCGCTACGGCACGGCGCTGGCCATCGGCCGCTCGATCGAGGACGTCGACGGCTGGCCGGCGGCACTCGCCAAGGTGACGGCCGAGGATATCAAGCGCGTCGCCAACGCCTATCTCGATCCGCGCCGCTCGGTGACGGGCTGGCTACTTCCCGAAGCGGTCGCCGTGCAGGACGCGCAGCTGATGGAGGCGGTCTGACATGCTCGCACCCGCACCGCAGACACCCGTTCCAGAACGCCGGGGCACGCAGTTCAAACTCGCCAACGGCATGGATGTGGTTGTGATCCCTGATCACCGCGCGCCGGTGGTGACGCACATGGTGTGGTACCGCGTCGGAGCGGCGGACGGACCGAGCCACCGCTCGGGTCTGGCGCACTTCCTCGAACACCTGATGTTCAAGTCGACGGAGAAGATTGCCGACGGTGCCTTCCCGAAGATCGTCATGGAACGGGGAGGACAGCTCAACGCCTTCACCAGCCAGGACGTGACCGTCTACCACGAGCGCATCGCCAAAGAGCACCTTGGTCAGATGATGGCGATGGAGGCGGACCGCATGGTCAATCTCCGGCTCACCGATCAGGAGGTGGCCACCGAGCGGCAGGTGATTATCGAGGAACGCGCCTCGCGCTACGACAACAGCCCCAACGCGCGGCTCAGCGAGCAGATGAGCGCGGCGCTTTACATCGCGCATCCCTACCGGCTGCCGGTGATCGGCTGGGCGCACGATATTGCGCAGCTGTCGCGCGAGGATGCGCTCGCCTTCTACAAGCGCTACTACGCACCGACCAACGCCATCCTCGTCGTCGCTGGCGACGTGACGCCCGACGAGGCGCGGCGCCTGGCGGTAGAGACTTACGGGAAGATTCCGGCCAACCCGGCAGTCGAGGGCCGCGCGCGTCCAAAGGAGCCGCCGCACGAGGTGGTGCGCCGCATCACGCTGAAGGACAAGCGCGTCGCCAACGCGACCTTCCAGCGCAGTTACCTGACGCCGAGCTATGCCACCGCCGAATCTGGCGCCGCATTGGCACTGAGTCTGTTGATGGCGATCGTCGGTGATGGCGCGACCGGACGCCTGTTCCGTCACCTGGTAGTGGAGGACAAGGTCGCGGCCGGCGCGAGTGGCGGCTATTTCGGCGGTGGCTTCGATTCCGGCATCATCCACATGCAGGCAGTGGCACTGCCGAATAGGGATCTCGGCAGCGTCGAGGCAGCCGTCGATGCGGTGCTCGACGAGGTGCGCCAGAATGGCGTGAGCGAGCTTGAGCTCAATCGCGCCAAACGCTCGCTCAGGGCGGCATACACTTTCGAAAGCGATGAGCAGGAAATGCTCGCGGAGCGTTACGGCCGAGCGCTGTCGGTAGGCCGCACCATCTCCGAGATCGAAGGATGGCCAGCGGCAATTAGCCAGGTGACGACGGACGACGTTAAGGCGGTTGCCCTGAAGCATCTCGACATCCGGCGCTCGGTGACCGGCCTGCTGCTGCCGGAGAGCACGCGCATGACATCGAGTGACAATCCAACACCGAAGGCATTGGGGCCATGAACATACAAAGTGTCACGAGCCCCGGCGGCATCGACGCCTGGCTTGTCGAAGATCACGCGGTGCCGATGCTGGCGTTGCGCTTCGCCTTCGATGGCGGCAGCGCGCAGGATCCAGCAGGCAAGGAGGGCACTGCCAACTTCCTGGCGCAGATGCTCGTCGAGGGTGCGGGTGATCTCACGTCCACCGCCTTCCAGGAGCGGGTGAAGGACATCGCCCTGCGCATTGGTTTCCGCGCGGGCAAGGATGCGCTCTTCGGCAATATCGAAGTGCTGACCGAGAGCCGCGCCGAGGCGGCAGCGCTGCTGCGGCTGGCGCTCATGGAGCCGCGTTTCGACGCGGAGTCCGTCGAACGGACGCGTCAACGCCTCAAGGTCGGCATCGCTCGTGCGGCGCGTGAACCCGACAGGGTGGCAGCGGCCGAATGGGAGGCGGTGGCCTTCGCGGGACATCCGTATGCCCGGCCGGCCGGGGGTACGCTGCAAAGCGTCGACGCCATCATGGCCGACGACATGGAGTTCTACCGTCGCCCCGCCTTCTGCAAGCGCACGCTCAAGGTCACTGCAGTCGGCGACATCACACCACAGGAGCTCGGGCAACTGCTCGACGAGATCTTCGGTGCTTTGCCGGACGATACACAGCTCCCGACGCTGGGTGCTGTCGGCGTGCTGCCGGCAGGGCGCCGCTCGATCATCGAGATGGACGTGCCGCAGTCGGTCGCCGTATTCGGCATGACCGCGCTGGCGCGCAAGGACCCCGACTACATGGCGTCGGTGGTGCTGAACTTCATCGGCGGCGGCGGCTCTTTTTCAAGCCGCCTCATGGAGGAAGTGCGCGTCAAGCGCGGCCTCACCTACGGCGTGTCGACGTCAATCGCGCCAATGCGCTGCGCCTCGGTGCTGAAGGGCTCGGTGGCGACGCGCAATCACCTGATGGGCACCTCGCTGGAGGTCATCGGTGCGGAACTCGAGAAGATGGCGAACGGCGATATCAGCGATGAAGAGGTCGCGAAGGCGAAGAGTGCGCTGATTGGATCCTACCCGTTGGGGTTCGACGCCAGCGCGAAGATTGCGAACCAGTTGCTCGGCCTGCGTCTCGATGGCTTCGGGCCTGAGTACGTGGCGAAACGCAACGGGATGGTCGCGGCAGTCACGCTCGCCGACGTTAAGCGTGTCGCAGCAGAGTTGCTGCGGCCGGAGAACCTCATCGTCACAGTCGTCGGCAAGCCTTCGCTGGACGCGGAGCACGTCGCTCCGAAAGCATCAGCGTCGGCGGCGTGAGGATCATTCGTAGGTGCGCAAGCGTAAAGACATGAAGGATGCCATGAGCCAACCTCGCCTTATCTGCCATCCTCGATTGCTATTGGTTGCAGCGCTATCGCTGGCCGGCTGCTTCGTTGCGCACGCGCAGGAAGCGGCGGCGCCGGCTGTTCCGGCTACGCAAGCTGGCCCAGCAGCAACCGTTCCGGCCGAGACACCGCCTTCGGCCGTCGCAGCACCGGCGCCATCTTTGGAAGCGTCACCATCAAGTGCAGGCGCGCAAGCGCCGGCTACATCGCCCGCACCAGCCGCACCGGCTTTCCATGGTGTCGCCGAGCCGGCGGCAGCAACGCCGGAGCACCAGGTCCCTGTCGCGACGGCGACGGCGGTTGCGACGGCGGCGCCCGCGCACAACCCGAACAAGCCGCACGACCTCTCCCCGTGGGGGATGTTCCTGCAGGCCGACGTGGTCGTCAAAGGGGTGATGCTCGGCCTGCTGTCGGCCTCACTCGTCTGCTGGACGGTGTGGCTGGCCAAGACCATCGAGCTCTCCGTCGCCAAGCGGCGGCTGCGCTCGCAGTTGCGCAAACTCGTCGCCGCCAACTCGCTGCACGAGGCGGTGAACCTCATCTCCTCCACCCGCGGCGCCGTGCCGGCGATGCTGCAGGCAGCGCTCGCCGAGACGCGTGCCTCCTGGGACATCGCCGACCGGCACGCCATCAAGGAGCGCATTTCTGCGCGCCTCGACCGCGTCGATCTCGCCGCCGGCCGCGACATCAACCGCGGCACCGGCATTCTCGCCACCATCGGCTCGACGTCGCCGTTCATCGGCCTGTTCGGCACCGTGTGGGGCATCATGAACTCGTTCATCGGCATCTCGGAGGCGCAGACGACCAACCTCGCCATCGTCGCTCCCGGCATCGCCGAGGCGCTGCTGGCGACGGCGTTCGGCCTCGTCGCGGCGATCCCTGCGGTGATCATCTACAATCACTTCTCGCGTTCGATCGGCGGCTACAAGGCGCTGGTCGGCGATGCCTCGGTGCTGGTGCTGGGCCTTGCCTCGCGCGACTTCGATCGCGGCGTTCGCCCTGAGCTGAGAGCTGCGGAGTAAGCGTCATGGCCGGCAAGCTCTCAGACAGCGAAGAGGCAACCGAGAACCACGAGATCAACGTCACGCCGTTCATCGACGTGAT
>JBAZYB010000124.1:0-11833 GCA_041659545.1 Hyphomicrobium sp.
GCTGATGCTCACGCTCTATGCGGTGCTGGTGGGCGCCGCCGCCTGGATGCTGTTTCACACGTCGACCGGCTTCATCCCCAAGATGGATCGCGGCATCATCATTGTCTCGCTGCAGCTGCCGCAAGGCGCCTCGCTTTCTCGCACCGACGACGTGGTGCGCCGAGCCAATGAGATCGTGCTCGACACCCCGGGCGTAGCGCACACGTCCACGTATACAGGACGCTCCGGATCCACCGGATCCAACGCCAGCAATAGCGGTACGATCTTTGCCATCGTCGGCGACGCGCGCGAACGCGCCAGAGAAGGGCTGTCGATCGACAAGGTCGCCGACGACATCAGCGCGCGTCTCAACGGCATCGAGGAATCGAAGACATCGGTCTTCATTCCCCCACCAGTGCGTGGCATGGGCGGTCAAACCGGCTTCTCGATGCGCCTGCAGAACCGGGCCAACATGACGCCAGCCCAGTTCCAGGACGTCGCCGATAAATTCATCGCCACCGCCAACAACCTGCCCGCCATCAAAAGCGTCTTCACCACCTTCTCGACCGGCACGCCGCAGCTTTATGTCGACGTCGACCGCGACAAGGCCCAGATGCTGAAAGTGCCGCTGATCGCCATCTTCGAGGCATTGCGCATCTATCTCGGTTCGGCCTACGTCAACGACTTCAACATGTTCGGACGCACCTTCCGCGTCACCGCCCAGGCCGACTCGGACTTCCGCATGCAGCCCGAAAACGTTGCGCGCATCCGCGTTCGCAACGAAGCCGGCCAAATGGTGCCGCTCGGAAACCTCGTGAAATTCCGCCAGATCACCGGCCCCGATCGCGTCCCGCGCTACAACCTCTTTCCCACCATCGAGGTCAACGGCTCGCTGCAACCGGGCGTCTCGACTGGCGAGGGCATCACGCTGATGGCGGATCTTGCCAAGCAGGAACTGCCCGACGGCATAACCTACGAATGGACCGACCTCACCTATCAGGAGGTGAAAGCCGGCAGCTCCGGCTACTACATATTCCTGCTGTCGGTCGTTTTCGTATTCCTCACGCTCGCCGCCCAGTTCGAGAGCTGGTCGATGCCCGTAGCGATCATTCTCATCGTGCCCATGTGCCTGATGAGCGCGCTGGTCGGCGTCAAACTGCACGGTCAGGACATTAACATCCTCACCCAGATCGGCTTCATCGTACTGTTGGGATTGGCCGCCAAGAACGCCATCTTGATCGTCGAGTTCGCGCGCCAGCTGGAGGATCAAGGTCGCGATACGGTGACGGCCGCCGTCGAAGCCTGCCGTCTGCGCCTGCGGCCCATCCTCATGACGTCGCTGGCCTTCACCCTTGGCGTGGTGCCGCTCTACGTCGCCACAGGCGCCGGCGCGGAAATGCGCATCGCCCTCGGTACCGGCGTATTCTGGGGCATGATCGGCGTCACGTTCTTCGGGCTCATCTTTACGCCGGTCTTCTACGTGGTGATCCGCCGGCTATCGCAACGCGAGCACAAGTCAGAGGGCGTCGGGGTGCCTGGAGAATAGCGGCTTAGCTGCCCGCTCCGCCTGCCATGCGTAGAACCAGCGTTTGCCCACCTCAGTCGCTACGACATAAAGCAGGACGACCCCTAGCGACGCGAATAGCAAGTGAGCCGGGATCGGTTCGAACCCAAGCTCGCGCGCGGCAAGGGGAATGAACGGCAGCGACAGCGCAACGACCGTCACCACAGCCCCCAAGAGCACCAGCAAGCGGCTCGGATAGCTCTCCCACAGCGGCAATCGCGTGCGCAGGACGAGCAAAGCGGCAAGCTCGGTGACCAGCGAGACGACAAACCACGTGCTCTGAAACAGGGGCTCCGTCGCACTGAATACCTGCAGCAACAGTCCAAAGGTCAAGAGATCGAACACCGTGCTCAGCAGTCCAAAGGTGACCATGAACGATTGGATCTTACGGATGTCCCAACGTTGCGCACTGCGTAGAGACTCTGGGTCGACGTTGTCGGTAGACAGCGCCACGGCCGGAATGTCGGAAAGAAAGTTGTTCAGCAGTATCTGCTTGGCGAGCATCGGCAGGAACGGCACCAGGACCGTCGCCAAGGCCATACTGATCATATTGCCGAAATTGGCGCTGGTGGTGATCGCGACATATTTGAACGTGTTGGCAAACGTCCGCCGCCCGTCGAGCACGCCGTCCATCAGCACCTTCAGATCGCGCTCCAGCAGAATGATGTCGGCGCTCTCGCGCGCCACGTCGACCGCCTGATCAACGGATATGCCAACGTCCGCCACCCGCAGCGCCGGCGCGTCGTTGATGCCGTCCCCCATGTAACCGACCGAATGGCCGCGGTGCTGCAGCGCCCTGACGATGCGCTCCTTCTGCTGTGGATCGAGTTCGGCGAACACGTCGGTTGTCTCTGCGAGATGCCAGAGCGCTTCGTCGTTCGTTTCGTGTAGCTGTTCGCCCGTGAGGATGCTGCTGCCGTCGAGGCCGATGGACGACGCGACATGTGCCGCCACATGGCGATTGTCGCCGGTAATGATCTTCACCGCGATGCCCAGACGTCCGAGCTCCGCCAGCGTCACCTGGATGTCGTCCTTCAAGGGATCGAAGAACAACAGGAAACCTTCGAACGTCATGTCGTGCTCGTCGGCGCGTTCGTAGCGCGGCTGAGCGGCCATGCGCCGGCTGGCGAGCCCCAGCACGCGGTAACCCTCGGTGCCACGGCGCGCGTATGTCTCGCACAGCTGCTGCCTCCGCGCCTCGTCAAGCTCTACAAGGCCGGCACCAACGGAAACGTGCGTGCAGCACTCGATGATATTGTCGAACGCCCCCTTGGTAAGCATGAGGTGCCTGCCTGGCACTTCATCGTCCTGCGCGACGATGGTGAGGCGGCGACGCACGAAGTCGTAGGGGATCTCGTCGACTTTCCGCGCACCGGCCACGGCGAAACTCCGACGCGATGCTTCCTGCACGATGGCTTCATCGAGCGGGTTCTCGATCCCCGTCTCGAGGCTGGAGTTGATAGCAGCGTAGCGGAACACTTTATCGGACACCGCCCCCGCGGGATCGAGACTCGACGAAAGCTCAACAACGCCACGGGTGATCGTCCCCGTCTTGTCGGTGCACAGCACATCCATGCTGCCCAGGTTCTCGATCGCCTCCAGACGCCGCACGATGACGCCGCGACGGCTCATCCGACGCGCGCCCGCGGACAGCGTTATGCTGACGATCGCGGGCAACAACTCCGGCGTGAGACCGACCGCCAGGGCCACCGCGAATAGCAGTGACGACACCAACGGCCGGTCGAGATACAGGTTCACCACAATGACGAACAAGACGATGCCAGTCATGATACGCGTCAGCATGTAGCCGAAGCTGCGCACGCCACGCTCGAAATCCGTCACCGGGTCCGCACCGGAAAGATGCTTGGCGATATCGGCAAACTCAGTGCCCTGCCCGGTACACGTCACCAGAACTCTCGCCGTACCACTACGCACCGACGAGCCGAGGAAGACCGTGTTCGTACGCTCCACCAATGTCGCCTGCGGCGCACAGCTCCCGCTCGACTTCTCGACCGGGAACGACTCGCCCGTAAGTGCCGCCTGCGAGACGAGAAAATCGCGCGCCTCGATAACGACGCCGTCCGCCGGGATCAAGTTGCCCGCCGACAGCAGCAGCACGTCGCCGGGAACGACCTCTCGGGCCTCGATGCTTTGCGCCACCCCGTCACGCAGCACACTCACCCGCAGCGCAAGTCTGCTGCGCAGCGCCTTCAGCGCCTCCGACGCGCGATACTCCTGCGCAAAGCCCAGCATCGTCGAGCCCAGCACAATCGCGAGGATGATCAGCGCATCGGTCCACTGGCCGAGCGCCAGCGATACGCACGCACCAAATATCAGAATGAGCACCAACGGGCTTTGATACTGGCGCAGCAGCAGCACCACAGCGCGACTGCGCTGACGCGGCTCGACTACCCTGTTCTCGCCAAACCGGAGAAGCCGCCTCCCGGCTTCCGCTTGTGTGAGACCACCGCTGGTCGTGGCATACCCCGACAAGAGCTCCGCTTCGCTACGCGCCCAGTAGGGATTGTCTTTGAACTCGCTCGTCATTGTTTTTCGATCGAACCCTGGCGCCCGAAACATACCCTTGCCGCGGCGTCGCACATCTTGCCAAATATCAACGCCGCAAGATCAAAGAGCTCATATTGATCCGCTCCTGCCAGCCCTGCCGCTCCAGTTCCGGGTCGAGATGCTCCTCGGCAAGCCAGCCGATGCACAGATAGGCCACCAGCCGCCATTCTGCGGGTATATCCAGCGCGCGTGACACCACGTCGGGTTCCAGGATCGATACCCACCCGACACCGAGGTCATGCGCGCGCGCGGCCAGCCAAAGCGTCTGCACCGCCCCAACAACTGAGTAGCGCAGCGTCTCCGGCATCGTGCGGCTTCCCAGCCCCTCGCCCGCCTCCGTCTCCTCGTTGGCATACACGGCAAGATGAACCGGCGCCGTCGTCAAACCTTCAAGTTTCAGCCGCGCGTAGAGCCCCCGGCGTTCGCCCGCGTACATCGTCAGCGCGTCGGCGTTGGCACGCGAGAACGACGCCCGCACCGCTTCGCGCCGTTCGGGGCTGTCCACCAGCACGAACCGCCATGGCTGGCTGAAACCGACCGAAGGCGCGCGCCCTGCAAGCTCGATGAGCGACAGCAAGAGCGTCGGATCGACCGGATCCGTCCTGAACCGACGCACATCACGCCGCCAATGGATCAGATCGCGCAGCGTCGCGCGGAAACCATCATCAAACCGCGGCGGGCCATTGGTCATAGTGCGCCATCGATGGCATGGAAGAACGACCCAGTCACGGCACCACGTCTCGAGCCGCCCTCGGCGACCGGATTGCCGGCCGCATCGTCAACGTCGGCGAGCGCCTCGTCAGGATTGGTCAGCAGCTTGGCAAAATGAAACTCGTGCCCGACCAGCCGCTGCCCCGTGTGACGCAAGCGGGCGCGCCGATAGCCCAGATGCATCTGCGGATGGGCAAACGAGGTCTCCACGCCGAGCAACCCAAGCATCTCGTGTCGCACGCCCTGAGCATCCTCCAGGCCTGCACCGAGCACCATGTAGCCCCCGCACTCGCCGTGGATCGGCACGCCGCGTGCTGCAACGGCCAGCATTCCCGACCGGAATCCCGGCGCCGACGCGAGCCCACCGGCGTGCAGTTCGGGGTAGCCACCTGGCAGCCACACAGCATCGCAGTCTGCGGCAGGCCCTTCATCGGCCAGCGGCGAAAACGGAACGATCTCGGCTCCCGCGTCGCGCCAACCCGCCACTACGTGTGCGTACGTGAACGAGAAGGCACGATCCTGAGCTAGCGCCACGCGTTGACCCGGCGGCGGCAGCAACACGGCTTGCTCTGCTACAGGCGCTAGCTTTAGCGGCCGCGCACGATCCGACATCGCATCGAGATCGCAAGCTTCATCCACCGCGCCAGCCAGCACATCCAGCAGACCTTCGAGCGCTTCGGTTTCGTTCGCCTGCACCAGACCAAGATGCCGTTCCGGAACGGCGAAGTCTGCGCGCCGCGCCAGTGCCCCCAGCACCGGAATCCCGAGGCGCACCATCGGCTCGGCGATCATTCGCACGTGGCCGGGACCACCCACATTGTTGAGCACCACACCCGCCACGGTGACGTCGCTTCGGTAAGACCGCAGCCCGAGCGCCACCGCTGCGGCGGTTTCGGCCTGCGCCCAGACATCGAGTACGAGCAGCACCGGCCATCCCGTGAGCGCCGCCAGATCTGCCGTCGTTCCCGATCCGCTCGCCCCTCGCACTCCGGCGCCGTCGTGGAGCCCCATGACACCCTCGGCAATCGAAAGGTCCGCATCCGCCGAGCACGAGTAGATGAGGTGAGCGATCGTCTCCGGACGCATGGCCCACGTATCGAGATTGATGCTCGCCCGCCCAGCCGCAGCGGCGTGAAACGCCGTGTCGATGTAGTCGGGACCGCACTTATATGGCTGAACGCGCAAGCCACGGCGGCGCATTGCCCGTAGCACCGCCAGCGTCACCGTCGTCTTGCCGGCCCCGGAGGCGGGGGCGGCGATAATCAGACCGCGCGGTGATGCCGACATGCCAGATACCCGTTCGGCTGCGACGCCGCCTGCATAAGCCGCGGAACCGGCTGCCCGATTCCCTTTTCCCGCTTGCCGGGAGACGTGCCGAGCTTGATAAGAGTTGCCCGCTTAGTCAGTCAACCGCCTTTGTCCGACCAATGACAGACCTCCCTCGACTAACGCTCGTCCTTGGGGGCGCGCGTTCCGGCAAGAGCCGCTACGCCGAGCAACTGCTGATGCAGGTGCCGGGCCCATGGGCGTATGTCGCGACCGCAGAGGCGCTGGACGAAGAAATGCGTGACCGCATCGCTCACCACCGCAATCGCAGGGACGAGCGATGGCAAACCCGTGATGCGCCGATTGAGCTAGCGCAAGCGCTCGACCAACTCCCGGGACCGGTCCTGGTCGACTGTCTGACCCTTTGGCTGAGCAACGTCATGCTCGCCAGGCGTGATGTCGATCAGGAATGCGAAACCCTCGCGAATGCGATGGCGGCCGCAAGCGGGCCGCTCGTTGCCGTATCCAACGAGGTGGGGCTCGGTCTCGTCCCCGAGACGCCCCTCGGACGCGCCTTCCGCGACGCACAGGGACGCCTCAATCAGCGGATTGCTGCGGTGGCCGACCGCGTTGTCTTCATGGCGGCCGGCCTGCCGCTCAACCTGAAGTGAGCCCCGCCTAGACGGCGCGCTCCACGGCGTTAGCCTCGATAAGACCTGCAGCCACCGCCAACCGATGGGCGATCAGCAGCGCCAGGAACGCCACGACCTCGACCAGCGCCACGTAGAAGACGACGTCGGTGTTGAAGGCACCCTCGCCATGGCTGAGCAGCAGCGTACCCGCGTAGATCGCCGCCTCATAAGCGAGGAAGGCGACCGGAAGCGCGGCGAAGAGGGCCAGCAGTGCCCCCTTGGGGGCCAGCGTGCGCACAACGGCACGGGCCGCGTAGTAGGCGGCAACGGCACCGACACCCATGGTCAGGCCCCAGTAGTAGGCCTGCGCCTCATGCGGATATCCCAAGACGGTGAAGCCGTAGATCTGATTGGCCAGCCACACGGCGCCGACCAACAAAATGCCGTCGTTGCGCTCGGTATCGAATGCCGCCAGCGCCGCCAGGGCCGCGAACGGCACGGCGCAGGCAAAGACGCCGGTCATCAACAGCGTTGCTGCAGTCAGCAGGCCGATCCACAGCAGGCGGCGCTCAGTGCCATTGGCGGAAAATTGCATAGTCCCGATCCCCTATTCGTGCAGTGTTGTGTATTCGGCGCGCGGCCAATCTCGCCCGGAAGCTATGCCAATCGCGCCGCAAAGAGAAGCAGCAAGATCGTCTCGGTCACCTCGACGCTGGCGCCCAGGCAATCACCGGTGACGCCGCCCAGCCTGTATCGCCAGTAGGCCGCAATTGCCGGCAGAACGATCAGGGCGGCCAATAGTAGCGGGGCAAACCAGGCACTGAGCAGCGCCAGTATGACCACCTCGGCGCCCAGCACCCGCCTGTCTAGGTGTTTGGCAAACCGCTCCCCCGATCCCGTAGCAAGCGGCGGCACGGCAAGGCTCCATATCGGTGGCCCAAGACGTGCCCAAGCGGCGATGAGTACCAGCGGCATCAGGACCGGCGGGCTGGTGAGCTGCGCCAGGAGCACCAGCTTGGCCATCAGTTGCAGCACAATGGCCATAGTGCCGAAAGCGCCGATATGCGGATCGCGCAGGATCTCCAAAAAGCGCTCCGGTGATCGATGCGCCCCCGCCAACGCATCGGCGACATCGCCCAGCCCGTCGAGATGCAGGCCGCCCGTCACCCACACCCAGGCAACGACCGCCAGCAGCGCCCCTATCCACGGCGAGCCTACCGCAGCGCCCGCCCATAGTGCCGCCGCCACGACGGCACCCACGATGGCACCGACGAACGGAAACCAAAGCGCTGACCGCGACAGTTCGGAAGGATCGAATACGGCGATGGGCGGGACGGGAAGCCGCGTCAGAAATTGCAGGGCGTGCGAGAAGGAGCGCAAATGTGAATTGATGCTCATGCCTGCACCACTTCGATGATTTCGCCCCACACGCAGTGCTCGCCGTCTCGCCCCACCCGCAGAGTGATCCGCGTGCCGTAGTCGATGCGGAACGCCCACAGGCTCGCAAACGGAATGGCGCAGCTGACAGCGAGGGCCGCGCGCATCGGCCCTCCGTGCGTACTGACAAGCACGCGCGAGTCTGCGCCATCATCGAGAAGACGGTCAATCGCACACCCCACGCGGGCTTCGAGTGAGCGCCAGCCCTCGCCGCCTGGAGCTGCCGGCGCGAAGGGAGAGCTATAGAACGCCGTCAGCGCGGCGGCTGTTGAAAAGTCGGCCCTGAGTTCGGCCAACATCCGGCCTTCCCAGTCGCCGAAGTCGATTTCAGCCCAGTCCTCGTCGACGCGCAGCGGCAATCCGCGCGCGACAGCCAGCTCTTCGGCGGGAAGTCGCGCACGCTGGCGCGGCGATGCAACCACCGCGTCGACGCTCAATCCGCACGTCTGGCGTTCGAACTGCGTCCGGCCGGCATCCGTGAGCGGCGGATCGGTCCGCCCGATCAGGCGCCCCGTCATCACCGTCTCTCCATGCCGAACGAGGTCGATCAGCATCAGACGCCCGGGCCGGAAATCTGCGCTTCATCGAACGTCGCCATTCCCGCGTGCAGGGCGCAGGCAAGGCGCAACATCGGTAGCGCCAGCGCTGCTCCCGAACCCTCACCGAGCCGCAGTTTGAGATCGAGGATCGGCTCGGCACCCAGCGCATCAAGCACCAGCCGGTGGCCACGCTCCCGCGACCGGTGCGAATAGATCAGCCACGGCGCGCACGACGGATTGAGATGCACCGCAGCCAGCGCGGCGGCAGAAACAATGAAACCGTCGACCAGCACCGGCACGCGTCTTTGCGCGGCACTGATCATGGCACCGGTCAGTGCAACGATCTCCAACCCGCCAACGCTGGCGAGCGCCTGCAGCGGATCAGCCGGCCCGCCGTCCAACCCGTGCCGACAAAGCGCTGCATCGATGACCTGCGCCTTGTGAGCTATACCGGACTGGTCGAGCCCCGTGCCCGCCCCCACGAGATCGAGGGCGCGTGCTCCGAGCAGCGCCCCAGCGACCGCAGCCGCAGCTGTCGTGTTGCCGATCCCCATCTCGCCAAGAATGACGATATCGGCACCATCCGTCACCGCACGGTCTACGCCCCTGCGCCCCGCCCCCAGCGCATGCTCCAGCTCTGCAAGCGTCATCGCTGGCTCGACGGAGAAATCGCGTGTCCCACAGCGGAGCTTGTCGGCGATCACTCCCTCGACCGCACCATCCGCCAGCGTCCCAACGTCGATGACCTCGAGGGGCACGTCGAGCTCGCGCGCCAACACGCAGATCGCTGCCCCACCGCGCGCAAAATTGCGCAGCATCTCGACCGTGACTGCGGACGGGTAGGCGGACACACCCTGCGCCGTCACGCCATGATCGCCCGCGAAAAGAAGGATGGGCGCCAATGTCGCCCGCGGCCGGTCTGTGCCCTGCAGGGCTGCCAGCCGAATGGCCAGGGTCTCCAGAACACCGAGCGATCCGGGCGGCTTGGTCAGCGCGGACTGCCGCGCCTCGGCCGCAGCACGATGCTGCAATGAGGGTTTTGGACACGCATCTTTGAAACTCACTAAATCCATGCCCAGATCGCCAGCTCCCCGTCTCGGTGCCGGCAGAATGGTCATCGGCGGGCGTTCGTCAAGAAGGGCCGGCAGACCGCCCAGATTGCGGCCTCTCACCGTCTAGGCGCTCAACACCAGATCCTTGTCGTTGAACCGCTGCACTTCCGCGGCGGGCATCGGCTTGGCGAACAGGTACCCCTGCATCGTGCGGCAGCCCATGGCCCGCAACAGCGTCGCTTGCGCCTGCGTCTCCACGCCCTCCACCGTGACGGCGATCCCGAGACTCTGACCCAAATTCACGATGGTTCGAACAATGGCCGTGTTGTCCGGATTGGTTTCCATGTCGCGCACGAACGAGCGATCGATCTTGAGACGGTCAATGGCCAGCTTCTTCAGATGCGACAGCGACGCAAAGCCCGTCCCGAAATCGTCGAGCGCGATCTCGACGCCGGCATCGTGCAGCGATTGCAACGCTTGTGCCACGCCGCCAGCTCCCCGCCCCACGAACACGCGCTCGGTAACTTCAATGCATAGCTTCTGCGGCGGAACCCCAGTTCTGCGCAGCCTCTCGCATACGAAGTCGGCAAAAGTTCCCAGCGCAAAGTCCGCCGATGTCACGTTCACGGCGATGCGATCGAATTGCACCCCATCGCGTTCCCAGACCGCCGCCTGCCGCAATGCTCGCTCGATGACCCATTGGCCAACGTCGGCCGCCGTCTTCGGATCGTCGAATATGCCTTCGAAATCAGCCGGTGCTAGCAAGCCGCGCTGCGGCTCCTTCCAGCGCAGCAAGGCCTCGAAGCTGGGAGGCACCGCACTGCCGAACGTAACGATCGGTTGGAAGTAGAGCTCTAACTCGCCCTTGCTCAGCGCCCGCTGAATGTCCCGGTGCAGCCTGTAGGCACTCTCGAAGGAGGCACGCATCTCGGGGACAAAGAATTGGAAGCGGTCGCGACCGAGATCCTTCGCCCGGTAGAGCGCCAAGTCGGCGTTCTTGAGCAGCCCGCTTGCACCTTGCGCATCAGAGGGGAAAAGGCTCAGCCCAAGGCTGATCGTGCATCTATGCTGTACACCCGACACCGCAATCGGCGGGCGCAGCGAATCGAACATCGCATCGATGGCGCTGCTGAGGGAATCCGACGCACCCTTCGTGGAAATGAGCACAGCAAACTCGTCACCGCCGAGACGGGCGACCTGTCCGTAGGGCGCCAGCGCCGTCTGCAGACGGATACCGACCTCCTTCAGTAATTCGTCTCCCGCCGCGTGACCGAGGATGTCGTTCGTCTCCTTGAAGCGATCGACGTCGATCAGCCCGACGGCAAACGAACCACCAAGTGCTTTCGCGTTGCTCAGCATTTCCTCGAGCCGCTCGCCGAACTGCAATCGATTAGGCAGGCCCGTCAGGCTGTCCTGTTTTGCGAGCCGCCATAGATCCCGCTCCAACTTTTTGCGCTCGGTGATTTCCTCGGTCAGCATCATCATGCCGCCGATGCTTTTATCCGGTAGATGCCAGGGTCGCACCTCCCACCGGATAATGTTCTTCGAGCCGTCAGCGCGATCAAAAACATCTTCCGGCGAATGCTCGGTCGCCCCCGCCAGGATGCGTTTGTGCTTGGCTTTCCAGTGCGCGGGAACTTCCGGGAACACGTCGTAATGACTTCGCCCTATGAGCGACCCTCCGTCGAGGTTGTAGTCGTGCAGCCAGCGATCCGTATAGGCGATGTAGCGCATATCGGTATCGAACATCGCCACAGCCGCCGGCGCATGCTTGATGAAGGCCTGCAATGTCGAGTTGGCGAGCTTGAGATCGTTCTCCGCCCGCCGACGATTGGTCACGTCGAGATAGGTGTTGAGATGACCGCCCCCTTCTACCGGGACACAGCGGATTTCCAGCACCCTGCCCGAAACCTCGTTGCGCTCCGTCGAGATCGGCACTGGGCTCAGCAGCACCGCCATTCGCATCGCCACAGCTTCTTCGACCGGAAGCTGACCGTAGTCTCCACGCTCGGCACGAAACCGCACCAGCGTCTCGAGTTTCGGCGACGCGCCGGCAAACAGTTCCTCGGGGATATCAAGCAGCGT
>JBAZYB010000125.1:0-11795 GCA_041659545.1 Hyphomicrobium sp.
CCCTTTATTTAACAAACTTACGGAAAAATGGCAACAAAAGTACAGCGGCTCGGAAAGAACAGCGCGACAAACGTCGTGAAACTCGTCTCCGAGCTATCTGAACAAGTTGCCCTACCTGCTGGCGTCATTCTCCGCAACGAAGCCGAGATGGTGATATGGCAGCAGTTCACGCACGCACGCGCACGCGAAGGCTGGCGAGACTTTGATTTGCTGATCGTAGCAAAAGCAGTTCGCTTGGAAGCAGACATCCGCAAGTATCAGCAGACGCTTGACGGTGAGGGCGCGGTGGTCACAAATGATCGTGGCACGCCGATTGTGAATCCATTTCTGACTGTTATTGACAGCTTGCAACGCCAGCAGCTTGCACTTATTAGATCGCTCTCGCTGAATCAGCAGGGGCAAGACCCGCGCACATTGAACAGCCAAGGGAAAGAGCAAAGCAAGCTGCGCAAGTCGATCAACAGCTTTGATGATCTGATCGCACGGTAATGGCTACCGTCAACCGTGGTGAGCGTGCAATTCGCTTCATTGAGCATTTCTGCAGAATCCCTTCTGGCGCACAGGTTGGCAAACCAATCAAGCTAGAGACTTTTCAAAAAGACTTCATAAAAAGCGTGTTCAACAACCCTGTTGGCACGCGGCGGGCTTATCTGTCAATCGGCAGAAAGAATGGCAAGACGGCGCTTATAGCGTGCCTGGTGCTTGTGTTCCTTGTGGGGCCAGAGGCGAAACAGAACGCACAGATCATTTCAGGAGCTCTCAGTAGGGATCAGGCCGCGATTGTTTACGACCTCGCAAGCAAGATGGTTGCGCAGTCGCCAGAGTTGCGCGAGATTATCCGGGAAGTGCCAAGCTCAAAGAAGCTTATTGGCATCCCAATGAATACAGAGTATTGGGCCATCAGCGCAGAGGGCAAAACCGCACACGGCTTGAGTCCAGTGCTTGCGATTCTTGACGAATTGGGGCAGGTACGCGGCCCGCAAAGTGATTTTGTGGACGCTATCACCACCAGCCAGGGCGCACACGACGCTCCTTTGCTGATGGTGATCAGCACCCAAGCGCCGAACGATAACGATCTGCTGTCGATTTGGCTCGATGATGCCAAGACCAGCCAAGACAAACGCATCGTTTCCCACGTTTACGAGGGCGCGAAAGAGTGCGAACTGATGGACAAGGCCGCATGGAAGGCCGCAAACCCGGCGCTTGGCAAGTTTAGAAGCCTGCCCGATGTACAGGAGCAGGCCGAACGCGCCAGCCGTATGCCGAGCTTTGAGCCAACATTTAGAAACCTCGTGCTAAATCAACGCTGCGAAATCATGGCCCCGTTTATCAGCAAAGGTGTTTGGATACTCAACAGCGAGACACCAGACGATGCGGTGTTCTACGAAGAACCGGTTTATGTCGGGTTGGATTTGTCAGCCAAGACCGACTTGACCGCAATGGTGGTGATCGCATTCCGCGAAAAGTGGCACGTTAAAGCGTATTTCTGGACACCGGCAAAAGGGCTACGGGATCGTGCAAAGCGTGACCGGGCACCCTATGACATTTGGGAGCAGGAGGGCTTGATACGGGCCATTCCAGGTGCGTCTGTGGACTATGAAGCGGTGGCGCGTGAGATGCGCGACATATTGCAAGACTGCGATGTGCAAGCAATCGCCTTTGACCGCTGGCGCTTCGACTTGCTGAAAAAAGAACTGGACGAAATCGGCGCTGATTGGCCTCTGTTGCCATTCGGCCAAGGGTTTAAGGACATGGCGCCAGCGATTGACAAGCTGGAAGAGCTATTCCTTAACGAGCAAATCGCCCACGGAAACAACAAAGTGCTTGAGATGTGCATGGCAAACGCCCGCATTGAGCGCGATGCCGCTGGAAACAGGAAGATGAACAAGGCGAAGGCTACCGGGCGCATTGACGGCGCTGTGGCGCTTGCAATGGCAGTAGGCGTGATGCCGATGGAAGCCACCACAGAATTATCATTTTGGGAAACACAATGAAACACCTCACCTCAATCCTGCCGGACGCGCTGATGATCGGCGGCGCTGCTGCATTGTCGTATGGTGCGGCACTGGTGTATTTCCCTGCCGGTTTTATCGTGGCTGGCCTGCTGCTGCTGGTGGCTGGCGTGCTTACGGCAAGGGCTGGTAAATAATGGGATTCCTGAGTCGCGCGGTGGCTGAGCAGAAAAGCTATGACACCCTTTCGCTTTTCCGTGAGATATATGGCGGCAGGTCAACGTCAAGCGGCCAAACCGTCACAGTGGCGACGGCGATTGAGGTGTCTGCTGTGTTCGCCTGCAACCGGGTTATCGGTAACGGAATGGCGCAAGTGCCATTAAAGCTGATGCGCGAGTCGGCCAACGGTAAGAGCAAGCTTCCAGCCAAAGACCATGCGTTATACAAAGTCTTGAATATCAAGCCAAACCGCTGGCAGACAAGTTTCCAGTGGAGGCAAATGGTTTCGTGGCATGTTGAATTGTGCGGCAACCACTTTTCGTTCATCAATCGCGTGTTTGGCAACATCAAGGAACTCTACCCATTCCAGCCGGGCCAAGTCGAGGTGATTGATCTAGGTTCTGGTGAGTATGAGTACAAAGTCACGTCGCCAAACGGAAGTGAAAAGGTTTACCCGGCAGAATCAATTTTGCACATTCGCGGCCCGTCGTGGGATGGCATATCCGGCCTTGAAGTGGTCAAAATCGCCCGTGAAGCCGTAGGTTTGTCGCTGGCGTCAGAAAAATCAGCCGCCAGCCTGCACAAAAATGGCGTGCAATCATCCGGCGTCTATTCGGTTGATGGAACACTGAATCCTGATCAGCAGACAAAGCTGTCTGCATGGATAGAAAAGAACATGGCCGGCTCTGAAAACGCTGGAAAACCAATCGTGCTTGACCGTGCGGCCAAGTGGATCAACACGCAAATGACTGGAATTGATGCCCAGGCGTTGGAGACTCGCAAGAATCAGATTGAGGAAGTGTGTCGTTTTCACGGCGTCATGCCAATCATGGCTGGCTACTCGGATAAAGCCGCCACGTATGCCAGTGCAGAGCAGATGTTTTTGGCGCATATCCAGCATTGTCTCGCGCCCCGGTGGACAAATTACGAGCAGACCTTCGACGCCATGCTGTTGACGGAAAAAGAGCGTGACTCTGGTTTGTTTACCAATTTCACCGAAGAAGGCATGTTGCGCGGGTCAATCGTGGACACAAAAGACGTGCTATTGGGATACACCAATGGCGGCTTGATGACACCCAACGAGGCACGATCAAAACTCGACCTCAATCCAGATTCAGACCCAGCCAGCGACAAATTGCGCATCCCGGCCAACATCGTAGGCACTTTGCCAGATGCAGAAACACCAGCAGAAGGAGCCACCAATGGCAACACCAACACTTGATTTTTGCTTCGAGTTCAAATCGACAAAAGAAGATGGAACTTTTGAAGGCTATGGCTCCGTTTTCAACATCACCGACCAAGGCGGAGACATCATCGTGCCTGGCGCATTTTCTGACACGCTGGCAACACAGAAAGCCGCTGGCCGTATGCCGGCCATGCTCTGGCAACACCGGCAAGCCGAGCCAATTGGCGTGTACAAAACCATGGAAGAAGATGCTGTTGGTCTGAAAGTGTCGGGCCAGCTCGCACTCAAGACCGCACGCGGCGCCGAAGCCTATGAGCTGATGAAGATGGGCGCTCTGTCCGGCATGTCCATCGGCTACCGCTCGCGCGATGACAGTTATGACCGCGTGACAGGCGTTCGAACCCTGAAAAAGCTCGACCTCGTTGAGTTGAGCCTTGTGACATTTCCGATGAATGACGCCAGCCGCGTGTCATCCGTCAAAAGCTCCATTGAAGAGCTTGAAACCATTCGTGATGCCGAGAGATTCCTGAGAGATAACGGAATGTCCCGCACCGAAGCCGTGGCCTTTATCAGCCGCGTCAAGAGTCTTGGACCGCGTGATGCGGGTGAAGACGATATGAAACAACTGCGCGATTCAATCCTGAAAAGCAAACGATTTTCATAGGCACCCGCCACCAAGCAAGCAACCGACCTCTGAGTCGGTTTTTTTTCGTCCAAAAAAGGAAACATCATGTCCGAAATCCTCGAAATCAAGTCCCTGATCGAACAACAGGGCAAAGCGTGGGAAGACCACAAAAAGACCAATGACGCGCTCATCGCCGCCAAGGCTGACGGCAAAGCCGTTGGTGATCTGGAAGCCAAGCTCGCCAAAATCACCACCGACCTCGACAAATACGCCGATTTGAAAGCGCAGTTTGAAGAAGTCATGGTCAAGATGCAGCGTCCCGGCGCAGGCACCGAAGACAAAGAGACTGTGGCCGAAGTCAAGGGCTTCAACGACATGGTTCGTGCCGAGTTCCAAAGCAAAGGCCGTCCCGCGCCTGCGCCCCTGGACGCCACGGGCTACGCCGAGTACAAGTCTGCCTTCTTCAAGCTGGCCGCTGGTGTGACCATCGACTCGCTGGAAAGCGCCGAGCGCAAAGCCCTGTCTGCTGGTTCCGACCCCGATGGCGGCTACCTGCTGCCCCAAAGCACCGTTGGCCGCATGGCCACTCGCCTGTATGAGCAGTCCACCATGCGCCAGTTGGCAAACGTCATCACGATCAGCACCGACAAGATCGAAGGCATCGTGGACAACGACGAAGCCGACGCCGGTTGGGTGTCTGAGTTGGGCGCTCGCACCGACAGCGGCACGCCTCAAGTAGGCAAGTGGGAAATCCAAGCTCACGAAATGTATGCGATGCCCAAGATCAGCCAAAAGCTGATTGACGACGCCGCTACCAACGTGGAAGCATGGCTGGCTGGCAAGGTAGCTGACAAGTTTGCCCGCGTTGAAGGTACTGCCTTCACCACCGGCACTGGCGTCGGTCAACCGCGTGGCTTGTTCAGCTACACCACCGCTGCAACGGCAGATGAGTCCCGCACATGGGGCACGTTCGAGCACGTCAAGACGGGTGCAAACGGTGCATTCCACACCACCAAGGCCGACCCTCTGCAAGACCTGATTGGTGCCATGAAGAACCAGTATCTGGGCAACGCTCAGTGGCTGATGCGCCGTGAAGTTCGCACTGCCTTGCGCAAGATGAAGGAAGCCACCAGCGACCGCTACCTGTGGGAGCCATCCATGCAAGTCGGTGCCCCTGACCGCCTGCTGGGCTACGCCGCACGGGTTGACCAGTATGTGCCGACCATCGCCACTGGGTCCAACTCGCTGGCCTTTGGAGACTTCCGCGAAGCATTCACCATCGTTGACCGCATCGGTGTTCGCACCCTGCGTGATCCGTACACGGCCAAGCCGTACATCGTCTACTACAGCACCAAGCGCTGCGGTTCCGGCGCGGTCAACTTCGATGCCGTCAAGTTCTTGAACTTCGCTGCCTAAAGTAATTAGCCCCTTAACCGGGGCTTTTTCAATTTTCACAAGGAAAACATCATGAACAACGATCTCCATAACAACATTCACCCGCTGGTTGGCATTGCACCAGTCGCGGCCCGCACCGACGATACCGCGGTGGTTTCTGCCATCGTTGACCGTCAAGGCTACGGCTCGTGCGAATTCGTCATCATCACCGGCACCAATACTGACGCTGATGCGACCTTTGCCGTGCTTGTTGAAGATGCTGACGAGGCTGCATTTAACGTGACAAACGCTGCCGTGGCTGATGCTGGCTTGCTTGGCACCGAAGTTCTTGCAGCATTCACTTTTGCCGACGATGCCGAAACCCGCAAGATTGGTTACATCGGCGACAAGCGTTACGTGCGCGTCACCGTCACGCCATCCGGCAACGGCGCTGGAAACATCTTCCTGGCTGGCGTGTGGCTGCTGGGTAATCCGTCCTACGCGCCTACGGCCAACCCGCCAGTCTAAACGCTGCTGCGTCATATGCCTGAGCAATCGGGCATATCTCAGAGCAATCAAACCCGCCTAAACCCATGACCTTTCTCACACTCGCACAAGCAAAGCTCCATTGCCGCATAGACGGAACTGACGGCGATGCTGATTTGACGATCAAAATCAGCGCAGCCGAAAGAGCCGCGAGTGAATATATCCAGTGCGAGATTTACCTGACGCAAGCCGCGTTGACCAGCGCAATCAGTCAAACGAGCGGTACGCTTGAAAGCGCCAAGGAAGATTACGACGATGCGATTGACGAAGCTGATCTGTTGACTGATGCTGATTTGATCGCAATGGAAAAGCAGCAGGCCCTTGACGTTTACAACCGCGCCAAATATGCCGCCTCTCGCGTGCGCAATGGGGTAGTTATCAACGACCTGATTCTTGCCGCCATGCTGCTGATTGTGGGCTGGCTGTACGAGGTACGCGAAGACGGTGAACCCATTCCGAAGGCGGCGCGGGACTTGCTGCACCCATTCAAGAGCTATTGATGAAATCCGCAAAGCTCGACCAGCGTATCAGAATCGACTCAAAACAAGTCACAACGGACGCGAATTACGGCACCCAAACGGTCACATGGGCTACCTTTGCAACTGTGTGGGCCTGGGTGCAAGATGTTCTTCCGAGCAAAGCCGAATCACAGAGCAACGGCCTTTTGCTGTCCAAGCGACCGGCACGCATCCGCATCAGGTATTTGGCAGGCATCACAACCGATATGCGCGTTGTGCTGCTCGACCGTGGCAACCGCGTGCTCCAGATCGTTTCAGGCCCGGCAGAGCTTGGGCGCAAAGAGGGCATAGAGATCATGGCCGAACAATATACGACCGACGCCACATGACCGAATTTGTCAATGTGAAAGGCTTCAAGGAACTGCAAACATTTCTTGATCAACTGCCGACAAAGATGGAAGCCAACGTCATGCGCTCTGCCTTGCGCGCTGGGGCAAAGGTGGTGCTTGAGGAAGCTAAATTGCAAGTGCCAGTGAAAGATAGCGACCTCAGAAAAAGCCTTCGCATCAGCACCCGCAGCAGGAGCGGCACCGTTACGGCATCCGTGAAAAGTGATTTGTATTACGCGAAATGGGTTGAATACGGCACCGCTCCCCATTTAATCAAAGTAAGCGACAAAGACCGCCCAATGAGGATGACGCGGCACGGCCCAAGAAAAATCAGCATGAGAACTATCAACAAGATGATCGCCAGCGGAAGTTTGGTCATCGGTGGTAATTTTGTGGGGCCGATGATCAAACACCCTGGCGCTAAACCCAAGCCATTCATGCGCCCGGCGCTCGACACCAAGTCAAACGCTGCCTTGCTAGCAGTCGGTGAAGCCATCAAAAAACGCCTTGCCAAAAAGCACGGCCTTGACGCCAGTGGCGTCGATCTTGAAATCAATTAAGGACCGCCATGACAACGCATTGGACAATTGAAAAAATATGGGGCGGCGAAACCGTTGCCATCCTTGGTGCCGGGCCGGACATGACCGCAGAGCTTGCCGAAACCGCGCGCGGCCACAAGACCATTGCAGTGAACCGCGCCGTCAAATTCGCGCCATGGGCCGATATGTTTGTCGCGCTCGACCCGCATCATCCGTTTTGGGAAGAAGCTGAAAACGTGGGCTTCAAGGGCTTGCGCGTGTGTGGTATTGACTGTGACATTGATGCACTCTATCCGGGCATGATGTATGAAAACGTCAGCACAGAAACAGGCTCAATTCAAATCCGCAACAACGCGCTGGCCGCCATTCGCATCGCAGCCATGTGCGGTGCAAAGAAAATCATCCTGATCGGCTTCGACCCCGAGCGTTATGAAGAGGTGCACGCGCATACCGGCTTCACCGGCCTGGTGCTTGGGCTGGCGCAAATCACCGCAGAGCTACAGGCCAATGGCATCGAAATAGAGCGCATTGACTCCGTACAGCAATTCCCAGGCACCCGTGCGCCACGCCGCGCAGAGCTTACTGACGCCCCCATTGACCCAACAACTTTCCCGGTGCTCAAGCGCAAGGCAGTCAAATAAATGTCAGACGTCAAAGTCATCCGCTACCTGCTGGCAAATAACGCGCCGCTGATTGCGGTGGTGCCCGCCGCAAAGATCATGGCCGGCATGATTCCGCAGGGTACGGCACTGCCGGCCATCGCAGTGTCTCATGTGTCGGGCGTGTGGCGCCAGGAGATATCGCAGCAAAGCAGGCAATGCCGCGCCCGCGTGCAAGTCACCGTGATGGCGGCCACCTACCCGCAGCAAAAACAAATTATTGGACTGATTCGAACTGCCATACCTCGCACGCGAGGAACGATCAATAGTGTGAATGTTGAAAGCATTTTGCGCGAGCCTGACGGCCCTGATTTCAGGGACGACGAAATCGGCAGTTTCATGCAAACGCAAGATTATTTCGTGACATTCGACGAATAGAGTTCTCCCGGCCCTTACGGGCAATTCCAACCAGCCGCCTGAAAAGCGGCTTTTTTTTAGCCCAACGATAAGGAAATCACCATGACAGCACATACAAGCGTGGCGTCGATCACCGACACCACTTATGCCATCAGCGCCGGTCTCCCGGCCACTTACGACGCCGCAGGGTATGGTGCCACCACCATCACCTACACCACCATCGGCAAGGTGTCGCAATTCACGCCCTACGGCTCAAAGCGCCCGGTCAACAAATTCCAGCCTATCGCTGGGGCTGTTGAAAAAACCAAAGGCTCTCCCGACTACGGCGACGGCGACATGCAAATGGGCGACATCCCGGCAGACGGCGGGCAGGTCATTCTGAAAGCCGCCGAAGCCTCGGCCAACCACTACTCCATGAAAGTCACCTACAGCGATGGCGAAGTCCATTACCTCGACGTGATTGTGGCCAGCTGGGAGCTGTCGGGCGGCAAAGAAGGCGACCCGCTGATTCGCACCGCAACGCTGGGCATTTGCAAGGCCCCGGTCATCGTCGCCGCTGCGTAAACCCATTGCACCGACCCGGCCCGTGTCTACCTTAGCGGGTAGCGCGCGCTGGGCACGGGCTTTTTTTTAACCCGCTAAGAAAGAAACCAAATGACATTTGACATCACCCAATTTGAACTTGAAGACACCGCCACGCTCACCGTGCAAAACGCCAAAGACGATGGCGACCTGTTGGTGGACGGCAAGCCCGTCACCATCCGGCTCTACGGCTCTGGCAGCGAGCAATACATGCGCGCAGAGCACCGCGCCATCAATGCAGCCACCACCCGAATGCAAGCCGCCTTCCGTGGCAAGGCTGTCAAAAACCAGGCCGAACTGTCGCAAAAAGACCTGGCCGAAAAGCTCGCAGCCTGCACCGCAAGCATTGACAACTTCCCCATCGACCCGCTGGCGCTGTACTCCAATAACAAGCTCGGGTACATCCGCAAACAAGTGGTCAAGTTTTTGGATGACGATGCAAATTTTACAAAGGACTCAGCGACGAACTGAGTCTGTACGTCAAGCACCTGGCTTGGCTCAATGCCCGGCCAGAAAAGGCAGAAAACGACAAATCGACAAGCCCCGAGCCATCGCGCAGAGAGCGCCTGGAGGCAGACGGCACCGAGCCGCCCATGCCGCCATGTGACGCATTGCACCTGGCCGGGTACTTGTTCGACATTGGCCCAACGTCAGGCGATGGGCCTATCTCTCACGGCGACATTGCAAGCTGGATGGCAAACACCGGCATCAAGCTAAACCCGTGGCAGGCGCTCACGATCAGGCGCTTGTCGGTCGATTATTTGAACGAGTCCTACCGGGCCACCAAACGCGGCGCAGCGGCACCATGGCAGTCCGGAATCAGTCATGAAAAACCTGTGAACGACACCAAAAATGCTCTGCGAAATCTGGCAAAACTCTAAGGATTTAACGTGATCGCTGGCACACTTGAGATTCAGTTGATGGCAGGCATGGCCCGTCTTCAAAAAGACATGGACGACGCGAAACGTCATGTGGGCGGTGCCATGTCTTCCATTGACAAGGCCGTTGGCGTAGCCAAAAGCGCACTGATGGGCCTTGGTGCCGGTCTGTCTGCCACCGCGTTCGTCGCCTTTGCAAAATCAGCCATCAATGCTGCCGATGCCATGAACGATATGAGCCAGCAGGTCGGTATATCCGTTCGCGACCTTGCCAAGTACGAGCTTGCAGCAAGTCAAAGCGGAACCACCATGGCATCGTTGGCCATAGGCATCAAAGGATTGGCTGGCAACCTGATGGAACACGGTGACGCGCTCAAGGCCGCTGGCATCACCGCCACCACCGCCGACGGTGCCATGCAGCAGCTTGCTGACGTGTTTGCGGCTATGCCGGACGGCTTGGAAAAAACCACGCTGGCCGTCAAATTGTTCGGCAAGTCGGGCATGGAGATGATTCCCATGCTCAATATGGGTAGCGAAGGGCTGCAAACAATCTCAGAAAAATCAGCCGTTTATGCAGAACAAATGGCAATACTCGCGCCGCTGTCAGACGCCTTCAATGACAGCTTGGCCGAAATGAGTCTGCAATCCAAAACAGTGGGCATGACGCTGCTTAATGAAGTCATGCCAACATTGGTGAAAACTGCCGACGCCATGGCCCAAGCCGACGCGCAAGGATCGACACTGGCTGAAACATTCGGCAAGGGAATTCGCACAGCACTTGAATTTGTGGTGCTGATCGCCTCTGATGTAGTGTTTGTCTTCAAAGGCATTGGACGCGAGCTGGGTGCTATTGCCGCTCAAATTGTGGCAGCTCTCAGTGGTGATTGGGCCGGTTTCAGCGCCATCCGTGATGCAGTCAAAGCAGATGCAGACGCAGCCCGGACTGAGCTTGATCGCTTTCAAGCCGATCTTGTCAACCACTCAGCCAAAGTACAAACCGCCTACAACAAGCGCCAGGGCTTCGGTGAGCAAATCAAATCCGGCACCACTGGCGCGGCCTTGCTTGCCGTGTTCGGCCCTGACGCCAAGGCTACCAAAGCCATCAAGGAAAACACCGACGCGATGAAGGCCGCAGCCGCCGCAGCCAAGGCCAATACCGACGCGGTTGATGACTTGTTCGACGCGCAAGAAAAACTGCGTATGGCCAACGAAACCCAAATCAAAACCGCCCGCACGACGCTTGAACAAATCCAATTTGAAACCACCCTGCTTGAAATGAACACCGAGCAGCGCGCGCTGGCCACCATGGAGCGCGAGCTGGAGCGCCAGGGCATCGTCAAGGGCACGCAAGCCTATGACGCCTACATCGAAAAACTGCGCGAGGCCATGAGCATCAAGGCCGGAAAAGAGGTTGGCATCAAGGCCGCTGACGATATGCGCAAGGCACAGCAGAATGCCGCCGAAGAATCCGGCAAGTATTGGGAAGACGCCCTGATGCGGGCCTTCGAGGCGGGCAAGGGCTTTTTCGAGAGCTTGTGGGACACGATCAAAAACACGCTCAAGACGCAGGTGCTCAAAATCAGCATGCAGGGCGTCATGGGTGGCCTTGGCATTGGTGCCAGCGGCGCGGCCATGGCAAACAATGCGGGCGGGTCGGCGCTTGGCAGTTTGTTTGGCAACGCCGGATCACTGACAGCCATGGGCGCTCAGTTTGGCTCTGCCGCATCCATCACCATGAGCAACGGGCTGATTTCGGGTTTTGGCGCGAACATGGCAAACATCGGCGGGCAGCTCGCATCCGGCAGCTTTGCATCCGCGCTCGGCATGGCCATGCCCTACATCGGTGCGGCAGTGCTGGCCTACACGCTGCTCACCGGCAACAAAACCAAAAGCGCCGACGAATCAGGCCGCGCGCGCATCGACTACAGCGCCGCCGGGATTGGTGGCGACGCCTATTCAACCACCGGCAGCGCCGCGCAAGTGGCAAACATGACGCTGGCCACGGGTGGGCTGGCAAAGTCTTACTTTGAC
>JBAZYB010000126.1:0-11637 GCA_041659545.1 Hyphomicrobium sp.
CACGAAAGTCCGTAGAATTTTCAGAGGATTTTCACTCTGCAGCCATCACCGGGGCTGCCCCGCTGAGCCCGAGCTGGCGCTTGGCCTCATCGCGCAGAATGTCGATGGGCTTCAGCTTCCCATCGGCTTCGAAGTGCCAATATGTCCAGCCATTACACGCGCTCTTGCCCTGCGCGATGGCGCCCAGACGGTGAATCGAACCCTGATTGCCGCCCCAGGCCAACGTCCCGTCGGCCTTGACCTCGGCTTTGATGCGTTTGCGCGAATCGAGCAGCGTCGCGCCAGGTGTGAGCAGCCGCATCTCGACGATGGTCCCAAATGGCACCCGCGGCTCGGCACGCTTGCTGCGCACCGTCTCAAGCGCCGTAAGCGGCAGCGGCTGAACGCGTGCGATGCGCTCCTCGGCCGCCCTGGCGTAGTCGGCATCGCGCTCGATACCGATGAAACGCCGGCCGAGCTGTTTGGCGACCGCGCCCGTCGTGCCGGTTCCGAAGAACGGATCGACGATCAGATCGCCCGGCCGAGTCGAGGCGAGCAGCACGCGCTGCAGCAGCGCCTCAGGCTTCTGCGTTGGATGCGCCTTGCGGCCGTCTCCATCCTTGAGTCGCTCCGGTCCCGAGCAGATCGGAAACAGCCAGTCGGAACGCATCTGCAAGTCGTCGTTGAGCGCCTTGAGGCTCTCGTAGTTGAAGGTCGCCCGTGCCCGCTGGTCGCGCGCCGCCCAGATCAGCGTCTCGTGCGCGTTTGTGAACCGCTTGCCGCGGAAGTTCGGCATCGGGTTCACCTTGCGCCACACGACGTCGTTCTGGATCCAAAAGCCCAGATCCTGCAGCGTCACGCCGAGGCGGAAGATGTTGTGATAGGAGCCGATGACCCAAATGGCGCCGTCGGGCTTCAGGATGCGCCGGCACTCGCTGAGCCAAGCGCGCGAGAACTTGTCGTAGTCCTCGAAGCTCGCGAACTTGTCCCAATCGTCATCGACGCCATCGACGCGCGTATTGTTGGGGCGCATCAGATCGGAGGCGAGTTGCAGATTATATGGCGGGTCGGCGAAGACGAGATCGGCAGAAGCGTCAGGCAGCCTTTTCAGGGCAGTGAGGCAATCACCGACAATGACGCGATTGGCCGAGGCGGCCGTGGGCGAACGACGCAGAACCATGGGAACGCAACTCTCACAAATAGGGAAACAGGGGTACGCTTTGAGGCAAGCGATGGCTCACCTCAGCGCTGGATTCTAGACAAGCGCGGAGTCCCTTGGCCAGCGATTTATCGGTTGCCGATGCAGAGATGAGTCCTATCAAGCACTAGGTGCCGTTAGGAGAATCTATACAACTTCGTCTTCGACCGTGATCAGCCCGAGTGCCAGCTGCACGGTGCGGAATGACCGCCGGTGATGCACCGTTACGCCCAGACGCCTGATCGCATCCTGATGCTCGGGTGTCCCATAGCCCTTGTGGCGCTCGAAGCCGTAGCCCGGATGCTGCGCGCCGAGTTTGATCATCAGCCGGTCGCGCGTCACCTTGGCGATGATCGATGCCGCGGCGATCGATAGACACCGCGCATCGCCCTTGATCACGGTGCGCGAGGGGCAGTTGAGGTTCGGCGCGCGGTTGCCGTCGATGGCGACGAGCTTGGGCATTTGCGGCAGTTGCGCAACCGCCTGCGCCATCGCCCACATCGTCGCGTGCAGGATGTTAATCCGGTCGATGCGCTCCACATCTGCGATTCCGACACCGAAGATCGCGGTGGCCTTGATCCGCCCATAGAGAAACTCGCGCGTTTCTTCATCGAGCACTTTGGAATCGTCGATGCCGTCCGGAATCCGCTCCGGATCGAGGATGACGGCGGCGGCCACAACCGGGCCAGCCAGCGGTCCGCGCCCGGCTTCGTCGACGCCGGCGACAGGCCCTCCGTGCAGCTGCAGCTCTGCTGCCTCCAGCTCGAAGGTCGGTCGCGGTCGGGTTTCAGCGGCGGCGCTTCTCATAACCAAGCACGCTCGGCCCGCCGGCGCGTCAAGTCAAAGCGACATGCGCACGTCGCTGAGGAAAACCATCAGAAAAGCGCCATTTGTTGCCCTGCGAGCACGGGGCGCTGGAACAGGTCGGTGCGCAGCGACGCGCGGTCTTGGTTGAGACCCAAGCGTTTGACAGCCAAGCGAAATCGAACGCCGATCTGCTCAGCGTATGGCCCCGCACCGCGTTGGCGTAGGCCGAACTCGGAGGTGTAGTCGCGTCCGCCGTGCATTGATTGCACGAGGTGCATGACGCGCGCCGCGTGGCCTGGAAACGCGCTTTCCAGCCACTCGCGGAAAAGAACACTGATCTCCAGCGGCAGGCGCAGCATCACATAGCCGGCAGAGCGTGCCCCTGCTTCCTTCGCCGCATCGAGGATCCGCTCGATTTCCGCGTCGGTTAGTCCGGGAATGATCGGCGCCACCATGACGGTAGTGGGAATGCCGGCTTCGGCCAGCTGACGTACCGCGTCGAGCCGCCGCTTCGGCGTCGGTGCGCGAGGCTCCATGGCGCGGGCTATTTTTGCATCCAGCGTCGTGATTGATAGCGCCGCGCGCGCTAGGCCCCGCTCTGCCATGCGCGACAGGATGTCGATGTCGCGCGATATCAGCGCCGACTTGGTAACGATGCCCACCGGATGGCTGGTCCGCTCGAGCACTTCCAGAATGGAGCGCATGATGCTCCGCTCGCGCTCGATCGGCTGGTAGGGATCAGTATTGGTGCCGATCGCCATGCATGCCGGCTCATAGCGCGGATTGGCCAGCTCGCGTTCCAACAGCTGCGCCGCATTGGTGCGCGCATAGAGCTTGGTCTCGAAGTCCAATCCTGCCGAATGGCCGAGGTAGGCGTGCGTCGGACGCGCGAAACAGTAGATGCAGCCGTGCTCGCATCCCCGATACGGATTGATGGAGCGGTCGAATGAAATGTCGGGGCTGTCGTTGCGCGTGATGATGGTGCGCGCCGGATCGTCGAACACCGTCGTCTTGAAGGCGTCGAGCTCGCCGAGCCCCTCCCAGCCGTCGTCGAAGGCTTCGCGCCGTTCGCCCTCGAAACGCCCCGTGTGATTGGAGCGCGCCCCGCGCCCGCGCCGACGGTCGTCGTCGACCAGCCCGCCCGGCGTCGCCTCGATGTTCCGGTTCTCGCGCTGCCGCTTGCCCACTGGCTGTTTCCCTTTGGCCTTCTCGTTAGCGATCTACCTCAGCATCGCGAACAAATCAAGAACATGCGTCCACTAATCAGGCAAAGCAGCATTTGCGGTTGTTGTGGTTGCGTAGCCCATGGCAGGAAGACCCGATGATCTCCGTCGTAATTCCCGCCATGAACGCCGAAGAGGAGTTGCCCGCGACGCTCACCGCGCTCGTGCCGGCGGCCCTTGAGGGGATCGTGCGCGAGGTCATCGTGGTCGATGGCGGCTCCACCGACCGCACGCGTGAGATTGTCGATCACGCCGGCGCCGAGCTCATTATCGCGCCGCCCAACCGCGGCGCGCAGTTACGCGCCGGCGCCGCGGCCGCGCGCCATCCTTGGCTGCTGTTTCTCAACGCCGACACCGTTCTCGACATCGGCTGGGAACGCGAGGCGGACGCCTTCATGCAGCGGGTTGATCGGGGCGCTTCGCGCAGCGCCGCGGCGGCGTTTCGCTTCGCCGTCGACGATGAAGGCTTCGCCCCGCGCACACTGGAAGCCATCGTGCGCATGCGGTGCGCCCTCTTCGGGCTACCCTACGGCGATCAGGGCCTGCTCATACCGCGCCGCCGCTACGACGAGCTGGGCGGACATCGTCCCCTACCGATGATGGAGGACATCGACCTCGCCCGCCGCCTCGGCAAGCGCCACGTGAAGTTGCTATCGAGTCGTGCCGTCAGCAATGCTGCCCGCTACCGCCAGGACGGCTACCTCCGTAGTGCGCTTGGCAACGTCGGACAGCGCATCCTCTATAGCCTGCATATTCCCACTGCCCGCGCCCGCACCTGAGCGGAAAAAAGCAGCCACGGTGCAAGATGCAGCCCCGCGGCTCTCGCACGGCCGTAATTTTGCCGTTAGATGTGGATGACTTAGTCGCTCAGCGCTTACGGGGGTAAAAGCTGTGTCCGTTACGCCGTCTTCACGCCTCATCTCCCTACCGCTTCCGCCGCGTGCCTCGCCGATCCGGCGCAGCAAGCCGGTGGGAAGGCCCACCTCGGGCCGCCTCATCTGCATCGACCGCCAAACGGCCGGTGAGGTCGTCAGTGGCAACGGCGACTTGCCGCGCGTCAGCGACATGCCGCTTGAATTTCCCGTTCTCGTCGTCGGCAGTGGCGTGCCGAAGTTCAAGGTTGAGCATGTCGGTGCAGCACTGAAGGCACGCGGTGCTCGCGGCTATTGGCTCGTCGAGGTGCAGGCGCGTCCGCGCGCCAGTGCAGGCGGACCCCTCGCCGAAACGCTGGTTGGTTTTCCGGGGCTGCACATCGAGCGTATCGCATCGCCGGATGATCTTTAGTGAGAGAGGCCCGCGACAATCTGTCGGAGCGGGTGTTAGCAAAGATTGTGGTTAGGACGCGTGGGGCGCCGCGTTATTGCGGACATCGGTAATTGACAGTGGTATCCTTGCATCGCTCGAGTGAGCGTTAGGGGGTTTGCGTGATGGTCCAGACGTCGGTGCAGTTTACGCCCGTGCAGGTGCTTCAAGCCGCACGGCGAGCAGAAGCCGAGGGCAAGATGGATTATGCCCTCCAGTTCTATCGTCATCTCGTTGAGCAGCACGGCGGAACCGCCGAAGCGCAAGTGGCCCGCGAGGGTCTTTTCCGTATTGCCGAATGGCGCTGGGGCGAGGCACGTGTCGCGCGCAACCGCGAGGCCGGCGCCACGGGAACGACAGGGAACGCGCCGGCTGCTTCCGGGCCACCGCCGCCGGACCAGCGGGTCTACAACGTAGCGAACAACCCCCAGCACGACGAATATCACGCCGACCATCAGGACGATCACCACGCCGATGCCTCGGTCTCTGGCGCACTGCCGCAGATCATTTCGCGTCAGCACGCTCAGGCGAACCCGCAACCGACGGCCTTCCACGAGCGCTTCCGCGCCGCAAGGTTCTTTGCCCACACCCTGAGCGGTCTGGGCTGGGTGACACTGCTCTCGGGCGTCCTTGCTGCAATCGCCGGTATTGCCGGGTTCGTCGGCGAATTGTCGGCCATAGCGCTGCTCGGCGCACCGTTGGGCGTAATGCTTGGTCTTCCCGCAGTGTTCTTCGGGCTTATCTTGGCCGTGGGTGGCCAGCTCGCCGCGGCACTTTTCGAAAGCGCCAACGCAACCTTGGAACGCACCGCCATGGAGCGCGGCCGGGTGAGCGCGTGAATTACCGCTGCGCTAGAAACTGAGCCGGACCGGCTACGCCTTCGACTCTTTCATGCGCGGCATGATCTCAACGAGATTGCACGGCCGGTGGCGGCTATCGAGCTGCCACTTCAGAATGCCGTCCCAGGCATCCCGGCAGGCGCCTGGAGAGCCTGGCAGACAGAATACATAGGTTCCGTTGGCGGTCCCCCCGCAAGCGCGCGATTGGATGGTCGACGTTTCCACGCTCTTGAACGAGAGCATGTGGAAGATCACTGAAAAGCCCTCGATCTCTTTTTCGAACAACGGCTTCACCGCTTCCGGCGTTACATCTCGCCCCGTGAAGCCCGTGCCGCCTGTCGTGATCACTACATCGACGCCCGGATCGGCAATCCAGCTTTCCACCTTGGCGCGGATCGCAGTGATGTCGTCGGTGACGATCTCGCGCTTCACTAGCGCGTGGCCGGCGCCGCGGATCAGCTCTTCGAGCACATTGCCGGATTTGTCGGTTGCCTTGTCGCGCGTATCGGAAACGGTGAGCGTTGCAATGCGCAGCGGTTTGAATTCGAAGCTCTCGTCGATCTTTGCCATTTCTGCTTCTTCGCTATTTCAGCGCTGCCTTGACGGCTAGCAGGTCACGCCACGCCATGCCCTTGGCCGCGGGCGTGCGCAAGAGGTACGCGGGATGCAGGCTCGCCATGGCCTGCACTTTGTAGCCGCCCATGTCGATCTCGCGCCACTTGCCGCGGACGCGCATGATGCCTTCAGCGACGTCGAACACATGCTTTGCCGCCGCGCCGCCGAGCGCAAGCACGACTTTGGGCCGCACCAGCGCAACCTGCCGCTCCAGGAACGGCCGGCAGGCGAGCGCCTCCTGCGGCGTCGGCGTGCGATTGCCGGGCGGGCGCCAATAGACGATGTTCGTGATGTGGACGCTCTCCTCGCCCATGCCGATTGACGCAAGCATCTTGTCAAGCAGTTGACCGGCGCGGCCGACGAAGGGCTTACCCTCCATGTCCTCGTCACGTCCCGGCGCCTCACCGATGATCATTAGCGACGCCTGCTCGGCGCCCCTGTAGAGGCACAGATTTTTGGCCGTCGCCTTCAGTCCGCACCCTTCGAATGTTTCCAGCTGCTGCCGCAGATCGGCGAGCGATTTGACCGCCGCAAGATCTGCCGTCACCTCCCCGCCGGGTGCTGCGGGTGCCCGAGCGGGGAACTGGCGTGCCGGCTTAGCGATTGGAGTGGATGGCGTCGTAAGCGGAGGACGCGATGGGGCTGCTGTGCCCGCACCATGCGCGATAAGGGACGGCTGCGGCACCGCCCGGGCTTCCGCGCCCAGCAAAACAAACCCGGCGCCGGGGGCGTTTTCGCCGCGCGCAAGCCAATCGAACGGTTCGTCGGCCACAGCGGCGTCGACGCCCATGGCTGAGTACCAGGCAAGAATGCGACCCGCGGCATTCTGCGGAATCTCGTCGTCGATCATGGCGTACCCTATAGCACCGTGCACGTGCCCGACAGCGCCATCGCGGACGCCGACGGGCACGTCGCGGCAAAATCGCGGCCCTACGGCGCTTGACGCTAATACCCCGAGAGACCTACGACCACTTTAGAGAAATTTGAAAGTTCCACGACAGCGAGGTGAACCCAAAGATGGCCGACGCCGAGATCGCAGCCGAGCTGCCGCCGAGAGAGGCGATGGAGTTCGACGTGGTAATCGTTGGCGCCGGACCGGCGGGTCTGGCCGCAGCCATAAGGTTGAAGCAGCTTGCCGCCGATGCCGGCAGCGAAATCTCCGTCGTCGTCGTCGAAAAGGGCTCTGCCGTTGGTGCGCACATTCTCTCGGGCGCCGTCATCGATCCGAAGGGCATCAATCGGCTCATCCCCGACTGGAAGGAAAAGGGCGCCCCCATCGAGACGGCGGTGACCGAAGACCGCTTCTATTTTCTCACCGCCACGAAGGCGCTGCGGCTGCCGAACATCTTTATGCCGCCGCTGATGAGCAATCACGGCAACTACGTCACGAGTCTCGGCGCCCTGTGCAGCTGGCTCGGCGAGCAGGCGGCCGAACTCGGCGTTGAGGTCTATCCGGGCTTTGCCGCGAGCGAAGTTATTTACGACCCGAACGGCGCGGTGGTTGGTGTTGCGACCGGCGACATGGGCGTCGGGCGCGACGGACAGCCGACCGACAGTTTCGTGCGCGGGATGGAGCTGCACGGCAAGTACACGCTCTTCGCCGAGGGCGCACGCGGCTCGCTGACTAAGGGCCTGATCGAGCAGTTCCGCCTTACCGATGGCCGCGAGTCGCAGAAGTACGGCATCGGTCTCAAGGAGCTTTGGCGCATCGCCCCCGAGAAGCATCGCCCCGGACTGGTCCAGCATTCCTTCGGCTGGCCGTTGGACGATCGTACCGGCGGCGGGTCGTTCCTCTATCACTACGGCGACAATCTCGTCTCCGTCGGCTTCGTCCTGCACCTCAACTACCAAAACCCCTACTTGTCGCCGTACGAGGAGTTCCAGCGCTTCAAAACGCATCCTGCCATCCGCGACACGTTCGAGGGCGGCAAGCGCATTGGCTATGGCGCACGTGCGCTCACAGAAGGCGGCTGGCAATCGATTCCCAAGCTCGTCTTCCCCGGTGGCGCTTTGCTGGGCTGTGGCGCGGGCTTCATGAACGTGCCGCGCATCAAAGGCAGCCACAACGCCATTCTCTCAGGTATGGCCGCCGCCGAGGCAGCCTTCGCCGCCATCGCCGAGGGCCGCGCCCAAGACACCCTTGATGATTATGAGAAATCGGTGCTCGAAGGCGAAATCGCCGCCGACCTGAAGCCGGTCCGCAACGCCAAGCCGCTTTGGTCACGTTTCGGCACATACCTTGGCATCGCGCTGGGCGGCCTCGACATGTGGCTGAACACGATTTTTCCGGGCGGCCTGTTCACGCTCAGCCACAAAAAACCCGACTACGCGACCTTGAAGCGCGCCGAGGACTCCAAGCAGATTGCCTACCCCAGGCCCGACGGCGTTCTGACCTTCGACCGGCTGACCAGCGTGTCATTCTCGGGCACGAACCATGAGGAAAACCAGCCGGTTCACCTTAAGCTTACCGACCCAGAAGTGCCGATTGCCATCAACCTGCCCGAATTTGCCGAGCCTGCTCAACGCTACTGTCCGGCGGGGGTCTATGAGATCGTCGTCGAGCCCGGTGGGGATCCCCGTTTCCAGATCAACGCCCAGAACTGCGTGCACTGTAAGACCTGCGATATCAAGGACCCGAGTCAGAACATCGACTGGACTTGCCCTGAAGGTGGGGGCGGCCCGAACTACGCCGGCATGTGAGCCTACTGGTTCTTGTGCCGGGGACGCGATGACGGTCCGAGATTTGCACTTCCAATATTACCCGACTGGCCGAGGTCGCCAAATCGCCGCGTTATTTGCTACTCTAGTGGCGCGGTGGGAATCAGCTCCGGTCGTCATCCTAGAAGGATCAGTTTGAATGCGGGCCAGCCTTCGCAAGGTGTTGCACTTATCGGTAGCCGCCGTAAGCCTTCTCACGATAGGCGTTGGCGCCGCGCAAGCCACAACGGATTTCACCACAGAGACGGACGCTCATTCATTGCTCGGCAGTTACCTGGCGGCTAACGTCGCCAAGGGCTCCAACGACAGCGACAGTGCATCGTCCTTCTACCGCAGCGCTCTTGCCCTCGATCCTTCCAACACGGTCCTCATCGAGCAGGCCTTCCAGACGGAGGCCACCGAGGGTCATTGGGATCGGGCCGTGCCGCTGGCGCGAAAACTCGTCGCCAAGGACGCCAACAATCGCATAGCGCACCTCCTGCTTGGTCTCGATGCGTTCAAGAGTGACGATTACAAAACCGCCGAGAACGAATTCCGCAAGGCGAGCGATGGCCCGATCGGCGAATTGACGAGCGCGCTCGCTCGGGCCTGGACGGCCGCTGCCGCCGGCAACGCGCAGCGCGCGATGAAGCTGCTGGACATGCCCAAGCAGGCGGAATGGGCGCAGTTCTATCTCAACTATCACAAAGCGCTCATTGCCGACGTGCTCAACCATCCGAAGGAAGCGGAAGCGGCCTTCGAGCATTCGATGCGCCAGGATGCAACCACGCTGCGCATTGCTCTCGCCTACGCCCGCCACGCGGCGCGTTCCGGCAACCTGAAACTCGCCAACGAGATCCTCGACCAGCAGACCGAGCGCTCCCAGGCTGAGCCGCACGTTCTGGTGCGCGAGCTGCGTGAGCAGATCGGTCCCGGAAAGAAGAATGAGCTTCTCGTCACCACACCCGCGCAGGGCATGGCCGAGGTCTTCTACGGACTGGGCGAGGCGCTGACGAGCGAAGGCGGCCTCAGCATGGGTATCCTCTACCTGCAGCTGGCGCTTTACTCACAGCCCGACCACCCGTTCGCCCTGGCAGCACTCGCGAGCGCCTACGAGACGGGGCAGCGCTATCAGGATGCCATCGATGCCTACAACCGCATTCCGCCCGGAGGCGCGTTGCAGCCCGCCATCGACATCCGCAAGGCATTCGATCTCAACTCGCTCGAGAAGTCCGATGAGGCAAAGGTGCTGCTCGAGCAGCTCATCAAAACCAGCCCCGACGACCTGAAGCCGCTCGATGCGCTGGGCAACATTCTGCGCTCGCGCAAGCGTTACGGCGAGGCCGCCGAGATCTATACCAAGGCGATCAAGCTGATCCCGGAGCCGGACAAGCGCCACTGGAGCATCTTCTACTCGCGCGGCACATGTTACGAGCGCCTGAAAAACTGGCCAGCCGCCGAAGCCGATCTCAAGAAGGCGCTTGAGCTGTACCCAGACCAGCCCTTGGCGCTCAACTATCTGGGCTACAGCTGGATCGACCAGAACCGTAATCTCAAGGACGGCATGGCGCTCATCGAGAAGGCGGTCGCCCTGAAGCCGGACGACGGCTACATCGTCGATAGCCTCGGCTGGGCGCACTACAAGACCGGCAACTACGCCGAAGCCGTGCGCTTCCTCGAGCGTGCCGTCGAGCTGAAGCCGCAGGATCCGGTCCTCAACGATCACCTTGGCGATGCGCTGTGGCGCGTTGGGCGCGAGCGCGAGGCCAAGTTCCAGTGGGACCAGGCACTCACCCTCGATCCCGAGCCTGAAGAGACTGAGAAGATCAAGAAGAAGCTCGTCGATGGGCTGCCGCCGAGCGTCGAAGCGCGCGTCGGTCCGCGCGAGACGATGCGCCGGATACAGCAGAAGCGCCGCAAGGAGACTAAGCTCAATCCGGCCCTGGTTGAGTAACTCCGCCGGCCATCGCCAGCATGCCCTCGCAACGGCCCCGAGTTTACGTCGGGGCCGTTTCGTTATTACGGTCGGAGCCGATGCCACCAATCGCAGAACGCGCCCGCGCTAAGATCAACCTGACGCTCCGTGTGCTCGGGCGCCGCGCCGACCGCTACCACCTTCTCGAAAGCCTGATCGTCTTCGCCGACGTTGGCGACAATGTTCGTCTGACACCCGGCCCGACACCGTCGGTGCGCATGTCGGGCCAATACATCGGTGCCATTTCCGGCCGCAACCTGATCGACACCACGCTCGAACGCCTCGTGACAGCAGATCCCACGCTGGTCACCGGTGCCGTACAGGTGGACAAGCATCTTCCGATTGCTGCCGGCATCGGCGGCGGATCGGCGGATGCCGCCGCCGTGCTGCGTGCCGTGCGTCGCCTCAACCCATTGAGCAGCGTCGACTGGTTGGCGATCGCCGCGTCGCTCGGCGCCGATGTGCCCGTCTGCCTCGCTGACCGTGCGTCTTTCGTCTGGGGCACGGGCGAGCATATAGAGCCTGTCACAGCGTTGCCGCGGCTCGACGCCGTGCTGGTGTGCCCGCTAGCTGCCGCGCCGCTCGAGAAAACGCGCTCGGTCTTTGCGCAGCTAGAGGCGCCCGCGCGAGAGCATTGCGATCCGCCTGCGCCGCTGCCGACCTTCGCCGGCCAAGCCGAGCTCATCCAATATATGCGCGGGATCGGCAACGACTTGCGTGCGCCCGCTCATGCCTTGCTGCCGGCTAGCGCCGCCGCCGAGACGGCCTTAGCCGCGCGCCCTGATTGCCTGTACGTCAGCCTCTCCGGTGCCGGCCCGACGACTTACGGCCTGTTTGCCGATGCGACCCGCGCCCGCGCTGCCGCAGACCACTTGCGCGCAGCCCATCCCGACTGGTGGATCGTCGCCACGACGCTCGGCGACTGACGCACTGGGAGTCGCCGCCAGTGCAAATCTAGCAAAAAAAGCAATTCCGGCACGCGGTGGCGGCCTGATTGATCTG
>JBAZYB010000127.1:0-11385 GCA_041659545.1 Hyphomicrobium sp.
CAGCCGGCAAGCGATCGCGGAGGTCCGCAACCGCGTCGTAGTCTCCGATCTGGGCGCGCATATCGGCAGAGAAGAAGCCCTTGGCGGCAGCGCTGGTGCGGAAGCGCGGCAGGTGAGAATAGAGCGAGTCGTCGAGCGCGCCTTGCTGACCACCGAAGAACGCTTCCAGATAGCGCTGCGACTGCCCCTGGAGCCGCGGCATGTAGGGATAGAGCTTGCGCAACAGCAACGGCCGCAATCGCGAGTTGGGCTGCGCGGCGCAGAAGCGGCGGACCTTCGCCTCCTTGAAAACGTCATAGCCGGCGAACACCTCATCGGCGCCCTCGCCCGTCATGACAACCTTGACGCCGTTATCACGCACCAGTCGCGAGAGGAGCAGCATAGGCGCTGGAGCCGTGCGCATGATGGGGCGCTCGGTATGGCGAATGAGTTCGGGAAGTGCGCAGGCGATATCCTCGTCGCGGCAGAGCGTAACAGAGTGCTTGAGGTCCAGCGCGGCGACCATCTCTTCCTGGAAAATGCTCTCGTCGTACTCGGCCGACTCGAAGGCGACGGAGAACGAGCGAAGCTGATTGGGCGCGAAGCTGTGCATGGCAGCGGTGGTGATGGATGAATCGAGACCGCCGCTCAAATAGGCACCGACAGGGACGTCGGCGCGCATGCGAATGCGCACTGCGTCGAGGAGCAGGTCGCGTACCTCTTCGGTCAGACGGGCTTCCTCGCGCGCAGAGACGGGGCGGTCCTCGGCGGCGTCAGGATAGGAGAACTGCCAATACTGACGTGTCTTGACGCCGTCGGAATTGGCAACGAGCACATGCCCGGGCGGCAACTCGGAGATGTCCTTGAAGGGCGTGCGAGGGGCGAGTGGAAACCAGAACGTAAACATCTGATCGAGGGCAATTGGGTCGAGCTCGGCGGCGACACCGGGAACCTCGAGCAGTGCCTTGACCTCGGAGGCAAAGGCGATCCCGCCATTGCGCTCGGTGTAGTAGAGGGGTCGCACGCCGGCACGATCGCGGGCAAGCATCAGGCGCTGACGCTTCTGATCCCAAATGGCGAAGGCGAAATCGCCGTTGAGCGCCTCGACGCAATCGGTGCCGCGTTCCTCGTAGAGGTGAACGATCACCTCGGTGTCGGAGCTGGTCTTGAAGATGTGTCCGCGCGCGATGAGTTCTTCGCGCAGCTCGACATAGTTGAATATCTCGCCGTTAAAGGTAATCCAGACGCTGCCGTCCTCGTTGCTCATCGGCTGGCGACCGCCGTCAATATCGACGATGCTGAGGCGCGAATGGGCCAGACCCAAAGCGTCGGTGAGATATGTTCCGCTGCCGTCGGGACCGCGATGCGCCAGTGTGCCGATCATGCGCTCGAGCAAGTCGCCGCCTTCATCGCGGGCGACGGGCAAACGGTAGTATCCAGCAATTCCGCACATGTCAGACTCCAGCGCCGCAGCGCTCGCTACGCAAAGCTTCCGCCAATGAGACGATTCCACGACTCACCGGCGAGGCCGGAGAGCAAAGTCCGCGACCGGCGCACCTCATCGAGGAGCGCCTTGTTGCGCGCGTGAATGACCATGGCCGCCCCTGAGTAGAGAACGCATCGGCGCGAAACGAGCGCATCGAGCAGTCCGGGATCGGAGCGGCCACGCACACCGACGCAGCCCAGCGCGGCTGCATGGCGAAATAGACTATCCAGCGCCGCGCCGGTTGCCTCGGGCTGTGCGAGCACTTGCAGCACGCGGGCGGTGTCGCCGCGACGCGCGTAATAGAGGTAGCAGGCGACAGGATTTCCCGTGCGCTGCGCGTAAACGATGCGGCTGTGCAATTCGCCGTAGCGTTCCTTGGTCTGCGCGTGGGAGAGCAGCAACTCCAGTTCGGGGGAGTGCCAATCGGGGCGCAGCTGGTAGGCGCGGCTCAACTCGGGAATGAGCTGGAGAATTTCGGACTGCGTGGCGTCGGCGTCGCGAAAGCCTGCCGTATCTCCGGCAAGCACGAACGGGTTGCTGCCCGCTGCCTCGATGACGCGATCGATCCCTGCCGCGAGGGGGCGCATCATCCAGAGTGGACGGAACGCCCGGCTCGCCGTCGCAACGGAGAAGCCAGCCGGACTGAGGACGCGGAGCCAATCTAAACTCGCGACCGGCAACCGTTCGCCGCCCACTTTTTCCCACATGCGCTGAGAAATCGCGTTCGCCGTCTCGCTGAACGATAAGTCCTGCGGCCCGGATAGATACGAGCGCAGCAGGCGCGCGCCCGCGGTCGGATACGTCTCGGGGTGGTCGACCATCAGCGAGCCCGCTGCGGCCGCCTCGATCGTACGTCCCTCAAGAACCATGCGCCGTGGCCAGACGCCGATGAAGCCACGTACGCCGCCTGCCGCGTCGACGAAGACGCGCGAGCGGGGCTCACCCCCCGAGGCTGGGAAAAGAAGGTCTTCAAGGTATGCGTAAAGCGCGACGCCGGCGGCAGCACGGCGCTTCATGAAGACGCGCGTGAACATCTCGGCCACTGCCGGGACATCGTCGCGGTGGATTGGGCGAACACTCTCAGTCATTAACGCGATACTCTTCGAGCCACCCGTTCCGCAGCTGCTGTCGATCCCGCCTGGGACAGCGTCCCAAACCGAGGCGCTGCGGCTCCCGTTCTCGCGCAGGTGAATTGCGATACGTGAGAGGGAATGCCAGTCGTGGAGTGGCAACTGCATAACTCGGACCACCGTCTCCCCCTCCCCCGCCCGACATGCGCGCGAAATCAAGGGGCTAGGCGCCCCGCGTCCGAGGTAGGTTGAGCGTCGAAGCGTTTATAATTTGCGTACGCGTATTAACCGTCGCGACGCCTGACTGTACGGCGTTCGGCTCGATAAGAGACTGATATATATAGGGAATGTCTTCGATCCCCGGGGCGTCAAAAGCTTGCCGTCGCGCGCGCGGCAATAGGCCCTGAGACGACCATTTTGCAGACGATGCTTAGCAAAGACTGAACAAAGCAGCGGAAACGTCGCCGTCCAGCGTGCCGCTCTAGCGACGGGAGGCTGCCGTCCGGTCCACGTCCTCAGCGAGATAGTAGCGGTTCACCCAACCTTTGAGCCGTCCGTGGCGAATGGGGCACCAGAGATCCTGGCAAACGCCGACGATCTGCACACCGCGGCCGCGGGCAGGAATGGTTCCCACGGCGGGGTGGTACTCGGAAGGTCCGTTGCGGACGTTGAGGATATCACCGTCAACAACGCGCGAGACGCGAAATGACGGCTCGGTGCGTCCCGAGGACGACGCCGTGACCGGCTCGTCACGTTGGGCTGGCGGGGCCCGCCGGGAGACCGCAGGGGCGACCGCGCCGATCGAGGCCTTGGCTTGGCGTTGCTCCTTGCGCGGCGCGGCTGGCCGGACTTTTGGCGCGACGGCGGCCTTAACGGGCGCGCGAACGACCGGCTTTGCGGGTTCGGGCTGGCGGACGATCTTTCTTGGCGGAGGTTCCGGCGATGCGGCGAAGTCCGGGGTGGGCAGACCGCGACCGAGCGCCATAGCAGGTGGCGGGCCGTCGAGGGCGGCCGTCTCGACGACGCGCTCACGCTTCGGCGGCGGGGCCGCGACAATAGCCGTGGGGGCCTCGGTTATGGTGGCGGTGCCAGTCTCTCCGCTGTTCTCCTGCCAGTAGACCTTGCTACCGTCGCGCTGCAGCGAAATGCACCGCGCCTTGGCATCGAACCAGCGAAACCATTTTACACAGAGTTGATCGCCTTCGGTCCACCAGCGCCCGCGGTCCTTGATGGCGCCAAGGGTCAGACCCAGCGCGCCCGCCTCGCCGGAGACGATGCCGTTGGAGGCGACTTTGACCGGAATCGAAATGCGCAGCGGAGTATCGATCGCCAGGACGGCGCCCGGTTGCATGACGCGATTGATATCGTCGGACGTCATTCGGACCGGCTCAGCTACCGCCGCGCCGACCCCGCCCAAAACGCCAACAACTGAAACCCACCGCAACATCGCCGCTCCTAAGCGCCCCCTCGTGAGGAGCCCTTAATGAATTGAGAAAGTGGCAAGAACCCGGTTGGTGAAGAAGGGTCTTATCGCCCGGGGGCGCCCCGCAATCACTTGTCATCGCCAGGTCGCCCGGACCGGCGAATGGCCACTTTCTCCAAGGCGTCAACACACCTTTGCTCAAATCTTAGGATCGCCGGTAAGCATTAAAGAGTGGTGCGCAGGCGACTGCGGCACGTCACGCGGGCGCCGGGCTGGGGTTTGCCCTCGACGGAGCAATAGGTTGCATCCGCAGCCAGCTTTCCGCGGCGACGGTGTCGTCGCAGCAGGTTGGCGTCGGCTCGCCGCTCACTTCACGACGATGGCGCCCTTCATTCCGGATTCGTAGTGACCGGGGATCAGGCAGGCCATCTCGAAGCTGCCGGGTCTGGTAAAGCGCCAGATCAGTTCAGCGGTCTCGCCCGGCTTCAGACGGCGGCCGTTCGGATCGTCGTGGTGCATATCGGGGTTGGCGGCCATTTGCACTTGGTGCGCGGCGTTGTTCGCGATCGTATCGATAAGGAATTCATGGTCGATGGCGCCAGCGTTCTTGAGCACGAACATCACCTGCTCGCCGCGGCTTACCTCGAGCCGATCCGGCGATATCACCATGTCGCCGCCGGCGTCGTTGAGGACAATCTCGACGATGCGGTGGGCAAGTTTTGTCGTGCCCGGCTCTCCCGCGGCAAAAGCGTGGTCTGCATGCGCAGCGTGCTGATGTTCATCATGTGCGGCGGCGCGGTTCCACTGCGGCGTGGCAAGCAGAAGCCCACAGAGAGCACATGCTGCAGCAAGCGGGGTATTGCGAAGTGCGGACACGACAAACTCCTCATGACCTTGCTAGCGGTAACGTCATTGGCGCCATTGTAGCCAGACGGCACGATCGGCGCCTACCCGGCGGTATCGCTACATGGAGACGCGGGGCACGTGTGAGGGGCTGATTTCATTGCGCTGCGGGGACTGTCTGTCGTTTCGACAGGGCCGCGATCGGCTCATGGGCTGGCGAATGTTGCCTCAATACCGTGTTCCACGGAAATATTCCGGGCTGGAAGACCGACGCGAGGCTGAGATTGCCCTGCCTTAGGCACCTCGCTAGCGTCAAGCCGGCCGGAATTCAGGGGGTGTTGCCGTTGTCGGCGACTGAGAAGCTTCGGAGCATGGCTCCGTTACTGTTCGGTGACTTCTGGCCGGCGCGGACAACGTCCCGCCCAGCTGGGCGACTCACATTCGTAAACCTGCAGGCGATGCGCGGCGTTGCCGCATTGATGGTTATGTTGGTTCACGCCGTCTGGCCCATCCCTCCGGTTCGCTCCACGCTGCTGGCTTCGGTTCTGGATTCCGTGGGGCCCGCTGGCGTCGACCTGTTCTTTGTCATCTCCGGATTCATTATCGCCACGGTGGCAAGTTTCGACGGGTTGGGAGCATCCTCCCGCGGACGTTGGCGGGTCGCACGCGACTTCGCCATCAAGCGCGCAATCCGCATCTATCCAATTTACTGGATCGTCTTCGCCGCGGCGTCATTGATACTCGTCGTCGCGCCGTTGGTCAGCCTACATCCCGATTGGATCAAGCATCGCAATCCCGCACTACTCCTGCTACTCGCCGCACTTCCGAATGATCGCATTTTGGCGGCATGGACGCTGGTCTACGAGGTGTATTTCTATGCCGTGGCCGCAGTCGTGGTGCTGCTCGCACCGCGGCATATCACGGGCGGACTGATGATCTGGTTCGGCGGCGTTGGAATCGCCATCGCTGCTGGATTTGCGATGGGCGGCACGTGGATTCATCATCCCGTCTTCTCGGCGCTCATCTTTGAATTCATGTTCGGTGTCGTCATTGCGCTGCTGCTGAAGCGAGGCGTGCATGCGTATGGCATTCAGGTCCTGCTCCTTGGGGGCGTGAGCTTGCTTGCGGGCGCTTATATCGTGCGGCTGACGGGTGGATGGATCCCCCTCACGCCGTGGGCGCGCGCCTTCTTCCTCGGTTTGCCGTCAGCGCTGATTATCTATGGTGCGCTCGCTCTTGAACTCAGCCGGATCTGGCTGATGCCGCGCTGGCTGCAGCGGGTCGGCGACGCGTCATACGCCCTCTATCTGACGCATCAGCTGCTCTTCGCCGTAATGTCGGCGGTCTGCATTTATTTCGGGGTGTTCGGCAATAGCGGCTACGCGTGGTTCTGTGTCTTCGCGGCGACGGGGATCGGCTTCGGGGTGCTGATCCACCATCGGATTGAGGCGCCCCTACACAGATGGCTCGGCCGGCTTCTGTTGCATCGACGCGTTCCGACGCAGAGCCTGACTCTCCCGCCGCAGCAGGTCGATCGCTTCGCGGCCTGAGCGCCCGACCTTGCAGCGCAGACACCGGGCCAACGTGGGTTTCTATTGCTCGACCGCACTACGAGCTGTCGGCGCGACACCGGTATTTGTCGATGTGGACCCCATTACGCACCTTATGGACCTCGACCGACTGGAGGAACTCGTCCGTAACGGAGTGAGAGATGGTGGGTGATGAAGGATTTGAACCGTCGACCCGCTGATTAAGGGTCAGCTGCTTTCGGCCGCATCAACACACGTTATTGTATTGCTTATACTTTTTTCGCAGACCCTCTGATTAAAAGTCAGCTGCTCCGCCCCTTTCCTGGCCATTCATACGTGCTCATTGCACGCCAATCCCCTGAAAACACTAGATCCCAGATGGGCATTTTCAGGTAAGGCACCCTCCTGCCGAATCAATTTACCGGCCCAATGCCAGCCCAGGGTTTTTGTCTCAAACCTGCAAGCGCTCGGCGGTCCGCGTTGGGCCGCGCGCCACCTCTGAAACTTGAGAAAAGTCCCAAAAGCCGCCATTTCTCAGTAGGCGGTCGGCGCTCCCTGTTGATCGCCGAATTGGTCGGCTCATGGAGGTGAACCGGCTGTTAGATGTCCGTCTTCCGAGGCCTGATCGCACTAACGACTTCGATTGTGAGGCGGCGGACGGCAACTTCGATCTTGGCCAAGCAGAAGCTGGACCGCACGCCGATTGCGGGTACGGCAACAGATCGTTATTGCCATCATCCTCTGCAAATTGTGGGCTCGGAACTTGACCGCGTCGGCCCAAGCCGGCGACCTATTCATAACCGGGAGCAATGGACGCCCCGCGCACTAGAACACCAAGCCCAAGTGGATCACGTGCCTGCGAACACCGCCTTCACAAAGTCTCTGTAGAGCAGGATCTGGCGCGGCATTGCATCCGGGTCGCGTAGGACCTTGGACAGGATGATGCCGCCATCGGCGACCGCCGACAGCATGTCGGCGAGGTCGTCGAGATCAATGTGGATACGCGGCGGATAGTGCTCAGCGATCCTGTCCAGCTGGGCACGGAACCGGGCACGCCACAGCAGTACGGACTGAGCGTTGAGGTCTCGTACTTCCTGGTCGAAGAGCCGGTCCTGGTAGCAGTAGGACGCAATCAGGCAACCGGGATGGCCATTCGGCAAGTCTGCGACGAGCTCGGCCAACATTTTGAGGCCGACGAGGAAGCCGTGAAGCGGGTCGTCGGTCAGCTGATCGGCGCGACCGAAAAGTTCGTCGAACATCGCCGTCTCACGCTCGATGTAACGCGCGAGCAGCACACGCGCGAGTTCGGTCTTGTCCCGGAAATGATAGAAGAAGCCGCTCTTGGTGATGCCGACGGCGGAAATCAGCTCGTCAATCGACGTTGCGTCGAACCCTTTTTCCAGCACTGACGCTTCGGCGAATTCGAGAATGCGTTCGCGGGCATCGCCCTTACGTTTGGGGGCTGGAGCTGGCATGGCGACTGTACCTGCGGTCAAGTTGGTGACGGCGCTATGCGCCCGGAGCGGTCGGTCGGGTCGATAAAATCGATCTAAGTAGCTGTCGGATAATCACTAATAGGCCCTCTGTGAAACTGTACCACGCGTCTGCTAGCGGCGCGAACGTTCCAGGCATAGGAATCCGCCCGTCCCCTGCCGCTGCATGCGCCCGAACAGCCAACTGGATTGATAACGTGAGATGATGATGAGCAAATATCGCACGGCATTGCCGCAACTCGGCTCGCGACTATTTCTGACGGATGGCGGGCTGGAGACGACGTTGATATTTCACAACGGTCTTGAGCTACCGCATTTTGCCTCTTTCGCCCTTCTGCGCACGCTTGAAGGTCGCAAGACGCTCAGCGACTACTTCCTGCCATACATCGACATCGCGCACCGGTCGCGGATGGGCTTTGTGCTTGAGGCACCGACGTGGCGCGCCAACACCGACTGGGGCGCAAAGCTCGGCTACTCCAGCGAGGCGCTTGCTGCGGTCAATCGCGCGGCGATCGAACTGATGGAAGAGTTGCGCTTAGCCCACGAGCAAGACCAGACACCGATAGTCATCAGCGGCTGTATCGGTCCGCGCGGTGATGGCTACGTGGCTGGTGCCGAGATGACTCCAGTGGCCGCAGCCGAGTATCACGACGAACAGATAGCGCTGCTTGCCGGTACGCAAGTTGACATGATCTCCGCCTTCACGATGACCAATATCAACGAGGCGCTCGGCATCGTCGTTGCGGCGGAGCGGCGCGGTCTTCCCGTCGCCATCTCTTTCACGCTCGAGACCAACGGGCTGCTGCCGAGCGGAGCAACGCTGCAGGAGGCGATTGAAACCGTAGACGACGCGACGGGGAAGTACGCGGCGTACTACATGATCAACTGTGCGCACCCCACCCATTTCCGGCGTACACTCGAAGAAGGCGGGACTTGGATCCGCCGCATCCGTGGCATCCGGGCCAACGCTTCTAAGCGCAGCCACGCGGAGCTGGACTCGGCCCCGGACCTCGACGCCGGCGATCCGGTTGAACTCGGCCACCAGTACCGCGACTTGCTTCGCGCTTGCCCGCAAATGCGGATATTCGGAGGCTGCTGCGGCACGGATCATCGCCACGTGGCGCAAATTGGCTCATCGTGCGCGGTTGAGGCTAGATCGGCCGCAGCGTGACATCTGGATGCGCGGGGGCGGTGGAGGTCACCTCTTAGGTTCCTCCGTCCCAGTAGTTGAAGTCGACGGCCGACGGTCGCCGAGGCAGACGCCGTCGCTGATCAGGTCCGCTGACAGGGGAAGACCAGCCAAGTTACCCAAGAAGGTGATGCGTGGTCGTGACCCAAAGCAGTCATTATGCGCGGCCAAGATCGCGACAAATATGGAATGTCGCCACGTCGGACGCCCCTTCTACACCACCGTTCCGAATAGGGCCCCAATACCGGCCGTCAGAGCCATCGCCATGGCGCCCCAGAAGGTCACGCGAGCCGTTGCCTTGAAAATATCGGCGCCACCTGCCGTTGCGCCGATTGCACCCAGCAGAGCGAGGAAGGCCAGCGAAGCAACAGAAACGACCGGAACGAGCGCATCGGCAGGAGAAATGAGCACCATCGACAGCGGCATTGCGGCGCCAACAGCAAACGTGGCAGCTGACGTCAGTGCAGCTTGTACGGGACGAGCCGTGCTGATCTCAGAAATCCCGAGTTCGTCACGAGCGTGAGCACCCAAAGCGTCCTTTGCCATCAGCTGATCGGCCAAATTCCGGGCCAGCTCATCATCGACTCCACGGTTGACATAAATCTGGGCCAGCTCGTCGCGTTCGAACCCGACATTCTCGCTGAGCTCCTTGCGCTCACGGGCAAGATCGGCATGCTCGGTGTCGGACTGCGAGCTGACCGAAACGTACTCGCCGGCTGCCATCGACATCGCCCCAGCCACAAGTCCGGCCACACCCGCAATGAGAATATCGCTGGGTTTGGCCGCCGCCGACGCGACGCCGACGATGAGGCTCGCCGTAGAGACAATCCCGTCATTCGCGCCGAGCACGGCGGCTCGGAGCCACCCGATGCGATCGACGAGATGACTTTCGGGGTGCAAGTGGAGTCTGCTCATGGCGACCTCGGTGTCGGGTTCATTGGCGAACTCTAGCGCCGCTGTTGGGAGCGTTTCAAATATGTGCCGCAAATGGTAGGACCGCGCGATAGGGCACTCCCCTTAGCTCATGTCTACCATCGTGTTGCAGGTGAAGCTCGATGCAGATCCGTTGGTAGCCACTAACTTCATCCCGGCGTCTCAGAGATGTGCGAGCTGCTGCACGACAGCCGCAAGGCACCAAACGACGCTTAACCCGACAATCACGAGGTCGACCTTTTGAAGGCCAGTGCCAGCGAGCAGCTTAGCTAGCTCGGAACGGGCCTGAGCGGGTCTGCTGGGCTGCATTGCCACGGCGACACGCGCCGACCGCGGCCACTCTGAGAAAGGCCTTGCCATATCTCCAAGTGGGACTGCTCTGAGACGATGTTTCCCCAACGACTTTGCGGCTGCGGCGCGAGCAACGATCGTCTCTGACGGGCTATACTGAGTGTTCATAGCTGCAATCTCCTCGTAGGTAGGATCGGGTTAACGAAGCGAAGCTAGCCGACGGCCGCTGACGAACGGCTGGGGGACATGGTCAGCTGATTGTCAGCCTTCATCGTTGATCCTTCGGTCAGGTCGCCGCGGCTTACGCAGGAGCGAATTGATGGCATCGTGGCAGCAGTGGGTGTTTGGCTTTATCGTGGCTGGCTTGGTTGCGATCGCACCCGTCCACGCTGAATCACTAGGCCCCGACAGAGCCCGCGACCTCGTCGAGCGCGGGGAGGTTCTGCCGCTGGAGGAGCTGTTGCGCCGTATCCACACGAAGGTTGAGGGACAGATCATTGAGGTCGAGCTGGAGCAAGATGACGGCGACTTATTGTACGAGATCAAATTGCTGACCCCGAGCGGACGCTATCGTGAGTTCAAAGCGGATCCAAAAACCGGCGCCATTGTCGAGGGCGACTGAGTGGGACGGGCGCAATGCGCATTCTGGTCGTCGAGGATGAGGAAAAGGTCGGGTCCGATATCTGCCGCGCGCTCGCGGCATCCGGACACCTCGCTGACCGGGCCCGCGATGGAGAAGAAGCTTGGTTTCTCGGTGACACTGAAGTGTTTGACCTCGTCGTCCTCGACCTTGGGCTGCCCAAGCTCGACGGCGTGCAGGTCCTGAAGCGCTGGCGCGCTAATGGGCGCACGATGCCGGTGCTCATTCTAACGGCACGCGAGGGTTGGTCTGAGAAGGTGGAGGGGATTGACGCCGGGGCCGACGATTACCTCACCAAGCCGTTCCGCATCGAAGAGTTGATGGCGCGCGTACGAGCACTCCTTCGGCGTGCGACCCAGCATGCGAGCGCCGTTCTTGCGGTTGGGGACCTGGCGCTGGACACGCGCACGACCACGGTGACGCAAGCCGGCGTTCCTGTCGAACTCTCTCCCATGGAGTACCGATTGTTGCACTACCTCATGCACCATGCCGGGCGCCCGGTCTCACAG
>JBAZYB010000128.1:0-11314 GCA_041659545.1 Hyphomicrobium sp.
CACGTAAGCGGCGTCCTCGGCAGAGCCGAGCTTCACCGGCTTTTGCTCGCCGCCACCGGCGGGTCCAGCGGTCTCGCCGCCGAAGCCGCCGAGAATGACGGAAATGAAGGAGCGATTCATCCCCTTGCACATGATGTAGGAGAGGATCGCGCCGGAAGAGCCGACCAGTGCGCCGGTGATGATCAGAGCGATGTTCGACAGGGTGAAGCCGATGCCCGCGGCTGCCCAGCCGGAATAGGAGTTGAGCATGGACACGACGACGGGCATGTCGGCGCCGCCGATGGGAACGATGATCAGCACGCCGAACAGCATTGCGGTCAGAGCGATTGCCCAGAAGAGCAAGGTGTCGCCGCCCGACTGGCAGAACAGGTAGATGAGATAGATCAGCCCGGCGAACAGGGCGATGTTGATGAGGTGGCGCAGCGGCAGGATGATCGGTTTGCCCGACATGCGCCCGGAAAGCTTGGCGAAGGCGATGACCGAGCCGGTAAAGGTGATGGCGCCGATGGCAACGCCGAGCGACATCTCGATGAGGCTGGCGAAGTGGATGGCGCCGCTCGTGCCGATCCCGAAGGCTTCCGGCGCGTAGAGCGCGGCGGCGGCGACGAACACGGCGGCGAGACCGACCAGCGAGTGGAAAGCGGCGACCAGCTCGGGCATCGCCGTCATGGGGATGCGACGGGCGGTGATGGCGCCGACGACGCCACCGGCGGCAAGGCCGCCGGCGAGGAGAAGCCACGTCAGCGGATGCTGCGGGTTGGCGACGCCAAGCGTCGTGGCCATGGCTATGGCCATGCCGAGCATGCCGAAGTAGTTGCCCTGGCGCGAGGTGGCGGGGCTCGACAAGCCGCGCAGCGCGAGGATGAACAGCACGCCGGAGACCAAATACAGGCCGGCAACGAGATTGGGCGTCAGCATGGCACTCGTTCCCCGTGGGCGGTCGCTGAAGTGCTCACTTCTTGTCGCCCTTCTTTTTGTACATCGCCAGCATGCGCTGGGTGACGAGGAAGCCGCCAAAGATGTTGATGGAGGCCATGATCAGCGCCAGCACGCCGAAGGTCTTGGACGCGACCGTGTCGCCGGAGACGAAGCCGTCGACCGCTCCGTGCTCGACGGCAACGGCGAGCAGGGCGCCGACGACAATCACCGACGAAATGGCGTTGGTGACGGCCATCAGCGGCGTATGCAGTGCGGGCGTGACGCTCCAGACGACGTAGTAGCCGACGAAGATCGACATCACGAACACCATCAGCTCGTAGATGACGGGGTCGATGGCGCCGCCGATGCCGGCGGCCGCGTATGCCGGGGCAACTCCGGTGACGGTGAGCGCTGCGATCAGCGCGAGCGTGCGGGCCAGGCTTGGCATCATGCTGCTCCCTGCAGGCTGGGGTGAACGATGGCACCGTCACGGGCAACAAGCGTGCCCTTGACGATCTCGTCGTCCCAGTTGATCGCCAGCTTCTTTTCCGTCTTGTCGATCAGCGTCTCGAGGAACGCATAGAGGTTCCTGGCGTAGAGGCTCGAGGCGTTGACGGCCAGACCGCCGGCGAGATTGAGCGGACCATAGATGCGCACCCCGCCGTGCTCGACGATCTCGCCGGGCTTGGTCAGCTCGCAGTTGCCGCCACGTTCGGCGGCGAGGTCGACGACAATCGAGCCGGGTTTCATGCTTTCGACCATGGCGCGCGAAACGAGGCGCGGCGCCGGGCGGCCGGGAATGAGCGCGGTGGTGACGACGATGTCCTGACCCTTGATGTGGTTGGCGACGAGTTCGGCCTGCTTGGCTTGATACTCGGCCGACATCGGCTTGGCGTAGCCGGCGGCGGTCTGCGCCTGCTTGAACTCTTCGTCTTCGACGGCAACGAACTTGGCGCCAAGGGAAGCGACCTGCTCCTTGGCAGCAGGGCGCACGTCGGTGGCGGTGACCTGGGCACCGAGGCGGCGTGCGGTGGCGATGGCCTGCAGTCCGGCGACGCCGGCGCCCATGATGAACACCTTCGCGGCGGGAACCGTGCCGGCCGCCGTCATCATCATCGGCATGGCCTGCTGGAACATTGCCGCGGCGTCGATGACCGCCTTGTAGCCGGCGAGGTTCGCTTGGCTCGACAGCACGTCCATCGACTGTGCGCGCGTGATGCGCGGCATGAACTCCATGGAGAACAGTGCGGCTTTGGAACCGGCAAGGGCGGTCAGGCCGTTGCGGTCTGCGTAGGGATCGAGCATGGCGATGACGAGCGCGCCGGGCTTCAGGGCGGCGACGTCGGCGGCATCGGGACGGCGGACGCGCAGCAGGATGTCTGCGTCGCGCAGGGCCTCGGCCGCGCTGGGGACGATCTCGGCGCCTGCGGCGCGCAGGGCCTCATCGGAAAAGCGTGATCGCGCGCCGGTGCCGGCCGCGACCTTCACGGTGGCGCCCAGGCCGACGAGTTTCTTGACCGTATCCGGGGAGACCGCGGTGCGCGGTTCATCCGTCGGTTCGGCCGTAACCGCAATGGTGACCATGCACCCGTCCGATCGCGAGGGGGTTGCTCACGCCGCCGGATCCAGCGCCCGATATCGTCGTGCCGAGCTGCCAGTGCGCGGCTTGAATTTTTTAGGTGAGGAAGACGGCCATACCGGCCAGCAGCACCACGAGAAATACGATAGCCACCTTGGTGAACAAGATGAACTTATCGTAGGTATGCTCGGCTTGGGGGTAGTCCATGTTCGGATTGCCACCCGACAAATCGACAGCCACAGTTTCTCTCCCTCGATAGTTCTTCAATGTTGCGATCCGTCGTACCGCAAGCGTGGCCGGCTATCAAGCATCGAAGCCGGCCTCGGACCTGTGCTTCCGTACTGGGTGGGCCGTACCGGGTCGTCCTGGGAGGGGGCCGAGGGAGCTGGTAGCTTGGGCGGCGACCTAACACGGTGAACGCGATGGATACCTACCAACTCATCCAACGGTTGGCCGTGGCTTTGGCCATCGGTCTGATCATCGGCATCGAGCGCGGCTGGAAGCAGCGTGCCGAGCCGGAGGGAGAGCGCGCGGCCGGGCTGCGCACGCTGACACTCTCCGGGCTCCTAGGCGGGGTCTGGGGTGCGCTGGCGCTTGGCGCGGGTCCCTGGGGTGTGGCCGGGCTGGGTCTGGCCTTCGCCGCCTTCACGGGGGTGATCGTTCTGTTTCGCTACCGCGAGATGCGACACGAGGGCAGTTTTGGTGCCACCACGGTCGTGGCGGCCATGCTGGCCTTTGCGCTCGGAGCGCTGGCGGTTCTCGGCGATCCGCGCGCCGCGGCGGCTGCCGGCGTCGCCACGGCACTGCTGCTGGCGCTCAAGTCGTGGATGCATGCGTGGCTGGCGCGGCTGACCTGGGAGGAGCTGCGCTCGGGACTCATCCTGCTGGCCATGACGGTGATCATGCTGCCGTTGCTTCCGGACCGGGAGGTGAGCGGCTGGCTGCCCGTCAATCCGCGCGAAGTGTGGCTGATGACGATTTTCATCGCCGCGCTGTCGTTTGCTGGCTACGTGGCCATTCGCGTTGCTGGATCTGAGCTCGGAATCCTGCTCTCCGGTCTGGCCGGTGGCCTCGTTTCGTCGACGGCCGTGACGCTCAACATGGCGCACCTGGCGCGAGAGCACCCTTCTCATCGTGAGACCTTTGCCGCGGCGACCATGCTGGCCGGCGGGATGATGATGCTGCGCGTGCTGGTGGTGGTGGGGGTCGTCAATGCGGCTCTGCTGGTAAAGCTGGTACCGGGTCTGATGCTCGCCGCGGCGGCGCAGGCGGGGTTTGGCGCCCTGCTCGCCTGGCGTGCCGGCACCGACGCCGAGGAACAAGAGCCGCTGGCGTTGCGCAATCCGTTCGATTTTCTTGCCGTACTGCAGTTCGGTGCGCTTCTGGCGGTGATCATGGCGCTCGCCAACGGGGTGGCGGCTTGGGCTGGGTCGGCCGGCGCCTACGCGCTGGCGGCGGTGTCGGGCATTGTCGACGTGGATGCGATCAGCTTGTCGATGGCGCGTCTGGCGCCGGACCGGTTGTCTGCCGACAGTGCCGTCATCGCCATCCTCATCGCCGTCGGCGTCAATACCATTTCCAAAGTGGCATTGGCTTCGAGTGCGGGAGGATGGAGCTACGCGCGGCTTCTCGCGCCGGTTCTCGGCGCAACGCTCATCGCCGGCGGTTTAGGCATGTGGTTCACGTTGACGAACTGACATCGCCGCCATGTGCAACCGTGGCGGTCGAAGCTCTGCCTCTCAGGTGTGTGCCGTGAGTGCAGTCGACCGGCTTGCAGCGTGTCGGGCGGGGCACACGCTGCCGATGTTTTTCCCGACGCTTGCGTCTTCGTTTGCGGCAAGCGAGGGTGAAGCCAAAAGCACATTATGAAGACAAATCCTTTTATTCTCGGAGTATCGAAGATGCTGTTTCGTCGCGTCGGTGGCCTTTTGTTTGCTGCTTCTTTATCGCTCGGCGCTTTGGCAATCCCTTCCATCGACTGGACCTGCGGCGCGGCCTGGGCCGAGGAAAGCGCCAGCGAAGAGCGGGAGGCGTTCGAGGCCGCCAAGGAACTCGGCACGGTCGAGGCTTGGGACGCGTTTCTGTCGAACTATCCCAAAGGCTTCCGTGCGGACTTGGCGCGCGCCTACGTCAAGAAACTCGCTGACACCCCGGCCGCGCCGGCGCCTTCCGCGGGGCCGCCAGTTGCCGCAAGTGCTGCGCCGGCTGGCGAATACGTCACGCTCGGCGCGACACCGATCCGCGTCGGCAAATGGCCGGAGCGTGCAGCTTTCGACGGCAGCTCGTTGTGGGTGAGCGAGAGCGGCGCACGCTCGATCGTGGAGATCGACCTGCAGAACCGCAGTGTTGGCCGGCGTCTCAAGGTCGGCCGCTTGCCGGTCGATATCGTGGCGACGGAGAACGGTACCGTCTACGCGCTGGCTGAGACCGACAACATGCTCTACGCGGTTGCGCGCGGCGCCAAGAAGGCGGGTGAATACGCGGACGTGCCACGCTGCGCCGACATCCTCTCCTATGCCGACAACAACCTCTGGGTGGTCTCGAACCTGAACTGCAGCACGCCGTCGGTGCTGACGCGCGTGTCGCATCTCAACGGCCGTACGGCCAAGGTCGCCGACCTAGCCGGAGGCACCACCGACATGAAGGTGGCGCATGGGTTCGCCTATGTCGGGCATATGTCGACGGGACCGCGCGCGGCGTTTCTATCGATCGTCGATACCAACAGCGGCAGCTCGACCGCTTCGCCGGATCTGCCGATCCACTTTCCGCGCCTTGCGGCCAACGCCAGTGCGGTGTTCGTGGGCGGGGCGCCGGTCGACCAGAATGTCGGCATTGTGCTGAAGCTGAGCGCCGGGCAGTCGACGTTTGTCGGCCAGCAGCAACTGCCCGAGCCGATCGCCAGCGTCGGCGCCACGGAGCAGTATGTCATTGCCGTCGGACGCCAAGGCACGATCTTCGTTCTCAATGCGAGCGATCTTGGCTTGGTGCGCACCATCCGAACGAACGCGTCCGTCGATCCGCACGACGTTCTCGCCATCGGCAACACGCTGGTCGTCGTTTCATCGCGCGGCAATGAAGTGGCGAGCGACAACGTCGTCTACCTGATCGACGGCTGGGTGCCGGGCTCGCCGCCCATGCCGTACGTTCCTCCGCAGGCGGAACCGCAGCGGCGTGAGCCGGTCGCCGCAGCGTCGGAGCTAAAATGCGCCAAGGGATACAAGAAGGTGCGGGGCGAGTGCGTGATGGTACAGAACTGCGGCGCCAATGCTTATCGCAGCCCTGAGGGCGACTGCTACTGCAACAAAAACTACGACATGAAGAACGGCAAATGCGTTCGCCGTCAGAAGCAGCAGCCGGTGGTCGATAACTGCCCGGGCGACAGCGTGCTGAAGAACGGCCGTTGCGTGAAAGAAGACGAGCCCGATTTCAAGCCGCCGATCAAGTGCAGCGGCGGGCAGCTCTACAGCCTCAGCCAGCAGCGTTGCGCCTGCCAGGACGGCCTCAAATGGAACGGGCAGCGCTGCTATCTGCCGTAGGTCTTGCGTCGGCGACGCAGCTTCGGGGAGCCGGCCGCTGGGAGATCTAAGGTGTTTTGCGCAGTGACATGATGTAGGCGGCGAGATCGTACATCTCGTCCTGCGTAAGGCTGTGGTTCGGCATCATCGGCGGCACCGACTTCAGCCAGTCGACGATGCCGTCGAAGGTCTGCAATGGCCGGTTGGCGACGGCGGCAAAGCCCGGGACGCCCATCGGACCGTGCTTCTCTCCCTGGCCAGGGTTGAGGTGACACTCGGCACACAGGGCGTGCGCGAGTTCACCGCCGTGGGCCGCATCGTCAGCATGTGCCGCCGCAGCGATGAGCTGGGCCGCGAGCAGCCCGATCATGGCCAACGAGGTTGCGCCTCTGTGCGAGAGCATTGTGTCTCTTCCCTCAGATCTCCTAGGCCGTGCCCGTAGTTTTGCGGGCAGATGCGGCACAGGAATCGACGCATCATACAATGCCAATAGATGCGCTGCGGAGCGCTCCGCGCTTTGACCGAGATCACACGCAACGCGGCAGGCTCATGTACACCTGCACGCTCGTATTCTTGGCGCTCGGCGCCGAACACTCGGAGAGGAGACGTTGCCATGTCCATCAACGAAGGCGCACTTGACCGAACCGTCCGCATTGTCGTCGGTCTGCTGCTAGTCGGCGCGGCGCTGGGGCTCTATGGGCCGGGCTACACGACGGCGTGGGGATGGGTCGGGCTCGTGCCGTTGATTACCGGGGCAGTCGGCTTGTGCCCGGCCTACTCGTTGCTCGGCATCAATACGTGCCGCCGCTCCTAGGGCGCGCGGCCGTCGCGATCGGCAGTTCCTGATAGGATAGCACAGGCGGTCAGTCGACCGCCTGTGCGTTTGGCGTGGAGCCTATTGGCTCAGCCGTTCGAGGGTGGGCTAGACTTGCAGGATGTGGGGTGCGTGGCGTCCGAGCTGCCGGGGAAATAGAAGCAGCCGCAATAGGAAATCCCGGCGCAACATTCTGTCGTGGTCTTGCCGTTGCACTGCTTGCCGGCACGCTTACCCGGCGCCTTGAGCTTGTCGTTGACGGGGATAAACGGCGACTTCGCCATCTGGATCGTGCCCAGTCTTGTCGTATGCTGGGACGTCTCAGCATTTGCGGATGGGGTCAGCGCAACGCCTCCCATCACGACGACGGCGGAGAGCAAGGCGGCAATGCGGGAAATTCTCAAAATCTCAATCAAGGTCGTCTCCTAAGCGTTCTATTTTTCACAATTGGTACGACACCGCGCTCTGTGGCGCGTGCCAGGAGACAGTGGCGCGTGCGGTGGGGTGGAGCTGTTCCCTTGGGAACATTGCCGCGGAGGTGAGCTTTCGCGCTCGCTGGGCGCCAAGCACGCGTGACGCAAGACGCGCCTGCGCCCGTCAGTTCGTCACATGTGTTCCGGCAGCGGAACACCGACTGTGGTGAAGAGCTCGCGCTGGCGTTCGGCAACGGTATCGAGCTGGAAATTGTCGATCGTCTCGTTGAAGAGACGATACCAGTTCTGCTGTGCGCCCAGATGCAGAAAGACGCCGCCCAGTCCGATGGCGGCGCGGTCCATGAACACGAACTCACGCGGGACCTTGACGGGGCCCTTCTCCTTGAGGATGCGGTGCACGGTCATTGCTTCGTTGCGGCCGTACTCGCCCGGGGACGTACCCTCGGCGATGACGCGCTCGCGATCGTCGAGAAGCGGGCCGTAGATGAACCGCGCCCAGATGGTCAGGCCCTCAATCAGCTCGTTAGACAGGCCCTGGAAGCCCCAGGTCTCGAAGGCGTGCACGACGCGGTCGCGATCCCCAGCGACAAGGCCGCTGTAGAGGTCGACCACTCCTTGTACGAAGGATGGACGAAACGAGCGGATGCAGCCGTAATCGAGCAGGTTGATACCGGCGGGATGGCCGTCGATCTCGAAGACCGTGTAATTGCCGAGGTGCGGGTCGCCGTGGATGACGCCGTAGTGGCTGAACGGAAACCACCAGGCGCGGAACATGGCACGGGCGATGGCGTTGCGGTCTTCGAGTGGCGCTGGTTTGTAGTCGAGCAGTTTGCCGCCTTCGAGCCAAGTCATGGTGAGCAGGCGTTTGGTGGACAGCTCGGAGACGATCTGAGGCACGCGAACGCGTGCATCGTCAGCGAAGATGGCGCCGTAGAGCCGCGTGTGGCGCGCTTCGAGTTCGTAGTCGAGCTCCTCGCGCAAGCGCGCCGCGATCTCCTTGAAGATCTCGCCCGTGTCGACGGCGGGGCTCATGCGTGCGTGGATGGCAAAGATGGCCTTGAGCTGGACGAGGTCGGCTTCCACGGCCGAGGCCATGTCCGGGTACTGCAGCTTGACGGCGAGGGCGCGGCCGTCGAGGCCGCGGGCGCGGTGAACCTGGCCGAGGGAGGCGGAGGCTGCGGCCTCGATGTCGAAGTCGGCAAAGCGCGCGGACCAATCGGGACCGAGTTCGGCCTGCATACGGCGTCTGGCAAACGCGGGTCCCATGGGAGGGGCCGCCGATTGCAGCTGCGTCAGCTCGCGCGCGTACTCGGCGGGAAGCGCCTCGGGGATGGTCGAAAGGAGTTGGGCCACCTTCATCAGCGGCCCCTTGAGGCCTCCGAGGGCAGCGGTAAGGTCAGCCGCGCCGCGCGAGCGATCATGCTCGAAGCCGAATAGGCGCTCACCGGCAACACGGGCGGCGATGCCGCCGACGTTGGCGCCGACCTTCATGTAGCGGGCGGCCCGGGCCGAGAAGCGGTTTTCCTCGTTGCTCATGATGAGCGCATATCGGGTCGGAGGCCGGTCGGGGCAAGGTCAGCCACGGCAAGTCTGGCCACGAGAGATTCGGTTACGGCAGGTTCTGCCGCGGTCAAACGGCGACCTGTGTTCCGACTTCGACAACGCGATCGGTTGGGATCTTGAAGTAGGTGGTGGCGTCCTGGGCGCTGCGCGCCAGGGCGACAAACAGCCTGTCCTGCCAGGCGGGCATTTCGGACTTGGGCGTTGGCTTCAGGTTACGGCGCGACAGGAAGAACGAGGTGGCGCCGATATCGATGTTGAGGTCCTTGCGTCGACAGACATCGAGGATCTTGGGCACGCTGGGCGTTTCCATGAAGCCGTAGCGGGCAACGACGCGAACGAACGTGTCGGTCACGCGGTCGACGGTGACGCGTTCGTAGCGAGGTACGCGCGGCACATCCTCGGTGCGGATCGAGAGGATGATGTTGCGCTCATGCAGAACCCGATTGTGCTTGAGGTTGTGCATCAGGGCGGTGGGCGCCGCAGTCGGGTCGGCGGTGAAGAAGACCGCGGTGCCTGGCACGCGATGGGGCGGTTTCGCCTCGAGTTTGCGCAGCAGCCAGTCGAGATCGGCTTCGTTCTTGCGCGTCTGTTTGGCGAGGAGGCGCGAGCCGCGCACCCACGTCACCATGATGAGACCGACACAGGCGGCCATCAGCATCGGCACCCAGGCGCCTTCGAAGATCTTCAGCATGTTGGCGGCGAAGAATGCCTGCTCGATGAACAGTAGCGGCACGATGAGCATTGCTGTCCGCCAGACGCTCCAGCCCCACATGCGCCAGATGACGAAGAACGCAATCAGCGAGGTGATCACCATCTCGGCGGTCACGGCGACGCCGTACGCAGCCGCGAGACTCGAGGAGCTCTTGAAGAGCATGACCATGAACAGCACGGCAATGAGCAGCAGCCAGTTGACGCGCGGCATGTAGATCTGACCGGCCATGCTTTCGGAGGTGTGCTTGATGCCGAGGCGCGGCAGCAGTCCGAGCTGGATGGCCTGGCGTGTCAGGGAGAAGGCGCCGGTGATCACGGCCTGGCTGGCGATGATGGTGGCGAAAGTTGCCAGCACGACCATCGGCACAAGCGACCACTCCGGGTAGAGCAAATAGAAGGGGCTTTCGAGGGCTTGCGGGTTGGTGAGGACGAGGGCGCCCTGACCGAAATAATTACAGAGCAGCGCCGGCAGAACGAAGTATAGCCAAGCGGTCTGAATTGGCTTGCGGCCGAAGTGGCCGAGATCGGCATAAAGTGCCTCGGCGCCCGTCACGGCGAGGAACACGGGGCCCAGCACGGTCAGTCCGACAACGCCGTGCTTGAGGACGAAATTCATTCCATAGAGCGGATTGAAGGCGACGAGAACGTCGGGGTTGGCGGCGATGTTGACGACGCCGCCGACCGCCAAGGCGACGAACCACACGCACGTGATGGGGCCGAACCAGGCCGCAACCTTGGCGGTGCCGTAGGATTGGACGGTAAACAGACCGATGATGATGACTATGGCGAGCGGTATCACCAAGTGGTCGAAGGCCGGCGAGACGAGATGCAAGCCCTCCACGGCCGACAGAACCGAGATGGCGGGCGTGATCACGGCATCGCCGTAGAAGAACGCGGCGCCGGCAATGCCCAGTCCCATGATGACCGTCGTGCTGCCTTTGGCCACTGACTGGGCGAGTGCCATGAGGGCGAAGATGCCGCCCTCACCGCGGTTGTCGGCGCGCAGCAGGATGAAGACGTACTTGAGGGTGACGATGAGCAGCAGCGCCCAGGTGATGAGCGACAGCACGCCGAACACCGCCTCACGCCCGGCAAAGCTCGACCCCTTGGCCGCGATGATCGCTTCCTTGAAGGCGTATAGCGGGCTCGTGCCGATGTCGCCGTAAACGACGCCCACCGAACCGATGACCAGTGCCCAATATTTCTCTTGTGGAACGCCGTCTGGCGGGCCCTGGTCAGAGCCCTTAGCCACCGACTGCTGTTGTGCCAATTGGCACCTCACATCTTTGCAGGCCGCAATGCAGCAATGGCTGGCGCTTCTAAACCTTAACGCCGCTTCAGGGAATGTCCCTTAGCGAGTATTGACTGAGGTTTACAGCCTTGACTTTAGCTGAAGATTCTGAAGCTAGAGGAAAGACGCGGCGGCCCGTTTATGGCCTCGTGACCGCCGCGCATATCCGTCTCTTTATTGGCGATCCGGCTCGCGGTTCAGGAAGCTTGGGTCGTTGATTCCAGTTCGTCGATCATGCCTTCGATCACCTTCAAGCCCTTATTCCAGAACTCGGGTTTGGAGGCATCGAGGCCAAATGGAGCCAGCAGCTCCGTGTGGTGCTTGGATCCTCCAGCCTTGAGCATATCGAAGTACTTGGTCACGAAGCCCGGGTGCGCCTCTTGGTAGAGGCCGTATAGCGAATTCACGAGGCAATCGCCGAACGCATACGCGTAGACGTAGAATGGCGAGTGAATGAAGTGGGGAACGTAGGCCCAAAAAACCTCGTAT
>JBAZYB010000129.1:0-11306 GCA_041659545.1 Hyphomicrobium sp.
TTCCAGGTTGTAACCAGCCTCTAGATCCTTACTGATCTTGGCCTTGCCGGAGAACTTGAAGCGCGACTGCTCCAGCGAGTTCGTTCCGACGTAGACGTTGCTTTCCGTACCGTCATCCCAGAAAGTGACCGATTCGTTGACCCAGCCGGAGATCGTCAGACTGACCTTGCGATTGCCTTTGCGGGCCGTAGTGGCCTCGAGCTCGGCAACACGCTCTTCAAGATCGCTGCAGCAATCACCGCCAAGGTCGGCTGCCTGGGCGCCAGCGCCGCCCAACAACAATCCGCCAACTGCAAGAACGGGAATCCACCCCGCCTTGCTTACTCCCCCACTCATACGAAACTCCTACGAAGTACGCTTCAACTAGGCCTTCGATCGACGCAACAGGTACTCAAATTACGCGACCACGCCGCTTAACGAGACCCTGTGCAGGTCCGCGTCCAGCCACTGCGGAAATAACTTCTGCAGCCGGCCGCGTAAACATTGATTCGTTGTATGACAGTTTATGACGAAAGCGGGGTGATGAAATGCATCACTGCGACTTCTTATGCCGGGGCCAATTGCCCTTCAGCATCCGCCGAATAACCTCAGGATGAAACGGCTTTTGGTTCGCGTCCAAAAAGCCAGAATCAGCTAGGCGGGCGCTGATCTCGCGAAGCGTAATTCGCTCGCCATTTGTGCGGCCGGCCTGATAGAGCCGCTTGGCCATCAGGGTCGCTTCTGGCGCGAGGTCCGCATACGTCTTGCGGTGCGCGCGGCCCGTCGTCGTGCGCCGCGACGAGGCAGTCACACGCGTTGATGCGGTGGTCGTTGCGGCGTCGAATAGTGCAGAAGAAGCAAGGATTTGGCGGATAGCCGCATTGGCATCTGCCTCGGATGAGAATGCATCTGGGGCGTCGGCCGCGATGAGCTCGACGCCGCGCTCCCTCAGTCGCTCATAGCCGACCACGCGCTCGACCAATGTATCGGAAAAGAGGCTGGCGCTGCTGACGATAACGGCGCGCGCGGAATTCAAATCAATTCGCACGATAAGATCAGCCAGATTGGCAAACGTTATTGCTGGAACTGCTGCGCCTTCTAAAGCCGCGCTCAATTCGGCGACAATTTCAAACCCAGCCCCAGCCGCAAAAGCCTGAATAGCGCTGATTTGGGCAACGCCAAATCCTCGCCGTAAAAACGCCAGGGCCGGCTTCAGCTCGGTGCTGACCTTCTGGAGCATAAAACGCTCATTGCGCCTTCAAAAAGATACGCGAAACCCATCGCACGTTTCTTGGCGCCTTTTACGCGCGCACCAATCGGCGGCGAGCCGGGATTGCTTGCGGGCGTTTACGCGTCGATACCCCCGAGTGGCGTACTCATCGCCGCTCTCGTGGGACATTGCCCGGAAATGTTGGTCGCGGCATTACCGGATTCTTACTGAACCGTAAGGAAGGCAGGGGCGCTGTCACGAACCGTCACAGGAGACGGATGCGTACGGATGTCGGCCGCGACGCACGGAGGGCAGTCCGGATCCAAGTGGGCGTGCGCTTGACGCTTTTGTGAAACTTGGCAGATGTGTCACTGGCGACACATGATTCGCCCGCTTTGGCAACCCGAAACTGGCCCTCTGGCAGCCGCGATCAGCTGAAGCGCAGGCTGCCAGCGTACTGAACGGCCCAGGTGTCGCCCTTGCCCTTGGCATCCGACCGCGCTCCCCCCGGCGGAACGATGGCGCCGATGACGTAAGGCGCTTCGCCGGCCTCCTGCAGGGACCGAACGACGCCCTCGGCCTCGGCGCCGGCCACGACGAGGACCATGCCGATGCCGCAGTTGAACGTCTTCAGCATCTCAGCATCCGACAGGCGCCCGGTGCGGGCCAGCCAGTCGAATACGGGCGGGGCGGGGAACGAGCCGAGATCGATGCGCGCGGCCACTGTCTCGGGCAACACGCGCGGCACATTTTCGGTGAGGCCACCCCCGGTGATGTGGGCCAGTGCCTTGACCGCGCCGTGGGCACCGCCGGCTGCCTCGATGGCCGCCAGCAGTGGCTTCACGTAGATGCGCGTCGGCGCAAGCAGGGCGGCGGCTAGGCTGCTATCGGGCTCGAACGGAGCGGGGGCGTCCCAGGCTAGTCCGCTCTCCTGCACGAGGCGGCGCACCAGGGAATAGCCGTTGGAATGCACGCCCGACGATGCAAGGCCGACCAGCACGTCACCGACGGCGAAATCGCTGCGTGGCAGGATCTCGCCCCGTTCCACGGCACCCACCGCGAAGCCGGCAAGATCGTAGTCGCCCGGCTGGTACATGCCCGGCATTTCGGCCGTTTCCCCGCCGATCAGCGCGCAGCCAGCTTGCCGGCAGCCGTCGGCGATGCCGCCTATGACAGCACTCGCGGTCTCCAGTTCGAGCTTCCCGCAAGCAAAATAGTCGAGGAAAAACAATGGTTCGGCGCCCTGTACGACGAGGTCGTTGACGCACATGGCGACGAGGTCGATGCCGATCGTGGCGTGCTGGCCGGTGTCGATGGCAATTTTGAGCTTGGTGCCGACGCCATCCGTCGCTGAAACGAGGACCGGATCGCGGAAGCCCGCACCCTTGAGGTCGAAAAGGCCGCCAAAACCGCCAAGGTCGGTGTCCGCCCCGGTTCGCCGCGTTGAGCGCGCCAATGGCTTGATGAGCTCGACCAGACGGTTGCCCGCGTCGATATCAACACCCGCGTCGCGATACGTGATGGGCGGGTTGCGTTCGCGATCAGCCTCTGTCATGTGAGCTTGGAACCCAACTTTTGCCGCTTTGCCTGCCCGAGATGCGGCGTCCTAGCAGCTTCTGACGCCGATGGGCAACTCGCGGCGATTCTGGGCGTAAGGCAAGGCTGGGAGCGGGGAGGTAAATGCGCGTGCCGGCCATCGGATCAAAGCTCCTGTGTGCAATGCTGCTGGCCGTGCTCGCAGGGACGGCCCCGCTGCACGCCGCGCCGAACGACGAGGTGTTCACCGTCGGTAACTATCCGGTCGATGCGGAGTCGAAGAACGCCGTCGCCGCCAAGAAGAAGGCCATGTCCGATGGCCAGCAGGCTGCGTTCCGGTCACTGCTGAAGCGTCTCGTCCCCGTCACCGACTACGACAGGTTGAAGCGCCTCTCGAACCTGAAGTCATCGGGGTTCCTCGAGGCGGTGGCGGTGCGGTCGGAGCGCAATTCTTCTACCCGCTACATCGCCAGCCTCGATTTTTCCTTCCGCGCCGATAGCGTACGCACCGTCCTGCAGCAGGAGGGCATCCCCTTCGTCGAGGAGCAAGCGCGCGAGATCGTCGTCGTGCCGGTCGTACGCAATGCCGACGGCTCCCTTGACGCGGGCCCTGCAGCACGCGCCTGGACGCAAGCCTGGAAGAGCCTCGATCTCGAGCATACGCTCACGCCCTTCGGTCTGCAGACGATCAAGGGTGCGATCAATTCCGACACGCTAAAAAAGGCCGTCGAAGGCCGCGGCGCAGAGCGCACCCTGGCGGGTGAGTACGGCTCTCCTTACGTCGTGCTCGCCATCGCCGAATCCGATCCCGCTGCCAAGCGCCTTAACGTAACGCTTTCCGGTATCGACGCAGTCGGCTCGCTCAACCTTCGTCGCGCCTACCGCATATTCGATGGCGACACCGCCTATTCGATGGAGTTGGCGGCCGTCGTCGGTCTGGGCGTCATCGAGGGACGCTGGAAGGCGAAGAAGATCCCGCCGGTAGGGGCTTCAGCCTATGCCCCCGCCTACGCGCCGAGTTATTCGAGTGGTGGGGCGGCTATCGCCGTTCGCGCGCAATACCAAAGCCTTGCCGAATGGAGCCATATGCGTAATCAGCTCCTCAACTTGCCGGGCGTGGAGGATGTGCGCATCGAAACAGAATCGGCGCGTGGAGCCGACCTGACGCTACGTTTCCCTGGCGGTGCCAGTGAGCTGGCCTCGGCTCTTTACGGAAGCGGCCTCGCCCTGGAGAATGGCGCCGACCGCCTCATTCTCCGGCCGACCTACTAGCCTCGCCGCTAGCGCAGCTGCGATACTCAGCGGAACAATAACCATAAGGCGAAGGTCCCCCGGGACGACGCCACAGGACGGACGCTCGTGGATCGGCTGCTGAACATCCCCAATATCATCACGCTCGCTCGGGTGATGCTCGTACCCGTGGTTTTCTGGCTGCTGATCACCGGCGAGACCGAGGTCGCCTTCTTTGTGTTCATCATCGCCGGCATTTCCGACGCCGTCGACGGTTACCTGGCCAAGACCTTCGGCTGGCAGACGGAGCTGGGCGCCTACCTGGATCCGCTCGCCGACAAGCTATTGATCGTCAGCATCTTTCTTGCGCTCGGCGTTGGCGGAAAGCTGCCATTGTGGCTCGTGGTGGCCGTCGTTTCGCGCGACATCCTCATCATCATGGCCGTGTTACTGTCATGGCTGCTCGACCATCCGGTGCGCATCCGCCCGCTTGTCGTCTCCAAAGCGAACACCTTGGCGCAGATCGTCCTCGCCGCAACCGTGCTGGCGGACGAGGGATTTGGCCTTGGACTCGGATGGGCGCGCTTTATCCTCATCTGGCTGACGGGGGTGCTCACCGTCGCCTCGCTGGCTGCCTATTTGCACCGATGGCTGCTACATATGTCGGGTGATGAATCGCCGGAGGCGCCCGGCTGACCGTGGGATCGGCGTCGACACGGCCCATGCGGGCCCGGGGGCTGGAAGCAATGCGCGTCGAACGTCAGGTGCTGTTCTGGCTGACTGCAGGCCTCATCCTCATTCTTCTCATCGCCTTGCTGCGGGCTGTGATCCTGCCGTTCGTCGCCGGTATGGTGATCGCATACTTCCTCAACCCGGCGGCTGACCGGCTGACCCAATGGGGGCTGCCGCGCGGGATCGCCGCGACGGTCATCGTCGCCGCCTTTGGATCGGTCATCGCAGTGGCATTGGTGTTCCTCGTGCCGCTGCTGCTGTCCCAAGCCCAGCAGCTCGCCGCCGCCTTGCCCGATGAGATCACGCGTCTGCGCGCGCTTCTCGAAACATGGGCGCGCGAGCGGTTCGGCGTCCACTATCCGGATTTGGCAACCGGCATCGAACGGTCGTCGCAGGCGCTGACCGAGAACATGGCAGGTCTGTTCGGCTACCTGGCCGGCTCGTTGTGGAGCCAGGGCCGCGCGCTGTTCGATTTCCTGTCGCTGCTGCTCGTCACGCCGCTCGTCGTCTTCTACATGCTCATCGACTGGCATCCGATGCTGGCCAAGGTCGATTCATGGCTGCCGCGTGCCCACGCGCCCACCATTCGCCGCCTTGCCGGCGAGGTAAACGACGCCGTTTCGGCTTTCATCCGCGGCCAGGGTGCCGTGTGCCTGATCCTCGCCATTTATTATGCCGTCGCGCTCGGCGCTATGGGGTTGCGCTACGGTCTGCTCGTCGGCCTCGTCACCGGATTGATGAGTTTCGTACCCTTCGTCGGCTGGGCGCTGGGCTTCATCATCGCGACGACCATCGCCGTCGTGCAGTTCTGGCCGGATGCCGTGCCGATCCTCACCGTCGTCGGCATTTTCGCCATGGCGCAGCTCCTCGATGCCGGCTTCCTCAGCCCCAACATCGTCGGCTCCAAGATTGGCTTGCACCCGGTATGGCTGATCTTCTCGCTGTTCGTTTTCAGCTATCTATTCGGCTTCGTTGGCGTGCTGGTGGCGGTGCCGATAGCTGCGGCCGTCGGCGTACTGGTGCGCTTCGCTCTGAGGATTTATCTCGCCAGCCCGCTCTACAGCAGCCCAACGGATGCGCCGCAGGTCTTGCCCACAGCGATTGTGTCTGTTCGCCCGGGCGATAGGCCAGTTTCGCCGTAATCATCGGCAATCACTCCCCGGCAACTTCGATAGCGACCTGTAATGACCGCTTCCCCGCGCCAACTCGTCTTCGACCTCGCTCACCGGCAGGCCCTCGGAGCCGAGGATTTTCTTGTCAGCCGTTCCAATGATGCTGCCGTCGAGATGATCGACCGCTGGCCCAATTGGCCGCACCCCGCTTCTCTGGTCTCAGGTCCCCAAGGCTCCGGCAAAAGCCACCTCGCCAACGTGTGGCGGTTGCGTTCCGGCGCCGGCCTCGTGCTGGCGGCCGACCTTGACGATGACACCGTCGCCGCGCTGGCTGACGGGGCCGCGCTGGTCGTTGAGGACCTGGATCGGGGAATAGCCGACGAAAAGGCTCTGTTCCACTTGCTCAACCGGGCGCGCGAGAGCAAACTTTCGCTCCTGCTGACCTCACGCACCCCGCCCGGTGAGCAGGAATTCCGCATCCCGGATCTGCGCTCGCGACTGCGCGCGTTGCCGGTCGTGGAGGTTGAGCCACCCGACGAGGCGCTACTGAAGGCGGTGCTGGTCAAGCTGTTCGACGATCGCCAGCTGAGTGTCGAGCCTCAGGTGATCGACTACCTGAGTGTACGCATGGAGCGCTCCATGGCGGCGGCGAGCCGCGTCGTGGCGGCAGTTGACCGGCAAGCTCTCGCGACGCACCGAAAGGTGACGCGGCCGCTTGCCGCGCAGGCGCTCGCCGGGCTTGGCGAAAGCCGCGAGTAAAACAATTTGAATGCCGCCCGTGGCGAGCGTGTCATATTTGTGACGTAGCCTTCCCTCGAACGATCGATCGAGGCAATCGAGGGGAGCCGATGGCGAGTGCGAGGAACAAGGTGCGCGAGAAGGCAGTCGTACGCAAAGAGGCCGTCGAAGCGCCTCCTGAAGGGCCAGCCCGTTTTTACAACCGCGAGCTGTCGTGGCTGCAGTTCAACCGCCGCGTTCTCGAGGAGGCGCAGAACACGCGCCACCCGCTGCTCGAGCGCCTGCGCTTCCTTTCCATCTCGGCTTCCAATCTCGATGAATTCTATATGGTGCGCGTTGCCGGCATCTACGGTCAGGTCGCTGCTGGCGTGCAGACCCTGTCGCAGGACGGGCTCACCCCGTCGATGCAGCTGCGCGCCATCAATCGTTTCGCCGCCAGTCTCGTCGCCGACAAGCAGGCCTGCTGGCGCACGCTCAAGACTGAGATGTCGCAGAACGGCGTCCACATTCTCGAAGCGGGCAATCTGAAGCCGGCCGAGAAGGGCTGGCTGCAGCGGCTGTTCCTCACTCACATGTTCCCGATCTTGACCCCGATCGCCGTCGATCCGGCGCATCCGTTCCCGTTCATTCTCAACAAGGGCCTCACCATCGCCGTAGAGATGCAGCGTAACAGCGACTCCAAGACGATGAATGGTCTCATTCCGATCCCCAGCCAGCTTGAGCGATTTATTCGTCTCGGCGGCGCCGAGTCCGAATCCAAGGATCTGCGCTTCATCCGCATCGAGACCATTATCGGTCTCTTCATCTCCGAGTTGTTCCCCGGCTTCGAAATCAAGGGACAGGGTGCGTTCCGGGTGCTGCGAGACAGCGACATCGAGATCGAGGAAGAAGCCGAGGATCTGGTGCGCTCGTTCGAATCGGCGCTGAAACGACGCCGTCGCGGTCACGTCATTCGCCTTGAGCTCGATGCGGCGATGCCCAACCGCCTGAAAAAGTTCGTCGTCGAGGAACTCGAGGTCGGCGAAGACTCCGTGTTCATCAAGGACGGGCTCCTGGCGCTCGCCGACACTTCGCAGCTCATCGTCGCCGATCGGCCCGACCTGTTGTTCAAGCCGTTTGTGTCGCGCTTCCCCGAGCGTATCCGCGAGTTCAACGGCGATTGCTTCGCTGCCGTGCGCAAGAAGGACATCATCGTCCACCACCCCTACGAGTCGTTCGATGTCGTGGTGCAGTACCTGCGCCAAGCGGTTGCCGATCCGAACGTCATGGCAATCAAGTGGACGCTCTATCGCACCTCGCGCGATAGCCCCATCGTCCAGGCGCTCAAGGAGGCCGTCGAGGCCGGGAAGTCGGTCACGGCCGTCGTCGAGCTGAAGGCTCGCTTCGATGAGGCGGCCAACATCCGCTGGGCACGCGATCTGGAAAACGCCGGCGTGCACGTGGTCTACGGCTTCATAGAATTAAAGACGCACGCCAAGCTCGGCATCATCGTGCGTCGTGAAGGCACCGAGCTCGTCAGCTACTGCCATATCGGCACCGGCAACTATCATCCGCAAACCGCTCGCGTGTATACCGACCTGTCTCTATTCACGACGGACCCGGCCATCGGCCGCGACGTGACGCGCATCTTGAACTTCGTGACCGGCTACGGCGAGCCGGCCGAGCTCGAAGCCATGGCGGCGAGCCCGCACGGTGTCCGCCAACGCATCATTGCCCACATCCGCGAAGAGATCGAACACGCCAAGGCCGGCCGACCCGCGTCGATCTGGATGAAGATGAACGCGCTCGTCGACAGCCAGATCATCACCACGCTCTATGAGGCGAGCCAGGCGGGCGTCGAGATCGACCTCATCGTGCGTGGCGTATGCTGCCTCCGGCCGGGGATTCCTGGCTTGTCGAGCAACATTCGCGTCAAGAGCATCGTCGGCCGTTTCCTGGAGCACTCACGCATTTATGCGTTTGGGCGCGGCCAGGGGTTGCCTTCCCCCAAGGCAGCCGTCTACATCAGCTCCGCCGACATGATGCCGCGTAACCTGGACCGCCGGGTCGAGGCCATGGTGCCGATCATGAATCCGACCGTGCACGAGCAGGTGCTCGATCAGATCATGGTCGCTAACCTCAAGGACAACCAGCAGAGCTGGAGCATAAAGTCGGATGGCTCATCGGAGCGCATTCATCCGGCGCCGGGAGAAGAAGCCTTTAACGCCCACCAATATTTTCTCACCAACCCGAGTCTCTCGGGTCGTGGGCAGGCGCTTAAGGAGAATTTTCCGCCCCGCTTCAGTCTGTTGACCAAAGACTGAAATCAAGAAACGAACCAGGGGCCTGCATTTGACGAGCTTGGAGCGGTTGTTCGGCGAACAGAACCGGGTTCACGAGCTTGAGCCCATTGGCGTCATCGATATCGGATCGAACTCCGTGCGCCTCGTCGTGTACGAGGGCGCCGTACGCGCCCCGACACCGTTGTTCAACGAGAAGGTGCTGTGCGGCCTCGGCAAGTCCATCGCCTCGACCGGGCGGCTTGGCACCGATGCGGTCGAGCGTGCGCTGTCGGCGCTGTCGCGGTTCCGCACCATCACCCGCATCCTCGAAGTGAAGAACGTGCGCGCCTTCGCCACCGCTGCGGTGCGCGAGGCCGAGGACGGTCCCGATTTCATCGCCCGCGCTGAAAAGGCCCTGGGGCTGCGCATCGAGATCCTCTCCGGCGAGAAGGAAGCAAAGCTCGTCGCCCACGGCATCATGCTCGGCTTCGTCGAACCCGATGGAGTCGCTGGCGACCTCGGTGGCGGCAGCCTCGAGCTGATCGATATCGCCTCCGACCGCTTGAAGCAGGCGGTCACGCTACCCGTCGGCGGGCTGCGTCTCATCGACTCCACGGGCAACAAGATCGAGAAGGCACAGCCGCTCGTCGACACCGCGCTGGCGCAGGTGTCGTGGCTTGGACAGGGAGCTGGCCGCCCCTTCTTCGCCGTCGGCGGCAGCTGGCGCGCCATTGCAAAGCTCCACATGGAGCAGACGAACTACCCCCTGCACGTCACGCACGGCTATGCCATCCCGACACTCGAAGCCATCGCCTTCTGCGAGTTCCTGCGTAAGACCAAGAAGCTCGCGGGCCTGGCTGGCTACGACGAGTTGGCCAAGGCGCGCCGCGAAGTTCTGCCATACGGCGCCCTCGTTCTTGAGCGCGTGTTGAAAGCGCTCAATCCGAGCGAGGTCGTATTCTCGGTGTTCGGTATTCGCGAGGGGCTGATCTACTCGCTGCTGCCCTCGCACGAGCGCCGCAAGGATCCGCTGCTGTCGTTCTGTGCCGAGTATGCCGCCGTGCGCTCGCGCTCGGTCGAGCACGCCTGGGAGCTATGTAAGTGGACCGATCCGCTGTTCGAGCCGCCTGGCCCCAAGGAAACCCCTGAAGAGCGCCGCTTGCGCTATGCCGCCTGCCTCATCTCCGACATCGGCTGGCGCGAGCACCCTGACTACCGCGGCGAGCAGAGTCTCAACCTCCTGGCCCATGCCGGCCTGTCGGGGATCGATCACCCGGGGCGCGTTTTCATGGCTCTCGCCATCTTCTACCGCCACGCCGGAGCCTCGCAGGAGCACGCCGCCGAGCTGTCCGAGCGCCTCAAGCTTCTCATCTCCAAGCGCGCCCAGAAACGGGCGCGCATCGTCGCCGCCGCCATCCGCACCGCCCACATGCTGTCGGTTGGCGTACCCGGCGTCATCGACGAGACGCCGTTGAGTTACGACGGTGACAAACTCGTGCTCACCATCCCCAAGGTCTATGCCGGGCTGGACGGCGAGCGCCTGCGCCGCCGCTTCGACACCCTGGCGCAGCTCCTGGAAAAGCTGCCAGAAGTGCGCATCGGCCGCTGATTTATCGGCTTCGGACCGGGCCTTGGCGCCCCGGCCGGTCAACTCCTCGGTGCGCAACCATTGTCGAAGGCCCGCCGCCGCCATATTTCCTGCTAGAATGTGGCAACCTGCCGGGGGGCAGGTCGTTTGGGGACTGGACGCTTACGCCATGGCCGATGATCCGTATGCAACTCTAGGCGTTTCGCGAACCGCCTCGGAGGATGACGTAAGACGCGCCTTCCGTAAGCTCGCCAAGGAATTCCATCCGGATATCTCCAAGGGCAACGAGGAGCGATTCAGGAAGGTCTCCTCCGCCTACGAGATTATCGGCGATCCGGTGAAGCGCCGCGCCTTCGACCGCGGCGAGATCGATGCCCGGGGTGAACCTCGCCATGCCGGCTACCGGCAGTATGCCCGCGGCGCGCGCGCCAGCGCTGGCGCAGGAGCCGGGGGGACGAATGGCGCCGGCGCAGCGGGCTATGAGGAATTCGGCTTCGGCGACATCTTCTCCGACATCTTCGGCAGCGCAGGTCAGCGCGCCGGCGCACGAGCCAACTACACAGCGCGCGGCCAGGACGTTCGCTACACCCTCGAGGTTGATTTCCTTGAGGCAGTGTTGGGCGCCACCAAGCGCGTGACACTGCCGAGCGGCGGCATGCTCGACCTCAATGTGCCCGCCGGCGTCACCGATGGCCAGGTCCTGCGCCTCAAGGGCAAAGGCCAGCGCGGTGCCGGTGGAGCTGAGTCGGGCGACGCGCTCGTCGAGATCCGGGTGCGCTCTCATCCGCAGTTCACACGCGAAGCCGACGACATTCTGATCGAGGTGCCGATAACCATCGACGAGGCGGTGCTGGGCGCCAAGGTCGAGGTGCCAACCATCTCGGGGCGCGTACAACTGACTATCCCCAAGGGGACGAGCT
>JBAZYB010000130.1:0-11273 GCA_041659545.1 Hyphomicrobium sp.
CTTTGCCGAGCGGTGCTGCCGCGAGCACGGTGACTGGCATCGGCGCCAATTGCAGCGCCGTGAAGAGGCCGGCCAGTCCGGCGCCCACAATCACGACGTCGCCTGCTGCACCGAGCGGCTCATCAGCGGCGGCGCGGAAGCCGACGGAACCGTGGCGGGACTCTAGAGAGAAGGTCATCTTCAGCGTTCCCTCAAGGGGTGGGAGGCCGACGGCTATCGCCGGCCTCCGCTATGTCAGTTGGTGAGGTTGACCATCCGCTCGACAGCGCGGCGTGCCTTGGCCGCAATGACGGGGTCGACAGTGACCTCGTATTTCATGTCACGCAGCGCCTCGTAGATATTCTGGAGGCTGATGCGCTTCATATGCGGGCAAAGATTGCACGGCCGGATGAACTCGACGTCCGGCGCCTCGACGGCGACGTTCGACGCCATGGAGCATTCGGTGATCAGCGCGACTTTGCGCGGCCGGTTGCTGGTCACGTAGTTGATCATTGCCGCCGTCGAGCCGGTGAAGTCGGATGCGGCAATGACGTCCGGCGGGCACTCAGGATGAGCGATGACTTTCATGCCGGGGTCGGCAGCGCGCATCGCCTCAATGTCCTCGACGGTAAAGCGCTCGTGCACCTCGCAGTGGCCCTTCCAGGCGATGATTTCGACCTTGGTCTTGGTTTGCACGTAGCGGGCGAGATACTCGTCGGGGATGAGCAGGACGCGCGGCGCGCCTAGGCTCTCGACGATCTTCACGGCGTTGGAGGAGGTGCAGCAGATATCGCACTCGGCCTTCACGGCCGCCGACGTGTTGACGTAGGTGACGATCGGCACGCCCGGATAGACCTCGCGCAGCATGCGCACGTCCGCGGCCGTGATGGATTCAGCCAACGAGCAGCCTGCCTTGGGATCGGGGATCAGTACCCGCTTGTCAGGGCTCAGCAGCTTGGACGTCTCGGCCATGAAGTGGACGCCGGCCTGGACGATGACGTCGGCTTTAGTGCGCGCAGCCTCCTTGGCAAGCTGCAAGCTGTCGCCGCGGAAATCGCCAACACAGTTGAAGATCTCCGGCGTCATGTAGTTGTGCGCCAGGATGACGGCGTTGCGCTCTTTCTTGAGTTCGTTGATCGCCTTGATAAGCGGGGCATAAGCCGGCCACTCCATTGGCGTGATGACGTGCTGAACGCGCGTGTAGAGCGGCGCCATCTCCGCAGCAAGTTCGAGCGTGAACTCCGGCAGAGGCCGTGCCTCGGGAGCCGGCGCGGGGCGCGGCCGGCGGGCAACAGCAGGGCGGATGTCGAGCGTGTCCATCGCTTCTCCTCAGCTATGCTCAACTTGAGCATAAACGGGTCATCAAACAATCCGGCACGGGGGCCGGGCTCTACTCATATAATGCTCTTTCTGAGCACACCAAGGGAGTGAATGAGGTTACTTCATTCGCATCGTCATGGCCACACAGAGTAGGCCGAAAGAGGCGAATTAGTTCCGCCGCGCATGCAGGCTATGTATGCGCGGCGGGTCGATGTCGTGGCTTAGACTTTGCCCGGCTTGACGCGGACGCCGGGAGCTGGCCGCTCGAGCAGGACCTCGCGACGGAAGCGATAAAGCTTCGCCGGACGGCCGCCGGTTCGCATCTTGACCTCTCCGGTCGGCTCGACGAGCCCGGCACCTTCTACGAGGCGGCGGAAGTTCTGTTTGTGCAGGTGGGGCCCGAGGATGGCCTCGACGGTCCGCTGCAGCTCAAAAAGCGTAAACTCATCGGGCATCAGCTCGAAGATAACCGGGCGATATTTTATTTTTGCCCGCACGCGGCCAATTGCGGTGGCGAGAATGCGCCGATGATCAAAGCGCATCGGCACACCGAGGCGCGGGCGTTCGCTCCATTGGCGTGTTGCTTCGCGCTCGTCGCGCACCGCCTCATCGACAAGGCCAGCCTCGTAAAGCAGCTCGTAGCGTTCGAGGACCTTTTCCTCATCCCACGAAGCGCCGTCAAAGCCAAAGCAGATACGCACGCGCTCCTGGCGACTGACCGGTAGGGCGGGGATAGAGCGCTGGCCTTCGATCCACTCTTTGAGGCGCGGCTCGATGGCGTTTTCGAGGATTTCCGGTCGTCCGCGCCGCCAGTCTTCCCACGGGAAATAGTGATACCAGCTTCGCCAAACGCCATGCTGCATATCGAGCGATGACTTGGCCTGCGTCAGCGCCAGATAGCCGATAGAGACGACGTGCGGAGCAGCATCGTCGGGTCGGGCGTGGCGTCCACGATCGCCGAATGTGTAGAGCTGCTCAGCATAGCCGAGTTCGAGCCCGGTCTGCCGATGCACCCAAGCGCGCAAACCACTCTCAAGTGTGCGGTGCTGCAACGGAGAGAATGGGCCGAAGGGTAGCCCATCGGGGGCACCCGCTGAATCTGGCTCGCTACGGATCACGAGCACAACCGGCTCGTTGTCCGTGACGGCGACAATTGCAGCGTTGAGACCGATCTCCACACCGGCGGCAGCGGCCGCGGCAGTGATATCGGGCTCGCCGATTGACCGGGGTTCGGATTCCCGGAGCTGTCCGTACGACATCGCGTTCCTCCAATGAGTTGGAGACCCCCGTAGGAGGCTTTGAGAGTCGAACGTGGCGCTTTTCGGGTTACTCCCACGCTGGACTCCGGTCCGGCTGCACAACGCGCAATACTCAGAAACGTTCAATCAAATCGTGAAACCGATGTAAAAAAGATTGCTGTGCCGCATCTGCGGGCACGGGTGCGAGCACCGACAGCGCAGCCTTCGCGGCGGCCGGCAGATCGTCGGGGTCGCCAAAATAAAGCCTTGCCTCGCTCTCGCTGAAGCCAGCCAGCCGCGTTGCCTCAAAGTAGGCAGCGACGCGGTCGGCCTCCTTTATTTCTATCTGAACGTCGCTTGGCAGTTTTTCGGGCAGTCCGAAGCGCGCGTGGATTGCGGCCAGGAGTCGCAATTCGAAGGCTTTGTAGTCGAGCCCGATGGCCGTCTTGAACGGGCTGATGAGGTCGCCCACCACGTATTCGGGCGCATCGTGCAGCAGCGCGGCCAGCAACCAGCGCGGGTCCCATTGTGGATTATAGGCGAGCGTAATGTCGGCGACGACGAGCGCGTGCTGGGCCACCGAGAGGGCGTGTGCGCCGAGCGTTTGCCCATTCCAGCGGGCAACGCGCGCCAGCCCGTGCGCAATGTCTTCGATCTCGATATCGGACGGCGAGGGATTCAGAAGATCGAGGCGTCGTCCCGACAGCATCCGCTGCCAGGCCCGCTTGGGGACACCGCCGGGATTAGTCATCCTGCTCACGTGGTGCGGCTCGCCTGTTGCAGCCGGGTGCACTCGCCATAGCGGAAGCAATCGACGAGGTGATCGTTGACCATCCCTGCCGACTGCATGAATGCATAGACCGTGGTTGGTCCGACGAAGCGGAATCCCTCGCGCTTCAGCGTCTTCGACATGCGCTTGGAGATGTCATCCTGGGCCGGAATTTCAGTGATGTTTCTAGCTCCGCGCTGCAGCGGTCCAGCATCATCGAGGTGACTCCACAGCAGCTTTTTCAAAGTCGTTCGCTCGCGCAGCTTCAAGTAGGCTTTTGCGTTGTCGATTGTTGCCTCGATCTTGGCGCGGTTGCGTACAATGCCTTCGTCGCCCATCAACCGCGCGATGTCCTTGGCACCATAGCGGGCGATGTGCTCGGCATCGAAACGATCGAAGGCCTTACGGAAGTTGTCGCGCTTGCGCAGAATGGTGATCCAAGACAGTCCGGCCTGGAAGCCTTCCAGCACTAGCTTCTCGAAGATGGCTTGATCTGACTTCAGCGGCACACCCCACTCGGTGTCGTGATAGCGTTGATAGGCGGCATCGTTGCCGGCCCATGGGCAGCGCCTCAAGGTTTCAGGGCGCGCTCTCGTCATGCGGTGGATCCGGACGTCTGGGTGGGCAGCGTGAAGGTGGCCCACGATGGAATCTCGATGCGGATCGGGATATCGCCAGCCAGTAGTTGCACGCCTTTCTCCTGGAACTCGGCAGCGCGGTCGAGCCGGAGCGGTGCGAGGCCCCGCATTCCGGCCGTCGAGCCAAGGGTGCCGATCTCCACACCTGAGGCAGTAATGGCAGTTCCCGGCTGAGGGAGTGGGCCATCGGCGACGACGGGGACGATGCGACGACGCGCGGTGCCGCGGTTTTGCATGCGCGATACCAGTTCCTGGCCGACGTAACAGCCCTTCTCGAAGGAGACTCCGTGCAGTTGGTCGAACAATGCCTCGTGGGGAAAGGCGTCGCCGAATGCGTAGTCCTTGCCGCCCTCGGGCACGCCAAGTCCGATGCGATGCGCGTGATATTCGTCCTGGGTTGCGCTTTCGCATGCCTCGCCGCCGAGTGCCCAGTCCGAGCGTAGAGTGGTGAGTTCGCGGTAGCCGAGCTCGGCCAGCCGCGGATCAGCGAACCATATGGGCGGCTTGCCGTCTCCATGTGGCGCGTAGGGGCCACCCCAAATTGCGGCCACGGTGTAGTCGGCGGAGGCGTCTGTGATATCGACCTTAGAACGTAGTCGATACATCTTTAGCCGCTCGACCAACTCGGAGGCCTTGTTGCGTGCTATCTCCAGGCAGAAGCCCTCGTCCGCGCTTACCACGAAGAACTCAAACAGGATCTTTCCCTGCGGACTAAGCAGTCCGGCGTGTAGCGCCGGCTGTCTATCGATGAGGTCCAAGTCGTTGGTGATGGTATTTTGAAGAAATTTGCGCGCGTCCTCACCCGTAACGGTGACGACGCCGCGGTCGGGCAGCAGCGCGATCTTTGTTTCTGTCATCTAACCCCACTCCGGTTGCACCCGGCGTCCGTTTTACGTATGCGGGGCGCGGGCCGGAGGCAAGCCACGGTGAAGGCATGAGTTCCACATTCGATCTGCTTCTTAAGGGTGGAAAAGTCGTCAACCACGACGGTGTCGGGATTCGGGACGTCGGCATCCGGGGCGGCCGCATCGCCGCAATCGGGAGCATCGACCCTGGCCAGGCGGGTGAGGTGGTCGATGCGCGCGGGCTGCATGTCCTGCCGGGTGTCATCGATACGCAGGTGCATTTCCGCGAGCCAGGTCTTGAGCACAAGGAAGATCTGGAGAGCGGATCGCGCAGCGCCGTTCTTGGTGGTGTCACGGCCGTTTTCGAGATGCCGAACACGACGCCGCTGACGACCACGGCAGAGACGTTGGCGCACAAGGTATCTCTGGCTCGCAATCGCATGTTCTGCGACTTCGCATTCTACGTCGGCGGTACGCGCGAGAATATCGATCAGATCCCGCTCTTGGAACGTCTGGAAGGCTCGGCCGGTATCAAGGTGTTCATGGGGTCATCGACGGGCGATCTGCTCGTCGACGATGAGGCATCGCTCGACCGCATCATCGGCGCGCTCAGCCGCCGGGCGGCGTTCCATTCGGAGGACGAAGCGCGACTGATTGAGCGCATGCATGAGCGGCGGGCGGGTGACCCGTCCTCGCACCCTGAGTGGCGCGATGAGGAGGCGGCGATCATTTCAACGCGACGTCTTGTTGGTCTTGCCGAGAAACACAAGCGCCGCGTGCACGTGTTGCACGTCTCGACTGCTGCAGAGATGGACTATCTGGCCGAACACAAGGATTGGGCGAGTGTCGAGGTGACGCCGCATCACCTCACGCTTGTCGCACCGGATTGCTACGAAACGCTGGGCACCTATGCACAGATGAACCCACCGGTACGCGATGAGCGTCACCGTCAGGCGATCTGGGCTGGACTGGCAAGTGGCGTGGTCGATGTGCTGGGGTCGGATCACGCGCCGCACACGCGCGAGGAAAAGGACCATGCTTATCCAGCCTCGCACTCGGGCATGACCGGCGTGCAGACACTCGTTCCGATCATGCTCGATCACGTCAACGCCGGCCGTCTGTCGCTGGAGCGCTTCGTCGATTTGACGAGCCATGGACCGCAGCGTCTGTTCGGCATCTGCGGCAAGGGACGCATTGCCGTCGGCTATGACGCCGATCTCACGATTGTCGACCTGAAACGCGAAGAGACGATCACGCACGCACAGGTGGCCAGCCGGGCGGGCTGGACGCCGTATGACGGCAAGCGCGTCAGGGGGTGGCCTGTCGGGACACTCGTGCGCGGCAAGCGCGTCATGTGGGAAGGCGAGATCATCGGGCAGGCGCATGGCGCGCCGGTCGCCTTTCTCGAAGGAGCGCCCTAGAGCCGTTGCACCATCCTAGCGCCAATACCTGCCGTAAGGGTTGTAGCGTTGATAGCGCTCGTAACGCGGCTCATCGTAATAGGGATCATCGCCGGGATCAGGCTCGGGCTCACGCGAATAGCTTTCGTCCGCCGGCTCGCCCGGTGGAGTCCGCGTAGCGCTGCGAGCGGCGACGTTCTGCGTCGGCAGCTGCTTCACAACCGACACCTGTGTGCCGACGCCGGCCAGGGAGGCCAGATGCAAGACGTTCTCGTTCATCATGCGGAAGCATCCCGACGATGCCGCGCGCCCGATGCTCTTGGGATCGTTGGTGCCGTGGATGCGATAGAGCGTGTTGCCGAGATAAAGCGCCATGGCGCCGAGCGGGTTCTTGAGGCCGCCGGTCATTTTGTCAGGTAGGCGCGGATCACGCGCGATCATCTCCTTGGGTGGATGCCAGTCCGGCCACGCCTGTGTGCGGCTGACTGTCTCCGTGCCTGTCCAGGAGAAGCCTTCGCGTCCGACGGATATCGGGTACTGGTAGGCTTCGGTTGGGGAGAGGACGAAATAGAGCATCCGTCCTCCGCTATCGATGACGATCGAATTCACTGGGTAAGTGCTGGTGAAGGCGACTTTGGGCGGTGCTCGGGGCGTGATGGCCGGACGCGCGCCGCCACTACGCGTAACGGGCGTGCGCCTGTCATTGCGGCCGTAGTCCCAGTCGCCGTAGGAATCGTTGCGCCACTGTTGGCGTGAACGTGGGCGTTGCTCCCAAAATGGGGCATAGCCGTAATCGTGCGAGCCATAAATCTGTGCGACAGCCGTCGCACTCTCGCCGAACGTCGCCAGAGCCGCGGTAGCCAGGATTGCGCGCCACATCATTTTGCGATGCCCTCAACTGCCTGCCGGCTGTATCTGGGGGCTAGGCGCGGGATGGCAACCGTGCAGGCGGAAATAATATTCCGCCACAGCGGTGTGTCGATTCAGTCGCTTTTCTTCAACGAGTGCCATGTTCCGTCGGCGCCGATGCTCAGCCGCCACCATGTCCACTTCTTCTTGGCGCGCATTGCCTTCGCCTCGGCTGGTCCGACGAGGCGCAACAGTTCCACCTCTTGAGCGGGAGAAAGTTTGTCGAGTTCCAACTCGGCCAGGTACGGCCAGACGTAGATGATGTTGTTTTCGAGATCCGGGCCGAGGGGCAGCCTAGCGGGGCGGAGCGCCAGGATATTCGCCAGAGCGGCGAGAATTTCGCGGCCGTTGCCGTCTCCTGAAGTGCGCTTCCAAAAGGTGATGGGGTCTTCACCGGACGGGGCTGACACCTCGGGTTTGATTTCGTTCCACTCGAGCGGCTCGCGCAGATCCTCGATGTCGCCGGAATGCGTTGCAGCCAGGATCGCCTGACGCATTTCCTCGGCGGGAATGGGAAGGGGGCCGGGATCGGCAGCAGGTTTGGGCGACTTTGTGCCCGTTGACGGCGAAAGCTCGTTGGCGGCGCGGCGCTCCAGGGCGGCCGCTGGGCACGCCGCATGGACAATGCCGAGTCCCGCCAGTACCAATACCAGGTAGCCCAGCGAACGTATGGTAGCCACCGAGGACATCAGAAGTCTCCGGGGCTGGCCAGGGCACGGATCGCCCGTTCGTGGTGCGCATGGCGGATCGGCAAAGGAAGGTGCATGGATTTTCTGCCCAATCCGCTCATAATTCCCGTCGGCATCATCATTGGAATTCTTGTCGCCGCCCCAGTTGGCCCCGTCAACGTGCTGTGTATCCAGCGGGCTATCGAGCGCGGGTTTTGGGGAGGTATTGCGGCAGGCCTCGGCGCCATGCTCGGCGACGGCCTCATTGCGCTGTGCGCCGCGCTCGGCGTGGGCGCGATTTCTGGCGCCGTGCAGTATCACCGCATGGCCATCCAGCTCTTGGGGGGGCTGGTGCTGATCGTTTTCGGACTGAAGCTTTATCTATCGATGCCGCGCGTCGTGCCGGTGGCGGCGCAGTCAGGCAAGTCCGAAACGCTGCGCGATTTCGTGTGGGACATCCCGCAAACCTTCCTTTTGACCATCACCAATCCTGGTGCAGTGCTGGGACTGTTTGCAATCTTCGGAGGCGTATCGACGTTCGTCGAGGTGAAGAGCTACGTCGACGCGCTGACCATTGTCGCCGCCGTTATGGGTGGCAGCCTTGCCTGGTGGCTGGCGCTGTCACATCTCATCGCACGTTTTCGCCACCGACTGAGCCTGGAGCGACTGCAGTTCATCAACCGCATCGCCGGGCTGTTGCTCGTTGGCTTTGGCGTTTTGCTGATGGGTGAGGTGGTCGGCAAACGGCTCGGTATTCTCTGAGTTCGGGCTATTGCCGCGTCCGATGCAGCGTGAACTCGCCGACGCGGATGCGTCGTTCGAGGCCATTGGCGAGGCTCACCACGGCTTCTTCGCCGAATTGAGAGACGAGATCGGTCAGCGCTGTGAAGAGCGCGGCGTAAGCCATCTGTTCGTTCGGGACGCCCGCCTCGGTGCCCTCGTCCCAAGCTTCGAGGATGAGAGATAGCGCCCGATAGGTGGAATCGTCCGCGTCGAGACCTTGAAATAGCTGCATCGTTTCCCCCTTGCGACCCACAGCGCCCCCTCAGTGCCGGTTTGGTCAAGCGGCGCACGCTAGACGACGCACACCGACATGCACGTGCATAGCATGCGTGCAGGAGCCGGAAAGCGTGCGGCGAGTTCACAGTAAACTTTGGAGGTGTTCAGCGCGGCTCAGTTGGCTAGGGCACCGAGCGGACGAGCGTGTCGGCGATGCTGGCGCCTTCGGTGACGAAGCGATTGATGACGTTCTGGGCCGAGGGACTGCAGGTGTTATAGGTGCGGCTGTAGCTCTGATAACCCTTATTGAAACTGCGCGTGAGTTTGGCTTTGCGCAGGGCGGATGTGCCCTCGGACTGGATAAGCTCATTCATGCGGTCGCGCCACAATTGGCCTTCGTCAGAGCCGCATAGCTCGCGCAGATAGTGGACCGCGCCGAGGATCTCCGACAGGCGCATCAGCCGGTCGTCGTACGGCTTGCTGTCAGACGCAGCGCGCGCAGGCTGGGTGCCTGCTGCGGCGAGCAGCATGCAACCACAGGCCAGTAGCTGGCACCGTTTTGTCCGACGGATAGGGAAGGTCTTACGCATAGGCGGAGATTAGCATCGATTCTCGACGTTCCGGAGGCGGCTAGTGAGCGGCGGCGGCAAGAAGCCGCCACGCCCTGTCGATCACAAATCGCGTGCCGTGCGTCAATGACAGATCATCGAGAGCATCGAGAGCAAAAAAACGTGCGCTTCGGGCATCGCCACGCGATCTGGGCTCGCCATCGTCGGCCCGGCCAAAATAAGTGGCGATGACGTAGTGGAGGTCCACCTTGCCTTCTTCGTCACGGTCGATGATGTCGTAAACTCCGGCGAGTCCCTCGATGTGGCAAATGAGGCCCGTTTCCTCCTGCACCTCGCGGCGCGCGGCCGACTCGGCTGTCTCGCCCATCTCGATTGATCCACCGGGCAGGCTCCACAGGCCTTCGGACGGAGTTTCGCCGCGCTCGATCAGCAGGACCGCCTCGCCTCGAAATAGCACGGCGCTCGCCGCGGCGCGGGGCCAGGGGCCGTGATCATCTGGGGCGGGTATGGACATCCGACTTCTCCCGGAGAGTGCCAACGACTACATTAGCTCGCATGTGCTCACGTTACACACTTACATCGCCGCCGGAGGCCGTGCGCGCCTATTTCCGCTTTATCAACGAGGCGGTCTTTCCGCCACGTTACAATATCGCGCCTTCCCAGCCGGTCGCCATTGTGCGCGATACGCCGAGGCACGAGCGCGAGATGGCGCTGGTGCGCTGGGGGCTGATCCCGTCCTGGGTGAAGGACCCACGCGCCTTCAAGATGTTGATCAACGCCCGGTCGGAAAGTGCAGCCGATAAGCCCTCGTTTCGCGCCGGGTTGCGACATAAGCGGTGTCTCGTTCCCGCCGACGGATTTTACGAGTGGACCGGCGTCGCCGGCGCCAAGCGTCCGCATCTCGTTCGAGCGCGCGATCGCAGCGTCATGGCTCTCGCGGCGATCTACGAGAACTGGCTGGGGGCCGACGGCAGTGAGATCGAGACGATGGCGATCCTCACGACTTCGGCCAACGCTGCCATGTCGGTGATACATGACCGCATGCCGGTGATCATTCAGCCCGAACATTTTGACATCTGGCTGGATTGTCGTCCTGGCACGGCGACGCACATCCACGAACTGATGGCGCCTGCGGCCGACGACTACCTCGATATCATCGAGGTGAATCGGAAGTTGAACGACCCGCGCAACGAGGGACCGGAAGTTCAGGAGCCCGTGTCGGCTACGGGAAGCCTCATATAGCGCTTTGTCAGAATCATTGAAGCATATGTAAAAGCGGCCAAATCTGAGTATTTTAAGGAAGCGGCTGTGGCGCTGCCCCCCTCGCGGTGTGCCGCGTTCGGGGGTAAGCTCGCGCGCGTGCAGGGGTGAGGAGCGTTAGGGTATGGATTATCGGGGGCAGGATCTCGACCTCAGGACGTCGCGCTGGGCCGCGGCGTCCACCGATCCGACGGGCTGGCGTGAAGTGGCGTCGCCTACGCCGTCTGCGTCGTCATCGCTGCGACAACCGGCAGCGCGTTCTGGACCGATCTGGGTGGATGAGACCCTGCTCGCTTGCGCCAACCATGCCTATGACGTCGCCCTGGCCTATCGCTCGGCCGAAGTGCGGCTGGAACACCTCATGCTGGCGATGACCCGCGTCGAGGCGGCCGCTGAGGCCCTCGATGCGCGAGGCGTGCGCATTGCTTCGCTGCGGCGCGACTGCGCGGTCGCGATTGCCGGCGAGGCTCCGGCGGCCAGCGATGGGACTACGCCCCGTCGCTCGCCAGAAATAGAAGATGTGCTGCGCCTTGCCGCCTCGCGGGCTTCGCATGCCGGCCGGCCCGGGAACGTGGAAGATGTTGCCCAGGTGCTGGCGGAGATCGGTGGCGACCTGCCAGGCGGAGATCTGATCACGCGCTATTTTCCGCGGCCGATTCGCGAGTTACGAGCCAGCGCC
>JBAZYB010000131.1:0-10157 GCA_041659545.1 Hyphomicrobium sp.
CTGCTTGGCGGCGGCGATTTCAGCCGGCGTCAACTCATCGTACGGTGTCGAGAGGATGTAGTCCTTGCGCTCAGCGGCGTGGCCGGAGCAGAGCGGACAGACGCCAAGGAGAGCTGCGGCGAGTGCGATGGTGAAGACGCGCTTTTGCATGGGATGCGACATGACTCACGGTTAAAGCGGGAAAGGCGCCCGATGCCGAGGCACCGGACGCCATGTTGTTGCGAAGGTTTAAGCGTGCTCACTCACCGAGGCGGAAGGTGTAGAGCATGCCGGCCTGCGGGATCTTGTCGAGACCGGTTGCTTTAGCCATTGCCGTTGCGCCGATGGCACCGAACTTGTCATCCATGTCGAGGCCGGCAGTGACAGGGATGCCGATCCAGCCGCCGAGACCGGCGAAGATCGACACGTACTGCTTGCCCTTGACCTTGTAGGTGATCGGGTTGCCGATGATCCCCGAGCCGAGACGCTTCGACCAAACCACCTTGCCTGACTTGCGGTCGACGGCGCGGAAGTCGCCGCTGTTGGAGCCGTAGAACATCAGGCCGCCATCGGTGTTCATCGTGCCGCCCCAGTTCGGATAGGGATCGGGAATCTCCCAGTCCGCCTTGCCGGTCAGCACGTCGAACTTCTTGATCTTGCCAGAGATGCCAGGCTTCTCAGGATACATGTACACGTTGGCGAACACGTAAACCGTGCCCTGCTGCGTGTGCGTGCGCTCCTGGGGTTCGTCCTCCATGCACCAGTTGTTCGTCGGGCAGTAGAACTTGTTGGGCTCTTTGGGATCGACCGAGCACGGCTGCTGATCCTTGCCACCCATCGCCGACGGGCAGGCCGGCGTATTACGGCCAACTTCGAACGGCGAATGCTCGCGCACCTTGATCGGGCGACCGGTCTTCAGGTCGACCTTTTCGGCCCAGTCCACGGTCACGAACTTATTGGCGCGCAGCAGCGTGCCGTTCGTGCGGTCAAGCACGTAGGCAAAGCCGTTGCGGTCGAAGTGCGTGAGCGCTTTCACCTTCTTGCCGTCAATGTCCATATCCGTGAGGATATTCTCGTTGACGCCGTCATAGTCCCACTGGTCGAAAGGCGTCATCTGATAGGCCCAGGCGACCTCGCCGGTATCGACCTTGCGGGCGAAAATGGTCATCGACCACTTGTTGTCCCACTTGCCGGTGTTGCACTCGTCGTGGGTCTTGTCGCCGCAGCGATAGCTCGGGCTCCAGTGACCGGGGTTGCCGGTTGACCAGAAGACAAGCTTGAGCTCGGGATCGTAGCTGCCCCAGGCCCAGTAAGAACCGCCGCCGATCTTCCACTCGCCGCCGTTCGTCTCGGGGTACGAGGTGACGCCGATATCCGTGCCGGCCGTACCGAAATGCGGGTTAGCCTTGTTGGTGTCGGGCGTCAGGCAGACGTCCTTGTCGGGACCGGTCGAATGGCAATTCCACACGACCTTGCCGGTGTCGACGTCGTACGCCGTCAGTCGGCCGCGGGCCGCGAACTCGTCGCCGCCGAAGCCGGCGATCACGAGGTTCTCGGCAATCAGCGTCGGGCCGGTGATCGTCTCACCCTTTTCCGGGTAGGCATGCTTGACGACCCAGACCTCTTTGCCGGTGGAGGCATCGAGGGCGATCACGAAGCCGTCGAGCGTGTGATAGATCACCTTGTTCCTGGCGTAGTTCACGCCGCGATGCACGGTGTCGCAACAGGCGCGCGGCACGGCCGATTCATCGCGATCCGTCTTCTTGACGTAGTTCCACACCTGGATCGGATTGTCGGGATCGGTGAGGTCGAGCGCCTGCACGATGTTGCACTGGGCCATGTTCGGGCAGCCCGACGAGAAGAACATCATCGGCTTGCCGTCATGCTCGACGACGACCGGCTGGCCTTCGTGGCCACGCAGAGCGCCGGTCGACTGCGACCACACGTATTCGAGTTTCTTGACGGTGTCGGTGTTGATGTCTTTGAGGCTGCTGTGCCGGGTCAACTGGTTGTCGCGACCGGGCGCCGGCCACCAATCCGGATTTTTCGCGCGGGCATCGATTTCTTCGGACGCCGTTTCGGCGACGCCCGGATTTGGCAATCCTACCATCCCGGCCAATAGCAGGCCCGATAGCAGGAGGACCGTTTTCCGTATCATTTGGTTTCCTCTCCTCTTTGCAAACATGCCACGTCCTCTCCCGGCAGCCGCGTTGCGGCCCGGGATCAAAAAATCGGGGCTTCCATCCCTGCTTGTCGGTCAGTCGTTCGAATGCGGCTTTGGCGATAACAGGGAAGCGAAAGCTCGTTCTCCTTTGCCATTGAGGAACGTTGCGGAAGGGCCGTGGCATCGGTCGTACGATGTGCCAGCGGCTCCCGTTCGCGCTGTCGTGGCGCTAGGACGGTAGGAAAGGTGGAGCAATCGAACTAGCGGTAGTCTTCCTACGGACGTAAGAATGTTTTACGCGCGGGAGCTTCGTATTTCCCGACGTGGGATTTGCCGGAGATGTCGGGAATTTGATCGGCGGAAATTGCTGGGCAGCGCTTCCCGCATGCGTGGTGTGTGAATTGCCAAGCGGACTTAACTGAAAATTGCGCGAGATCGCGCCAGCCGACGGCAAATTGCCATCACGCAAATATGATGAAGTTGCATCGAGATTCGGGAAGCAGTCCCGGGTCTGACTTCACATCTGCGGCGTCTGGGGCGTGAAGAATTCGTACGGAGCAATCGTTGGCTCGCACGGTGTGTTTGCTGATCGTGGGCGGCCTCGCAGATTGATAGCGAGCGCGGGGCCGCCGCGCCGGTCATTGAGGCAGCTATTTCCAGCCGGCTTCCTTGTCGCAAGCCTTCACTTCGTCGGGATGGCTCTTTTCCCACTCGCTGACGGACTTCGTTTCGTCATCACTCATGGCGTTGTTCATGCAGACGCAGTACTTGCGGACGACGTCTTCGGCCGCGCCTTCCTTCTTGTTGTCGGCGATGCACTGGTTGACCCATTTGACGTCGTCCTCTGTCGTGTCGGCCGAAGCTGGACCGACAAGCAAGGCTGCAGCAATGAGCGCCATCAGCGTGGACGTCTTTGACATGAGTTGTCTCCGCGTTCCGACGGCGGCAGAACGCCGCCGTGCGGCCGGCACACTACTCCTCGGCCATGGGAGGTGTTAGCTGCAACGATGCGCTTGCTTGTGGACAGGTCTTCAGGCGCGCTGAGGACGCAGCGGCGACTTCGGCGGCTCTAGCTCGGCTTCCAGGCCGGGATCGTCCGGCGCGGGCGGCGGTACGAACGGGCGTGTCGTGGCGCCTTCGGTCTTGCGCTTTGATTCGGTCGCGACCGTCGTGGAGGGCGTCCGCTGGCGCCTCGTGCTGCCGATATCCTCAACCGCCGAACTGGGCGTTGCGGGTTTCGCCTGGGTCGGGGCGCTGGCGAGCTTTGAGTCGGCGTCGGCTGCTTTGGCGGCGAGGTGATCGGGCTCTTCAGGGCGCATGCCGAGGGCGATGAGATCATCGAGTTGACTGGTGAGGGTTTCTCCATCCCCCTTCTCGACGGCCTCGACGGGGACGCGCCACTGGAAAGCGTCGAGCGCGCCGGTCACCGGTGACACCGGCATCCAGCGCTCGGCGACAAAGCCATCGGCCGTCCAGGCGGGATCGCGCGGTGCGTGGACGGCGCGGGCGAGCCATTCGCGCAGGCGGCCTTTGTCGGCGTTCTCCTCGCTTTCGACGCGGGCCATGAGGGTGGCGACGCGTTGCGTCATGCGCGAGGGAATGAGCGGTTCGAGTGCGGCGCGCGCTTCATCAAACTGACGGGCCTCGATAGCGGCCGATGCGACCGCAATTGGTGCCTCGATCGAATTGGGACTCAGCGATGCGAGCTGGCGCACGCGGTCAAGACGGTCACGCGGGCTGTCGCCGATACGCGCGTAGGCATACGCGGTGGCAAGATCGGGGTGTGGTGCCCGGCTCCAGGTGCGCTGCAGGACTTTGGCCGCGCGCGGGGTGTTGCCGCGAGAAGCAAGCAGTCGGCCGGCGATTGCTGCTGCGGGCACGAGGTCGGAGGCCAGGCCGTGTGCCTCGAGTGCCAGGTTGAGGGCGCGCTCGGGATCGGCTTCCTCGGCTGCCTGCGCTTGGGCGGTGAGCAACACGGCGCGGCGCCGATCGGCCACGGCGCGCTCGACGTGGCCGTTCTTGCGTGCCACCGCAAGCGTTTCCAGCGCGCCTTGCCAGTCGCCTTCGCGGCACTGAAGATCGAACAGGGCGTCGACGGCCCACGCCAGCTTGGGATTGAGGGCCACGGCGCGTTCGGCGAAGTGACGCGCCGCTTCCGTTTCTCCTTCGCGCTGGGCTTCGAGAAAGAGGCCGCGCAAGCCGAGCTGCTCGGTATCGGGCGAAGCGAGCATGGCTTCGAAGATGCGGCGCGCCGTGGTGCGGTCGCCGGTGAGCTGGGCAGCCTGGGCACGTAGCAGGTGCGTCAGTGGCTCGTTGGGCAGTGACTTGCGTGCCTGGATCGCAGAGCGCATGGCGGCAGCTTTGTCGCCAGCGCCAAGTGCGATCATGCCGCTCGACAGTGCATCGAGGCCGAGCTTCTGGCGGCGCTTGGTCAGCACGTTGCCGACGACGGCAGGGCTGTACCAGATATTGCGGGCAATGGACCAGCAAAGCAGCGCAAAGGCGACAAGGGATACGAGGAGAACGATGGCGCGGAAGACGCTCGTCTCGGCGTGGTAGCCCTGCCACTCCAGCACCAGCTCGCCGGGCCGGTCAGCGAGCCAGGCAAGTCCCGCCGCAACGAGTGCGATGGCAATGAGAAACGCGATGAGACGGAACATGCGGCTACATCTCTACTGGGCGTTGGTGCTCGGCTCGGCCGGCGCGGCGGCGAGCGAAGCCTTGAGCTGGGTCTCAACGGCGGCGAGGGCGCGATCGACGGCTTCGCGCGCCTGCACCTTGGCAACGAACTCCTGCGCTGCATCCTGTGCGGGCTGCGGCAGAGACTTCGCCTGAGCGAGTACGTCGGCAAGTCGGTCTTCGTCCAGTGCCGTTTCCATGCGAGCGACAGTTGCCTCGACGCTCTTGTCATCTGCGCTGTGGCTCGTCTTGCGAACCCGCACCACCGATTTTGCTCCCGCGAGCAGACGGTCGACGATTGAAGCGTTCTCGGGCTGCTCCTCGGCGTCGATGATCTTGAAAGCGACGGGCTTGAACTCCTGGCGCAGCTCCGTGGTGGTCGATACGCCCTCGAGCGCGAAACGGTCGAGCGGAGCCAGATCGACGAAGTTGCCGGCTACGGAGCGCGCCTGCGTCAGTTCGGGCGCGTATGGTTTGCCGCGATCGATGGCACGCTTGAGGTTGGCCAGTTCGAGCGACAGCACGATGCGTTCGGCAGTGCTGCGCCGGTCGCCTTCGCTCTTGATGACGCCCTGCACGTCCTGCTGCAGCGAGGCGAGCCTGTTGTCGAGGGGTGCCACCGCGGAGGAGACGTCTTCGGCCTTGGCGAAGGCGGCCAGACGGCCGTCGATATCGGCCTTGAGGCGCTTCAGATCTTCCTGCGATGTTCTAAGAGCGGCAGCAGTGCGATCGCTGTCGGTCTTCAACGCGGATATCCCGGCTACTGTCTCGGCAGTCTCGGCCTTGAGCGTGGACAGCTCGCGGTCGATACGTTGGGTTCCGGATCGTGCAGCCTGGCTCGTCTCTGTTGCTGCGGACAGGCGGGCGTCGATTTCCTGCGCGACGTTCTTACGCAATGCATCGAGCTGGTTGGCCAGCGTCGACTCGAGGTCGGCGAGCTTGCCGCTGAGGGCCGCGAGCTGCGGGAGACGTCCGCTCTGCGGGTCGCCATCAGCCGCCGAGGCCATGAGGGTCAGCTGCTCTTCCAGCTTCGCAACGCGCGCGGTCGTCTGGGAATCGTCACCTTGCGTCTGCAGCTTGTCGCTGAGGGCGGCGAGTTCCTTGGCAAGTTGGGCCTGCTTCTCGCTCACGCCGTCGAGGTTGGCATCGAGCTGATCGATTTTGCCGATTTTGGTGTCGGCGACAGCGAAGCGCGCGGCGCGTTGATTCTGGCTGGCTTCGACGGCAGCGAGGCGCTGTTCCAAGGCCGCCGTCTTGTCGGGGACATCGGTCGTCTTGAAGCCGAGCTGATCGGCGACCATGTCGGCAGCGAAGAGTGCGATGATGCCGCCGACGAGGCCCGCGGCCAGGTGGGTGAAGAAGCCACCGGAGCCCCGCGGCTGTTGTTTCGGACCGGACGCGGGCGGCGATGCGCCGGCTGGGCCGCCGGTTTTGCCGGGAGGGATCGCCGCGCCGGGCTTGCCAACTTTTGGCGCCTCGGGTGTGGCCGACGAAGATTTCGGCGCGGCCGATGAGGCGGCAGCGGCGGATGCGCCTGACGTCGCAGTTGCTCCTGGAGCTGCGGGGCCGGCCGTCGAGGTGGCTGACGCCTTGGACTTATCGGATGCCGCAGCCTCGGGCTTGTCACCGGCAGGCGGGGTCACTTCCGTCGCCTTGAGGTCGAGGGTTGCGTGAGGGCGGGTGCTCGCTTGAGCGGGCGTGGAACCCGCCGCTTTATTACCGGGCTCGTTCTTGTTGGCAGTCATATCTGAAGTACCTCGCTGCGGACTGATCTGCCTCTCGCCCCTCAGGGCCGTGAAGCTCTAGCACGCGGGTCGGGACGCTAGCCTACACTCCTGACCAGAGCGTTGCTACTCGGGTAACGGCGGCCAATATATCGACAGTATTTGGCGCGTTGGCGACTTCTATACGGGCTGCTCCGAGCGGTTCTACGGTCTTGGCTACGGCGACAGATAGGCACAGCAACACGAGCTTTTTGGCCGGATTTTCGAGGCCGGCGTTGGCGATCAGGCTGGCGAACGTCGCGCCGGTGCGCGGCGACATCAAGACAACGGCATTAATTTCGCCGCTCTGGAGAAGTTCCAGCGTGTTGGGGCGGAAAGCTTGGGCAGGGATGGTGCGATAGGCCGGGATCTCGCGAATGGCGATGGCGTGGGTAGCTAGAGCCTGCCGGAGGTCGTAGGCGACGTCCTTGCCGCGGATGTGAACTAGGGCGCCTTTGAGCGACATCGCGGCCTCGACCAGGATCGGCACAAGTTCGGCGCCGGTTCCCTTGCCGGTTGTGACTTCGGCGAACCCTTGCTCGAGGGCGAGCTGGGCGGTGCCGGGGCCCACGGCAAAGACCGGCAACTGTCTTGCCTCCGACATGGCCGGACCGGTGGCAAGCGCCCTGACGCCATTGCGGCTGGTGAAGATCAGGGCAGCGGCGCCAGCGAGCGCGTCTGGGGCAATGGGCAAAGTCTCGACGCGCAGCATCGGGTCGACTGTCACGCGGTGTCCGAGGGCCTCCAACTGCGCGCGCAGTGGGCCGGCGTCGGCTTCGGGGCGTGTGACGAGAACGTGCATCAGGCGGGCGCGAAGAAGTCGGGGCCGGCGTGATCGAGAACCATGCTGGCGACCCTCTCGCCCATGGCGATGGCCGACGGCGTATCGGGCGCGCCGACGAGTCCGGCCGCATGCGCGTGCTGGCCATCAGTGGTCAGGATCTGGCCGCGCATCTGCAACTTATCGCCCTTGAACTCGGCAAAGCCGGCGATGGGTGTGCGGCAAGAGCCTTCGAGCTGGGTGAGATAGGCGCGCTCGGCGGCGACGCAGAGTGCGGTTGCGGCGTGGTTCAGTGGTGCGATGAGGCGCGCCGTCACCTCGTCATCGGCGCGTATCTCGATGCCGATCGCGCCTTGTGCGACGGCGGGCAGCATGACGTCCAGAGCCATCACGGCGGTGATGTGCTGGGAAAGGCCGAGGCGGTTAAGGCCTGCGCAGGCAAGAAAGGTGGCGTCGGCGACGCCCTCTTGCAGCTTGCGCAGCCGCGTTTCGACGTTACCGCGAAAGCCGACGATTTCTAGGTCAGGCCGGGCACGCAGGGCTTGAGCCTGGCGGCGGGGCGATGAGGTGCCGATAACGGCTCCAGCGGGCATCTCGGCGAGCGAGCCGTATTTAAGACTGACGAAGGCATCGCGCGGGTCCTCACGCTCAAGGATTGCATCTATGGCGAGCCCTGGCGGAACGACGGCCGGCACGTCCTTCATGGAGTGCACGGCGAGATCGATGTCTCCCGCGTACAGCGCCTCCTCGAGCTCTTTGGTGAACAGTCCTTTGCCGCCTGCCTCGATCAGGGGCCGGTCGGTCACGCGGTCGCCGGTGGTTTTGATGATGACCAGCTCGCATTGCTCGGGCGGAATCTGGTGCGCGGCGGCTAGGCGCGCGGCCACCTGGTGCGCCTGGGCGAGGGCCAGGGGCGATCCCCGCGTACCGATGCGGATCTTGGCGACTTGCAAGCTAATCTCTCCGGATGCTAGGCGACGTGCCCGGCTGCGGACCAGGCGCGGGCCATCTATGCCCCCGCGGGCCCGTGAACGCAAACGCGGTACACGTCCAGCCCAGCATGCAAGAAAACAAGCAAGAAACAGAGCCCAAGAGCGCACGATCGAGCCTCGTGCTCGGCATCGAAACAAGCTGCGATGAGACCGCGGCGGCGGTGGTGCTGCGCGCGCCTGATGGCTCCGGCCGCATCCTGTCGAACATCGTGCGCACGCAGTGGGAGAAGCATCGTCCGTTCGGCGGCGTGGTCCCCGAGATCGCCGCGCGCGCGCACGTTGAATGTCTCGATATTCTCGTTGGCGAGGCTTTGCGCGGGGCGAACGCGGCGATGAGCGATCTGTCGGCCGTGGCAGCGACGACCGGCCCTGGGCTGATCGGCGGACTGATCGTCGGCGCCGTTACCGGAAAGGCTTTGGCGCTGGCGGTCGGTGTGCCGTTCATTGGCGTGCATCACCTTGAGGCGCACGCGCTGACTGTCGGGCTGACGGAAGGGATCGCGCCGCCGTATCTGCTGCTGCTCGTATCGGGCGGACATACGCAGCTACTGATCGTGCGCGGCGTCGGCGACTACGAGCGTCTTGGAACAACGATTGACGACGCGCTGGGCGAGGCATTCGACAAGACGGCGAAACTCCTGGGGCTCGGGTTTCCCGGGGGGCCGGCCGTCGAGCGGGCCGCGCGGTCCGGCGATGGGAAGCGTTTCGATCTGCCGCGGCCAATGCTCGGGCGCGAAGAGCTGCACTTTTCGTTCGCCGGTCTGAAGACAGCCGTCCGCCGCACCGCCGAGAAGCAGGCGCCCCTCAGCGAGCAGGATGTCGCCGACATCGCTGCGTCTTTCGAGAGCGCGGTTGCCGAGGCGGTGGCGGATCGCTGTGCCCGCGCCATGGTTGTTGCCGCTAAACGGCTTGGGAGCGGTACGCCTCTGCGCTTCGTCGTGTCCGGTGGTGTTGCCGCAAACGAACGCCTGCGGTCGCGCCTGCAACAGCTGTGTGAGGCGCATGGCTATTCATTCTATGCGCCGCCGCTGACGCTGTGTGGCGACAACGCAGCAATGATCGCGTGGGCGGGCGCGGAGCGGCTAGCACGCGGCGTGACCGACCCGCTCGATGCACGCGTGCGTCCGCGCTGGCCGCTTGACAGTGAAGCTGCTCCGGCCATCGGCGCCGGCGTGAAGGCATGAAGAGGCAGCCGTGCTAGACATTGCAGACAGAGGAAGACGCGGGGGGCTGCGGTGAAGATCGACAGCATCGGTATCGTCGGTGGTGGTGCGTGGGGGACGGCCCTGGCGCAGGCGATGCGGCAGGCCGGACGCGACGTGGTTCTTTGGGCGCGTGAAGACGGCGTGATCGCCGGCATCAATGATCGCCACGTCAACGAGCTGTTCCTGGCGGGAGTAGCTCTCGATCCGGACATTCGGGCCACGGGCAAGCTTGCGGACGTTGCGGCGTGCGATGCGCTGCTGCTGGTCGTACCGGCGCAGCACGTGCGGTCCATCGCGAAGGAACTGCGTCCGCTGTTGCGGCCCGGACAGCCGGTGGTCATGTGCGCCAAGGGCATCGAGCAATCGACCGGCGAGTTGATGGGGGAGGTGCTTGCCGCGGAGCTGCCAGATGCAATGCCGGCGGCGCTCTCGGGTCCGAGCTTTGCCGCCGATGTCGCCCGCGGGCTACCGGCTGCACTGACTATTGCCTGCGCGGATGAGACTGTAGGCCGGGCGCTAGCCGAGAGCCTGGGAAGTCCTGCCTTCCGGCTTTACTGGACCAATGATCTGGTTGGTGTCGAGCTGGGGGGCGCG
>JBAZYB010000131.1:10167-11268 GCA_041659545.1 Hyphomicrobium sp.
AAGAACGTGCTCGCCATTGCGGCCGGCATCGTCAACGGCAAGGGGCTGGGCGCGAGCGCGCACGCGGCACTCGTGACGCGTGGATTCGCCGAGATGCGCCGGCTGGGTGCAGCACTTGGGGCGCGACCCGAAACGCTCATTGGCCTGTCGGGACTCGGCGACCTCATCCTTACGTGCGGAAGCCCGCAGTCGCGCAACATGTCGCTTGGCCGGTCACTCGGTCGGGGTGAGACGCTGACCGAGGCACTGGCCGGCAAGCTGGCGGTGACGGAAGGCGTTTATACGGCGGCGGCCGTACGCCGTATCGCCGAGGCGCTCGGAGTCGACATGCCGGTTTGCGCTGCGGTGTGCGATGTCGTCGAGGGGCGGGAGGGCGTCGATGAGGCAATCCTGCAGCTGATGCAGCGTCCACTGAAGGCGGAGGATTAGCCTCTGACCGGATCGCTGCGGTCATCGACTTGACAGTCGGCTCGCCGTGCGCGAGGCCGGAGGAACGCTTACCAAGGGTGGTTCAATGCCGGCTTTTTGGCTGATGAAGTCGGAGCCTGACGTCTTCTCCTGGCAGATGCTGCAATCGCGCGGCAGAAAAGGAGAGGTGTGGGATGGGGTACGCAACTATCAGGCGCGCAACAATATGCGTGCGATGAAACTTGGCGATCTGGCATTCTTCTATCACTCCAATGAGGGCAAGGAGATCGTCGGCATCATGCAAGTGGCGGCGCTCGCGCACCCCGATCCCAAGGATGACAGCGGGAAATGGGAGTGCGTTGACATGCGCGCTGTCGAGCCGCTGCCGAGGCCGGTGTCGCTCATCGAAATCAAGGACAATCCGAAACTCTCCGGCATGGTACTGGTCAACAACTCGCGGCTGTCCGTGCAGCCGGTGTCGAGCACGGAGTGGACCGAAATCTGCCGTATGGCCGGCATGAAGCCGGTGGTGAAGAAAGCAAAAAAATGAATAGCGGCCTGGCGCGGCTCGATCCGCGTAGTCGCGCATCGGACCAGATATTCATCGCTGCCAACACGAGCATTCTTGCGCCGCCGTTGGTGCCGGAGATCCGCCTGCGCTTGGCCGCGGAGGCGCTGCCGATCTGGCAGAAG
>JBAZYB010000132.1:0-11237 GCA_041659545.1 Hyphomicrobium sp.
CGACAGGCTCCCTTAGGATACGGGCATCGATTCCGCGATGCTGTCGCGCGCCTCGCGGCTCGTCTCGGCGGTGACCAATTTCCCCGTCCAGTACAATAAGGCCATCGTCGGCCGCAACGCCTTCGCGCACGAGAGCGGCATCCACCAGGACGGCATCCTCAAGTACCAGCAGACCTACGAGATCATGACGCCGGAATCGGTCGGCGTCGGCAAATCCTCGCTGGTCATGGGCAAGCACTCGGGCCGCAACGCCTTCCGCACCAAGCTGAAGGAGCTGGGCTACGAGCTGGGCGAGAACGCCTTTGAGGATGCCTTCAACCGCTTCAAGGCGCTCGCCGATCGCAAGAAGCACGTCTACGACGAGGACATCGAGGCGCTCGTCGACGAGGGCATCGCCCACATGCATGACCGCATGAAGGTGGTCTCGCTCACCGTCATTGCCGGCAACATGGGCCCGCAAACGGCGACGCTGACGCTCGACGTCGACGGCACCCAGCATACGGTGCAGGCAACCGGTAACGGACCCGTGGACGCGACCTTCAACGCCATCAAGATGCTGGTGCCGCACGACGCCAAGCTCGATCTCTATCAGGTGCACGCCGTGACCGAGGGCACCGATGCTCAAGCCGAGGTTTCGGTTCGCCTCGAGGAGGGCGGACGCATGGTGACCGGTCGCGGCGCCGACACCGACACCATGGTCGCCTCGGCCCGCGCCTACGTCTCGGCACTCAACAAGCTGATGGTGAAGCGGCAGAAGACGGCGCGCGTTCAGCAGCAGGCCCTCTAAACGCGGCCTACTCTCCAAAGGCGTCGCTGCAACTCAGTTGCGGCGGCGCCGGATGTTCCCGCATTGGCGCCAATCCGCGAAAGCGCTTAGAATCGCCCGCGGATGCATGCGGCCGCTAGGCAGGCCGCCGATGCAAGGGATGTAGGCTGGCCAATGCTGCGGGGCGTAACAGGCGCATTCTCCGATGACATTGCCATCGACCTTGGCACTGCCAACACGTTGGTGCACGTCGTCGGCCGCGGCATCATCATCGATGAACCGTCCGCCGTCGCCATCCGCTCCCATCGCGGCACGCGCGAGATCCTCGCCGTCGGTCGCAAGGCGAAGGCGCTGATCGGGCGCACACCCGAGAATGTCGAACTCGTGCGGCCCATGCGCGACGGCGTCATCGCCGACTTTGTCGCCGCCGAAGAGATGCTGCGCCAGTTCATCACGCGCACCAAGACGATGCTCGGCTTTCGTCGCCCACGCATCCTCATCTGTGTTCCCGCACAGGCAACGCCCGTGGAGCGCCGCGCCGTTTACGATACGGCCGTCTCACTCGGCGCGCGTAAGGTCTACATGATCGCCGAGCCGGTCGCCGCCTCGGTCGGAGCCGGGCTGCCCATCGGCGAACCCGGCGGCGCCATGGTCGTCGACATCGGCGGCGGCACTTCCGACATCGCCGTGCTCTCGGGCGGCTCCATCGTCTCTGCCCGCACGTTGCGCGTCGCCGGCAACGCCATGGACGATGCGATCATCCGTTACATCCGTCGCCGTCACCAGCTCCTCGTCGGCGAGGCCAATGCCGAACGCATCAAGATCGAGGTGGGCAGTGCCATCGCTGCCGCCAACGGACGCCCGGCGGAGGTGCATATTCGTGGACGCGATCTGCGCCAGGGGTCGGCCAAGAGCATCGTGCTGCGTGCCCAAGACGTTGCCGAGGCGCTGGCCGAGCCGATCGAGGCCCTGGCAGAGTTTGCGCAGCGGGCATTGGAGGATCTGCCGCCGGATGTCCTCAGCGACATCGCCCGGCGCGGCATCAATCTCACGGGAGGCGGCGCGCTGCTCGATAAGCTTGACGTTGCGCTCAGCCGACGCATCGGCGTGCAATTCCGCGTCCAGCAGAATCCGATGCACTGCGTCGTCAAAGGCTCAGCGGCAATTCTCGCGGCACTCCCGCGTCACGAGAACCTGCTCATCAATCCTTGATCGTCATTTCAGAATTTGAGGCGCGCGAACCGCTTGTTGGCCGCATCGTGGATGCTGGTCGGCTTGCCGGCGAACTGCACGCCGACGGAGGTGGCCTGTCGCCAGACGATCGCGGCGGGATAGACCAGCCCCGCGGCCTTCTCGAAGAGATGGAACGTCTCGGGCAAGCTCACCGTATTGGCGACGAGCAGGCGCGCGCCGGTTTCCGACAGGTCGCGAATAGTACAGTCGACGACGCGCATCCCGTCTGCGTAGACGATCTTGCCCTCTTTGAGGACGCGGCGGCGGGAAACCTTTCGTCGTTCGTCCATGGGTCACCGGACGGTGCAAGTGCGTCGTAGCTGCAGGTCGCAAGCGAGACTGCTTACGCGAATCGAGGCACGACTCGAATGTCCAGGCTTTTTTAGCAGATATGAAGCGAAGGCGGGCGCGGCGCCGGCTCCAGCGCGCCGATTTCCGGCCGGAAGCGTCCCGTTTGCAGGCGTATGGTCGGCCCCGCCGAGAGCCTGCAAATTCGCCACGTCGGGCCGCTGGACAGGGCCGCCCCATGATGCTACACGCTGCTCAACGAGGGCTCGCGTGGCGGGCCCTTTTGCCGTCTTGATCGGCGCGGTCGTATCCGCGCTCGCATGGTCAGGACGGGCCGTTTTGACGGCATGGGTGATTAGCTCAGTTGGTAGAGCAGCTGACTCTTAATCAGCGGGTCGAAGGTTCGAATCCTTCATCACCCACCATTCTTTTCAATGGCTTAGTCTGGAACAGATGTTCCATTGCGACTCGCGGGCGGGTCGTCATTGCGACTCTCGATCGTTTTTTGTTCCAGAACCCACGCTCTCCGCTTGCGTGCAGCGGTCAGGCGCTGGGCGTCGGTGCGCTTCACGTAGCGACGTTTGGCGTCGGGCGTTGAGTGGCCCGACAGCGACATCTCCTGCTCTTCGGTAAGGTCTGAATCCGCCAGTTCTGTCATGCCACCATGACGGCACGCATCAAGCGTGAGCCACGACGGTAACCCAGCTGCATCTGCTGCCTGCCGTACACGCTTACGTGCCTCGCGCATCAGGAATGGGCGGGGCTGTAGGATGCGTCCTTTACGCTTGCGTTCCGGCACCATGAGGACGATTGGCGTGCCAAGGCGCTTGAGCCCGTCGAGATGCGCCGTCAGCTCCGGAAAGAACAGCCCATCGGCGTCGATCAGCGGCATCCACACGAGAGCACCTGTTTTGTGGTGCTCGATGCGCACGGAGTTCGGCCTGCTGGCGGGCCGGTAGTCGAGCCAGGTGAGGTGGCCAGAGATGACGTTCTCCGGTCGCTGCAACCATTCAAAGCACGCAAGCGGTGCAACCGCGAGGTGAGGCTCTCCAGCCGCGATGAGTGCGTTGTGGAGCGCATAGGCATCCTCACGCGTTGCCGCCGGGCGCTTGCCCTTGCCATGCGTGAGCTCGACGCCACGAAACGGATTGAGCAGAGGAACGTCCTTAGGATAGAGCCGGGCGACGACATCCCAGGCTCGCGCCGCGAGAGCGATGCACAGAGCGGCCTGCCGCAAGCGCGGGCCGCGGGGTCCTTCCTTCAGTCGCTGGTAGATTTTGTCGGCGGCGCGCGCGTCTATGGCCTTGACGGGTGCAGTGCCGACGTCACCGCCCGATTTCCGCGGCAAGGCGCAAATCAGCTTGAAGGCGCGGATGTAGTCTGGGCGTGACCGCTCGGACACCTTCTGCCAAGCGAGAGAGTCAGGCTGCTTGTAGCGCTCGAAGAGCCATTCGAGAGTCCCAAAGCCCGGCTGGAGATCGAGCGTTCGTGCGCAGCCGTTGCTGGAGCGCCAGCTATCAAGATGGCGATTGAGTTCGTTTGCGCGCGCGATGGCCGAGCCAATGTCGCTGCCAAGCGGCTCGGCGTGTAAGGTAAAGCCAGCTTTGATGTCTCTACGGCGCGGCCGCCAATAGTAACCAATGTCACCACCGGCAAGCCGCCGCTCTATCATGTAACGCGGCCAGCCCTTCACAAGTCGTCTGCGAGGCTTGCCGCCGTGACGGAGCGTGCTCTCGTCAGCCGGTCGATTGCTTCGTCGAGGCTTTCCTTTGTCCATACGCGACCTCTTCCAGGAATGTTGAGTGCCGGGGGATAGATCGAGCCGGTGCGCCGCAAAAAGGATTTGACCGACTTCTCGTCGGTATATTCAGCGGCGGTCTGTGCCCGCATAAGCCGTGGCCAGTGCCGCGTCGAAAGTTCGATATTCTGCACGGATGGCGGCTGTCGGCGACGCATCACTGCGCCCCTCCTCTTCTCTCGAGCGATCCAAAGTTCGCCCGCGACAGCCAGCTCTTTGTCCCTCTCAACAGACTTCTCCTCACGCGATTATCTCGCGCGAGGATGATCGACAAAACCACCGTGTGAAAAGGATGGTTTCCTAGATACGCCTAGTTACGATTATGGCGCCAGTTTCCAAAAAATGCGGCGCTCGAAGAGTTTGAAAATCCCAATAACGCGCGAAATAAAGGTGAAATAAAATGTGATAAGCACCTAGCTACGACTAGCTACGCCAAGCTACCCCCGCAGAAAAGTGCCCCTAGCAACCCGACAAAAACTGCGTCATGTAAGCGGTGCAAAGTTTAATGGTGAGAGGAAACGAGATGAAACGCACGACGAAATTAGAGCTTTTCACTACCAAACAATTGGGTTTAATTCTGACCACATCGCCACGGACGCTAGAGGGCTGGCGGCAGCGGGGTAAGGGTCCGTCTGTCACGAGGCTAGGAAGCGCCAAAAATGCCAAGGTGGTTTACCTGCGCGCAGATGTCGAGCTTTGGCTGAGCAAGAACCGCCAGAGCGTCGTCAACCGCTCTACGCACGCGGTGCCGTCTCCGCCTAACGATGACGGTTCTAAGAGATCAGGGCCCGTCCCGGACGTCGTGCTCAGTCGCAGCGCGGTGCAACAGCGCAGGCGTTCGATGAAAATCTATCTCGCACCCAAAAAAATGCTCGGCGTAGCCGCATCGGCGGCCCAAGCGGCAGTTCGGCGCGCCACGCAGTGGCGTCCGAGGGGGCACGAATGAGAAGAGTGCCGATTAGCCCGAAGGCTGCAGAAGAAATCAGGAAGCAACTCGATCGGTTCGAGAAGCGCTTCGGGAGAAAACCGTTACCGGGTGAGCCGGTATTCTTCGACCCGGAGACCTCGGGGGATGTCCCTCTTCCGCTTGATCCGGAAAAGCTGATGGACCAAGCGATCGCGGCATTGAGGGCGGCTGGGGCCGACGAGGCGGTTCTGTACGCTGCCAAAAAGACGGACCGGCTGCTGACGCGAGAAAGTTACGCGGCAGCGCCAAGACACATTCAACAGGAGTGGGACAGCGCAATCGCAGAGTACAGGGAAAAGGTAGGGAAGCGATGACGATGATCAGGAGGCGCACCATCGGTCTTCAGGGGTTCGAGGCCCCTACGGGGCGCCACCGGAGAAAGCGTGGGGCAGAGGCGGAGCTAGTAGTGGGTTCGTTGCCGCCCCTGGGGCACCAAAGACGTGGCCTGCGTTCTTTGACGCGTGGATCCGCGCGGGCTGAGGAGCCGTTGGGGACGCGGTGGACCGCCGACCTAAGGATTATGAGACCTTAGGTCCAACGACCTGACGCAGCGCGGGCTCCCGTAGATGCTTGGGTGCCCAGGAGAGGACTCGAACAGTAGGCAAGCGGCGGAATGCGTAGGCGAGCGTGGTTCCGCGGGTAAGAATCGAAACTGAGCAAGGCGGGGGCGGCTACGTAGAGCAGCAGCCTTCCAAGCTGAATACGAGGGTTCGATTCCCTTCACCCGCTCCAACCGTCAAAAAAATATCGTTGTAAGGCAGAGCGCTATGCGTTTGACGGGCTTGGGGACCCAGCCGGCTGCGAGTTTGGGCCATGGTCGGCGGCAACGACGCTGATATAGGATGCCTTCGGCCGTGCCACTTGGCTGGCGGCCAGAAAGATGAGTCGCCGTTCTTGCGGCGACTCCGTCGCTAGCAGTATGGGGCACTACCTCAAAAGAGGTGTTTTCGAGAGCGGCGTGGGCGATCATCTGGCGGTGTCAACAGGCTCCAGCCCTTGGAATTTGGTGCCCAGAGCCAGCCTTCCTCACCAGCTTGGCCGGGAAGCGGCTCTAGTTGGAATGCCCGGACGAAATCGCTCAGCGTTCCGGCGGCAGCTTGGCTAATGTTGCTGTTTGCAGCGCTGATTACATGCCCATTCATTACGATAATCGAGTAGCGGCGACTAATTTGATGCGCGACGGGACGAAGCGCAGATTGAAGAAGATGATGAGGCCCAAATCCTTCGACAACCCATGCATGTCGGATCCAAAGAATTGGACCACGCAGTGCGAGATCCCAGGATACATTATCCCAGGAACGACATAGTGCGGCCCCAAGCTCGTACTCATAAGCCTCTTCACAATCCATAACATCGCAGAAATCATCATTGTCGCGGGCTTTCTTCGCGTCGTAGAGGTTCGCTTCGATGGCGCCGATGCGACTGCTTTCAGAGACGAGCCAGCCGAAAAATCGGGATCTTATGACAGTGCGGTCATTCGGCCAGATGCAATGGCGAGCGGAATGGCGAAAGTGAACATCTATACCGTCAGCTACATTAGCAGCGTGTGGATGTTTTCGTCGGCTTTTTGCTTCGGAACGTGCAAACGACGGCATAGCTTCCAGGGAGCATGGATTGCTGACGTGCATCATTCGGATACCTCTCTTTGGTCGACCAGTTTTGCTCGGAGGACAAATTGGCCTAGGGTCGACGGGAAATTGGAGGCAATCGAAGTGGGTAGCCAGACAAAATCCTTAGCTACTCTTTAGGTACTCTTAGATACGGCGTGCGCGTGAACGGCTCAATGCGATGAATGATTTTAACAGGCTGAGCGTCTCACGCGCCGACAGGTTCGTGCGCGTCGCCTCGTCGAGCAGGCTGTCGAGCTGGTCGCGGATGCCGGAGAGCTTGAGCCGCGCCAGCATCTCGTCGAGCCGATCTGTCGGCAGGTCGGCGGTCTTTTTGGCTGCGCGCCATTAGAAGCCTCCCCCTGCAATGGCATCATACTCGCTGAGCGGACGCAGAAGCGCCGGCACGGGCGCCGCGTGAAGCATGGGCGGATCTTCAATCGCCTGTCGGCGCACGGCGCCGTCGCGACCGGCAACGCCGTCGAGATGAAGGCGATTGATGACGCGCTGGCGGCGCCCCGCGACGAGCTTGTGGACCGCCACCTCGCGGGCGCCGTGCCGGATGCGAACCTCGCCGGCAGCGATCGTCACGGCGACACGCTCGCCGATGAGGCGCCACGGCACCGGGTAGCTGTTGGTGTCGACCTCGACCGCACAGTCGTTGCCGACCACGCGGCTAAGCTCACGCAGGGAGCCGAACGACGGCCGGCCGCCCAACGGCCTCAGTCGATGCACCTCGTCGCGCTCGAAGCGGGCGACCGGGGCTTCACTGGTGGTGCCGTGCCCGCGCGGGTCTCCCAGTCCCGGTCGCGATAGCCGTTGCGCTGCGCCAGACGCTCCGGGCTCTTCTCGCCAAAGCCGGCGCCGGTCAGCCCGCCGACCTCCAGCTCCATCAGGCGCTGGGCGGCAAAGCCGATCATCTCGCGCAGAAGATCGGCGTCGGGGCTCTTCTCCAGCAGCCCGCGCAGGTTCATCATCTCGTCGGTCATCGGGGATCTCTCGGTTCAGGGTTGGCGTTCGCAACCCAAACCTAACCGGCAATCGCCGATGACCACCCTCAGCTACACCACGCTATGGGACACGACCTTTCCATGTCGCGTGACACGTCCCAAGCGCGAGCCGCGAGCACGACGCATAGTGCGGCCCGTCGCAGGCGTTGCCCGCGGGGCCCGTCCTTCAACCGCTGATAGATTTTGTCGGCTGCCCGAGCGTCAACGGCCCTTACAGGAGAGGCGCCGACGTTGCCGCCCGACTTGCGAGGCAACTCGGAGATCAATCTGAAGGCACGGATGTAGTCGGGTCTAGACCGCTCGGACACCCTCTGCCACGCAAGTGAATCAGGCTGCATGTAGCGCTCAAAGAGCCATTCGAGTGTTCCGAAGCCCGGATGCGTGTCGATGGAGCGGTGGTCGCCGCGGCCGAGCCGCCACGTGTTGAGGTGCTGATTGAGCTGATTAGCCCGCTCAATGGCGCGGGCCAAGTCGGTCCCGAGCGCTTCGGCATGCACCTATTCCGACGCGTTATAGCGTTGGAGAATCCGTTGGGCTTTTTCGACAGGATCGTTTTGACGAAATTTTTCCAAATCGCGTTCCAAACGATCGACCTGCCAGGCATATGCTGGCCCATACTTGAGAACACGCTTGGCCGCTTCTACGAGTGCTTTCTCGAGCAGTTCAATGGTGACGACAAAATCGGCCGGAGGTTTTCTCATGATTTCATCCGGAGATCATCAGGTCGATAGTTATTGTTCCGCATTTTGTTATGTTCCTTTTGACAGTCTGTGGCGGGGCGGTTGTTGCTCAATCAGGACATCGGCAGGTTCGTCGAGCTTTGTTGTATTTGTCGTTTTCAAAGGGGGTGATAAAGGGTGCCTTTTTGTGCAAATTGTTTTATGAGATGGTTAGCGCGGGTTATGCTGGAAACTCGGGCGGTCCTAAGGTCTTGCAGGCATCGCGGCGCACCTGAAGCAAAAGGGACCCTTTTTGATACTTATGCACAGCCCTGAGGATCAAGTTTGGCTCGGCCGGGCGTGGATACAAAGTGGGGTTTTGTAGGTGCATGATGATCGGGTATGCGCGCGTTTCGACCGACGAGCAGAACCCGGCTCTCCAGTTTGATGCACTCCACCGCGCTGACTGCAAACGGATATTCACCGATTACGCATCCGGTGCCCAGACAAGCCGACCGGCGCTAAATAAGGCACTCAGCCTGGTGAAGGGCGGCGACACTCTCGTCGTATGGAAGCTCGACCGGCTCGGGCGCAGCCTCTCGCACTTGATCAGCCTCATATCGGAATTGGAAAAACGCGGCGTCGCCTTCCGTAGCTTGTCGGAAGCCATCGATACCCAGACCGCGGGCGGACGGCTGCTCTTTCACGTGATGGGCGCTCTGGCCGAATTCGAGCGTACGCTTATAAGCGAGCGTACGAGGGCCGGTATGGCCGCTGCGAAGACGCGGGGCGCTGTGCTCGGCCGGCCTCGAAAGCTATCGTCCGCTCAGGTGTCTTCGGCTAGCAGATCGTTGGAGCGAAGCAGGCGCTCGGTTCGGGACACTGCCTCAAAGCTTGCAGTATCGAGGTCGACGCTCAGGCGTGCCGTCATTCGGTCGCTCAAAAAGAAAGTTCGGGGGCTAATTTGATTGACGGCGACGTTCGGTTTGCGGTCGATAAGTCCCAAAAACGGAAGTCGGCCGCCTTATGGCCAGTCGCGCTGATAACCTTACTGACGATGCCGCTGTTTGAGGAAGAGCGGTCGAACTCCCAGACGGCTTTGCGCCTCCTGACCCATCACGGTAGTACCGCGACCGAGGGGCGTTTCGCACCGGTCGACGTGCTAAGCTACGCAAGCACCATCGCACCGAACGTGTACGTGATCGGAGACTCCAGTGCCACGACGCAGCCGAAAGCTGGCCACATCGCCAACCAAGAGGCCAAGGTCTGCGCCGATGCGCTCGCGCGGCTCTTTGCAGGTCAACAGCCGGACCCCTCGCCCGTGACAAATTCCGCGTGCTACTCGACCATAACAAGAACTGAGGCGGGTTGGCTCAATGCGGTCTTTCAATACGATCCGGCGGCCAAGGCGATGGCGCCGGTGGCGAAGTCTTTCGCTGCGTCAGTCGGCTGGTCGAGCGAAAACTTCAAAGAAATGGGCAAGTGGTTTGATGCCCTCATGGCCGACAGCTTTGCCTGAAATTGCTAGGGATCTTGCCGACCGGCGATGAAGCCGTCGCTCCGGGCCGGGCCCTATATATGGGAGAGTGTGCACCGTGAAGATCGCAGCGGTCATTCCATCTACTGTTCGAGCCATGCAGCATCAGTCGGCTCTGCTGATCTGATGTTAGAATTTCGGCAGCGGCGCACGCGGCGGTTTGGGTCCAAATGCGCGAACAGTGTCTCGTTGGGGACGTCTCACTTTAGCCACCGCCTGTTGACGTGCGTACTCAGCCTCACTCTGCAACTTGTACTGCGGGCTAGTCAGAGCAACCATGAAGGCTACGAGGTCGTCGATCTCCATCTCAGTCAGCGCCAGTGGCTGGATATCCTCGTCGAGCCAGGGATCGGTCAAGCCGTCCCCCTTATTGTAATGATCGACGACATCCCACAACGTCACCATCGAGCCGTCGTGGAAATAGGGCCCTGTGAGCAGGGCGTTCCGGATATCCGGCGTCTTGAACGAGGCGATGTCTTTCTGCTGCTTGGTGATCAGGAAGCGGCCGAGCGCCGAGATCGGGCTCTCGATCGCCTTGGTGTCTATTGCCGGGAGCGTCCCCTGAGCGAGCTCCTGCTCTGTTTGCTGGACCAGCGGAACGATGTGATGACGGATAATCCCGATTCCAATGTTGTGGAAGTCATTGTCCGTAAAAACGGTGACGTCGCGCTGGTTGTCCGTCAGCGCATGACACAGATTACAGCGGGCCTTAGTGTTGAATAGCACCCAGCCCCGTTGCGCGGAATCGCCCATCGCTTTCTTGTCGCCGGCGATGAAATGGTCGAAGGGCGAGTCGAAGGAAGCGAGCGTGCGCTCATAGGTTGCGATGGCGCGCAGCGTGTCCGCAGCGTTCACGTCGCGGCCGAAGGCCTGTGTGAACAGATCCTGGTAGACCTTGTCACCGGCAATCCGCGCTACCGCGTCACTGATGCTCGCAGAGCCCATTTCGAAGGGATTGGTGATCGGCAGAGCTGCCTGCTGCTCAAGCGTGTTGACCCGGCCATCCCAGAACTGAGTCTTGTTATAGAGCGCATTGAGAACGGTCGGTGAATTGCGCTGGCCGACACGGCCTTTGATGCCGATCGAGGTAGGCCGTCCGTCGGTGAACGCGCGAGCGGGATCGTGGCACGACGCGCAGGCTACCGTCCCATCGCCGGAGAGGCGAGCGTCGAAAAAGAGCTTCGCGCCAAGGGTGATCGCTGCAGGTGTTAGGGGACTAGCAGGTGGGATGACCGACTTCGTAAGTGCCCCGGGAAACCCTACCTGGTCCTGTGACCTCGGTCGCGCCAACGGCCCGGGTTCGGGGAGCGGCGGCGGCTGGCTTGGCGCCAACGGTGGTGGCGCACCCACGAGCAGGATTGCGGCAGCTATC
>JBAZYB010000133.1:0-11203 GCA_041659545.1 Hyphomicrobium sp.
GATCTTTTTTGGCGACAACATCACGTTATATACAAGGCTGGCTGAACAAGCTCGTCAGGAGGCTTTTGAGCAACTGACGGAACATGCCGAGAAGATGGGGGCCAACGCTATTCTCGCGATGCGCTATGACGCCAACGAGATCGCGGCGGCCGTAACGGAGGTGCTGGCCTACGGAACCGCCGTGGTTGTCGAGCCTGCGTCCTGATTCAACGCTCGCGGCAAATCCGTCACTAGCAAGTGACAAAGGGGAAAAGTTCGGCTAAGTATGCCGCCCCCGCGGGAGTTAGCGCGCGCTTTCCTGCGAAAAAGGGGTGTAGCTCAATTGGTAGAGCGTCGGTCTCCAAAACCGAAGGTCGGGGGTTCGAGACCCTCCGCCCCTGCCAAATTCGTATGGTCGCATCCGTGCAGAGGGCGCCGGGTGTGCCAGCAACTGACGTTTGGGGCGCGTCAGGTTGTCGCATCGTGCCCGGGAAAGTCAAATTAATGGCCAAATACAACCCGGTCGAGTTTATTCAGGAGGTTCGCCAGGAAGTCTCCAAGGTGACTTGGCCGACCTGGAAAGAGGTGTGGATCACCACCCTCATGGTTTTGATCATGGTCAGTCTAGCCTCGGTCTTCTTCCTCCTCACGGATCAGACGCTCGGGTATCTCGTCCAGCTAGTGCTGGGCGGGGGCCGTTGAACCGGAGCTGAATCAATTGTCCACGCAAGTCGCGCAGACGCGCTCTGAAAGAACGGCCATGGCGAAGCGCTGGTATATTGTGCATGCGTACACGAACTTCGAGCGGAAAGTGGCGGACGCTATCCGTGAGCGCGCCAAGGCTGCCGGCCTCGAGCACCTCTTCGAGGAAGTGCTCGTGCCGACCGAAGAAGTGGTGGAGGTAAAGCGCGGCCGCAAAGTGCAGGCGGAGCGCAAATTTCTTCCCGGCTACGTGCTGGTGAAGATGGAAATGACTGACCCGGCCTTCGTGCTCATCAAGAACACGCCGAAGGTCACCGGGTTCCTCGGCGCGGAAAACAAACCGATGCCGATCTCGGAGGACGAGGCTATGCGCATCCTCCGTCAGGTCACGGAAGGTGTGGAGCGGCCGAAGCCCTCGATCACGTTCGAGGTGGGCGAGCAGGTTAAAGTCGCCGACGGTCCGTTTGCCTCGTTCCAGGGCCACGTCGAAGAGGTCGACGAGGAGCGCTCGCGGGTCAAGGTGGCCGTGTCGATCTTCGGAAGGCCGACGCCGGTCGAACTCGAGTTCGCCCAGGTGGAGAAGGTGCCGAGCTAGAGCTTGGCGTTCTGAGAATTCCGGCAGACGAGCAGCATGTTCGTCTGCCTATCACCCCGCAAGGACAGCCTCTCACGAGGCCTCCCTGCGGAATCCCGCGGGAGGGCCGCTGGGCCCGTTGGACCGCTAACCCTGGGAAGGAAAGCCCCTTCCCGTCAAGTGCTAAGGGGAGACCATGGCAAAGAAAATTGACGGCTACATCAACTTGCAGGTTCCGGCGGGGGCGGCCAATCCCTCGCCGCCCATCGGACCCGCGCTCGGTCAGCGCGGCGTCAACATCATGGAGTTCTGCAAGTCGTTCAACGCCAAGACGAAGGAGATGGAGCAGGGTACGCCCATCCCGGTGAAGATCACGGTCTATTCGGACCGCTCCTTCACCTTCGAGATGCGTACCCCGCCTGCCAGCTTCTTCCTGAAGAAGGCGGCGAAGATCACTTCGGGCAGCAAGGCCACTGGCCGTGACGTCGCCGGCAAGGTGACGATGGATCAGGTGCGCGAGATCGCCAAGGTGAAGCTGAAGGATCTCAACACGGACGATATCGAGGCTGCGGCCAAGACAATCGCCGGCTCCGCCCGTTCGATGGGCCTGCAGGTCGAGGAATAACGACAATGGCAGCAAAACTCAGCCCAGAAGCAATCAAAGAGACGCGTCTTGCCGGCGGTAAGCGCATGGCTACCGCTATCGATGGTCTCAACCGTGACATGGCCTACTCGATCGAGGAAGCCGTCAAGGTGATCAAGCAACGCGCCAAGGCGAAGTTCGACGAGACGATCGAGGTCGCCATGAACCTCGGCGTCGATCCCAAGCACGCCGACCAGCTCGTGCGCGGTGTCTGCAACTTGCCGAACGGCTCTGGCCGTACGGCGCGTGTTGCCGTGTTCGCACGCGGTGCCAAGGCCGAGGAGGCCACGGCTGCGGGAGCGGACGTCGTCGGTGCAGAGGATCTGGTCGATCAGGTTTCGAAGGGTCAGATCAACTTCGACCGCTGCATCGCCACGCCTGACATGATGGGTCTGGTCGGTCGCCTCGGCAAGGTGCTCGGTCCGCGTGGCCTCATGCCGAACCCGCGCGTCGGTACCGTGACCATGGACGTCACCAATGCGGTCAAGGGCGCCAAGGGCGGCTCGGTGGAGTTCCGCGTCGAGAAGGCTGGCATCGTCCACGCCGGCATCGGCAAGGCGAGCTTCACTGACAATGCGCTCACCGAGAACATCAAGGCGTTCGTCGATGCCGTGGTGAAGGCGAAGCCGCCGGGTGCCAAGGGCACGTACGTCAAGAAGGTTTCACTCAGCTCGACGATGGGGCCTGGGGTCAAGATCGACTCCGCGAGCCTCGGTGGCGGGCAGGCCCTCGGCTAAGAGGGTTTTACGAAATTCGCCCGCCGAGCATCGCTTGCTCGGCGTGCGATGGCCGGAGATCGGATCGGTTCGGTCCGTTTTCCGGAACACTGTCCGAGAGTGTGGGTGTCGTCAGGGTCTTCGACTTTGACAGCTTAAGCCTCGAATGAGGGCCCGCATGAGACAGGAGCGAACCCGGATTTTGTCTCTCCACAAGAGAGCTGAGAACCGGTTTGAACCTGGGTCAGCACCGTGTCGCCCCGTGCGTGCGGTTGGACAGAGCTAAGCGTCGCCGGAAGGCGGATGATCCCGCCGACGGTGACAAGGTGCAACCCGCGGAGAAGAGCCTCAAGAGGGCTTGATCCGTAAACTGGAGTGAGCAGGTGGATAGAGCCGCGAAACGTGAGCTCGTGACGTCGCTCAACACCGTGTTGAAGGACACGGGGTTGGTCGTGGTCGCCCACTATGCCGGCATGACGGTCGCCCAACTCACCGACTACCGCCAGCGTGTGAAAGACGCCGGCGGCAAGGTGAAGGTGGCCAAAAACCGGCTCGCCAAGCTCGCGCTGAAGGACACTTCGTACGAGTCGATCAGTGATCTCTTCAAAGGGCAGACGTGTCTGGCCTATTCGGAGGATCCGATCGCTGCAGCGAAGGCGTCGGTCGCATACGCCAAGGGGAATGAGAAGCTTGTCATTCTCGGCGGCGCCATGGGTTCGACGGTCCTTAACGCAAGCGACGTGAAGGCTCTCGCCGAACTGCCATCACTGGATGAACTGAGAGCAAAGCTCATCGGACTTCTCAACGCGCCGGCGACGAAGATCGCCCGCACGGTCATGGAGCCAGGAGCCCAGCTCGCCCGCGTCATTCAAGCGAAGGCAGCGCAAGGCGAAGCCGCATAACGGCAAGGGCGGCGCCGCAAGGCGCCACGACGCAAGAGACCGCAGTTCGAAGACTGCACCAGTCATTTGGTTCAAACCGAAGGAAACAACACAATGGCCGATCTTTCCAAGATCGTTGAAGATCTCTCCAGCCTCACCGTCCTGCAGGCGGCTGAGCTCGCGAAGCTGCTCGAAGAGAAGTGGGGCGTGTCGGCGGCTGCTGCCGTCGCCGTTGCCGCTGCTCCGGGCGCTGCTGCAGCTCCCGTCGAAGAGCAGACGGAGTTCACCGTCATCCTCAAGTCGGGCGGCGACAAGAAGATCAACGTCATCAAGGAAGTCCGCGCCATCACGGGTCTTGGCCTCAAGGAAGCCAAGGATCTCGTCGAGGCCGGCGGCAAGGCAGTGAAGGAAGGCGTGACCAAGGACGAAGCTGCGAAACTCAAGAAGCAGCTCGAGGACCAGGGCGCGTCCGTCGAAGTGAAGTAAGGCGGTTGGCAGTGTGGTAGCAGGCTGTGGCTGGAAGACTTTCCGCTACAGCTTCTGCCCACTGCCGCCCGACCAATTCGGACGTCTCTCCGGAGGGTCTTTTTGAGGGTTTCAGCACCCTCAAACGGGCCTTCCGGTGAGCCGTTTAGAGGCTAAAGCGAGGGTTGGCGGCCCTTGCCATGAAGGCAGCAGTAGCGCGGGCCGTCACCTGCGCGGATGACAAGGAGCGAAAATGGCTGAGACGTTCAACGGCCGCAAGCGCATCCGGAAGAAATTGGATCCATTCGTGAAGTCGCAGAGATGCCGAACCTCATCGAGGTTCAGAAGAGCTCGTACGACGACTTCCTCATGGTCAAGGAACCTCCGGGCGGCCGTTCAGACGATCACGGTCTGCAATCGGTGTTCAAGTCGGTATTTCCGATCTCGGACTTTTCGGGACGCGCGACGCTCGAGTTCGTGCGCTACGAGTTCGAACCGCCGAAGTACGACGTCGACGAGTGCATGCAGCGCGACATGACCTATTCGGCGCCGCTGAAGGTCAAGCTGCGCCTGATCGTGTTCGACGTGAACGAAGAGACGGGCTCTAAGTCGATCAAGGACGTCAAGGAACAGGACGTCTACATGGGCGACATGCCGCTCATGACGTTGAACGGCACGTTCGTGATCAATGGCACCGAACGCGTCATCGTCTCGCAGATGCACCGTTCGCCGGGCGTCTTCTTCGATCACGACCGTGGGCGCACGCATGCCTCGGGCAAGCTGCTGTTCGCGGCGCGCATCATTCCCTATCGCGGCTCTTGGCTCGACTTCGAGTTCGACGCGAAAGACATCGTCTATGTGCGTATTGACCGTCGGCGCAAGCTGCCGGTGACGACGCTGCTCTATGCGCTTGGTCTCAACGACGAGGAGATCCTGAGCTTCTTCTACAACCACATCAACATCAAGGAATCGAAGCGCGGCTGGAAGATGCCGTTCATGCCCGAGAAGATGCGCGGCATGACGCCAACGGCCGACCTCGCTGACGCCAAGACCGGCGAAGTGATCGTCAAGGCGGGCGAGAAGATGACCGCGCGCAGAGCGCGTGATCTGGCTGAGGCCGGCCTTAAGGAGGTGCTGGTCTCCTCCGACGATCTGGCGGGGCGCTACATCGCCGCCGACATCGTCGACCTGGAGACGGGCGCGATCTACGCGGAGGCGGGCGATGAACTCGACGCCGAACTGCTGGCTGAGTTGAAGGATCAGAAGGTCAAGGAATTCCCGATCCTCGACATCGACCATGTCAACATTGGGCCGTTCATTCGCAACACGCTCAACATCGACAAGAACGCCAATCGCGAAGAAGCGTTGATGGACATCTACCGGGTCATGCGTCCCGGTGAGCCGCCGACGATCGAAGCGGCGACGAATCTGTTCCATTCGCTGTTCTTCGATTCTGAGCGCTATGACCTCTCGGCGGTGGGCCGGGTGAAGATGAACATGCGTCTCGAGCTCGACGCACCCGACACCATGCGCGTTCTGCGCCGCGAGGACATTCTCGCGGTCATCAAGACGCTGGTCGACCTGCGTGACGGCAAGGGTGAGATCGACGACATCGATCACCTCGGCAACCGGCGTGTGCGCTCGGTGGGCGAGCTCATGGAGAACCAGTACCGGGTCGGTCTGTTGCGCATGGAGCGTGCGATCAAGGAGCGCATGTCATCGGTCGATATCGACACGGTGATGCCGCAGGATCTGATCAACGCCAAGCCGGCGGCTGCCGCCGTGCGCGAGTTCTTCGGGTCTTCGCAGTTGTCGCAGTTCATGGACCAGACGAACCCGCTATCGGAGATCACCCACAAGCGCCGTCTTTCGGCACTTGGCCCGGGTGGTCTGACGCGCGAGCGTGCCGGCTTCGAGGTGCGCGACGTGCATCCGACCCACTACGGTCGTATCTGTCCCATTGAGACGCCGGAAGGCCCGAACATCGGCCTGATCAACTCGCTGGCGACGTTTGCGCGTGTCAACAAGTACGGGTTCATCGAGAGCCCGTACCGCAAGGTGGTCAACGGCAAGCTTACCGATCAGGTTGTCTACCTGTCGGCGATGGAAGAGATGCGCCACCACGTTGCGCAGGCCAATGCCGAAATCGACTCGAAGGGCAAGCTGACGGACGACCTCATCACCTGTCGCTACCAGGGTGACGTGCTGCTCGTGCCGCAGGAGAAGGTCGACTACATTGACGTGTCGCCGAAACAGCTCGTTTCGGTTGCCGCGGCGCTCATCCCGTTCCTTGAGAACGACGACGCCAACCGCGCGTTGATGGGCTCCAACATGCAGCGGCAGGCCGTGCCGCTGATCCGTGCCGAGGCGCCGCTTGTCGGCACCGGCATGGAAGAGGTTGTGGCGCGCGATTCGGGCGCTGCGATCGCTGCTCGGCGTACCGGCATCGTGGACCAGGTGGATGCCACGCGTATCGTCATCCGCGCCACGGCCGAGACCGATCCGTCGAAGCCGGGCGTCGACATCTACCGACTGCGCAAGTTCCAGCGTTCCAACCAGAACACCTGCATCAACCAGCGTCCGCTGGTGCACGTTGGTGACGTTATCGACGCCGGCGAGATCATCGCCGACGGTCCTTCGACGGATCTGGGCGATCTGGCGCTGGGCAAGAACGTGCTCGTCGCGTTCATGCCGTGGATGGGTTACAACTTCGAGGACTCCATCCTGCTCTCCGAGCGGGTCGTGTCGGACGACATCTTCACCTCGATCCACATCGAGGAATTCGAGGTGATGGCGCGCGACACCAAGCTCGGGCCGGAGGAGATCACGCGCGATATTCCGAACGTTTCGGAAGAGGCGCTGAAGAACCTCGACGAAGCCGGCATCGTCTACATCGGCGCAGAGGTGAACCCAGGCGACATTCTCGTCGGCAAGATCACTCCGAAGGGCGAAAGCCCGATGACGCCGGAAGAGAAGCTGCTGCGCGCCATCTTCGGCGAGAAGGCCTCTGACGTGCGCGATACCTCGCTGCGTCTGCCGCCGGGCGTGTCCGGAACGGTGGTCGAGGTGCGCGTGTTCAATCGGCACGGCGTCGAGAAAGACGAGCGTGCGATGGCCATCGAGCGCGAGGAGATCGAGCGTCTCGCCAAGGACCGCGACGACGAGATGCAGATTCTCGATCGCAACGTCTACGCGCGCCTGAAGGAAGCACTCGTCGGCAAGGAAGTGTCGAAGGGTCCGAAGGCGGCCAGCAAGGGCTCGCAAATCAGCGAGGAGATCCTCGACGAGGTGCCGCGTAGCCATTGGTGGGAGTTCGGTCTCAAGGACGAGAAGGCTCAGGCCGAGATCGAAGCGATCAACAAGCAGTACGAAGAGGCCAAGAAGAGCCTGGAGCGCCGCTTCGTCGACAAGGTCGACAAGCTGCAGCGCGGCGATGAGCTGCCTCCGGGCGTGATGAAGATGGTCAAGGTCTTCGTTGCCGTGAAGCGCAAGATCCAGCCGGGCGACAAGATGGCCGGCCGTCACGGTAACAAGGGCGTCGTTTCGATGATCGTGCCTTGCGAGGACATGCCGTTCCTCGAGGATGGAACGCACGTCGACGTGGTGCTCAATCCGCTGGGCGTGCCTTCACGCATGAACGTCGGGCAGATTCTCGAGACACATCTTGGCTGGGCCTGTCGCGGCCTCGGCCGTGCTATCGACGAAGCTCTGCAGCATTGGAACGCGACCGGTGAGGCCAAGCAACTGCGCGAGAAGATGGCGCAGGTCTATCAGAACAGCGAGTACAACCCGGCAATCAAGGACGAGCAGTTGGCGGAAGTGGCGGAGAAGTTGACGAAGGGCGTGCCCATCGCAACCCCCGTGTTCGACGGCGCCAAGGAAGCCGACATTGTCGACATGCTCAATCTTGCGGGCTTTGACTCTTCGGGTCAGGTCAGTCTCTTTGATGGTCGTACCGGCGAGCCGTTCGATCGCAAGGTTACGGTTGGCTACAAGTACGTCCTGAAGCTGCATCACCTTGTCGATGACAAGATCCATGCTCGCTCTATCGGTCCCTACTCGCTTGTCACCCAGCAGCCGCTGGGCGGTAAGGCGCAGTTCGGCGGCCAGCGCTTCGGCGAAATGGAGGTGTGGGCTCTCGAGGCATACGGCGCCGCCTACACGCTGCAGGAGATGCTAACCGTCAAGTCGGATGACGTCGCCGGCCGCACGAAGGTCTACGAGGCCATCGTTCGTGGAGACGACACGTTCGAGGCAGGCGTTCCGGAGAGCTTCAACGTGCTCGTCAAGGAAATGCGTGCCCTCGGTCTCAACGTGGAACTTGAGAATTCCGACGTCGTCGCCATACCGCCTCCTTCCGAGGAGGAAGAGCCGGAGAAGCAGCAGCAACTGCCACCGGCAGCTGAATGACGCTTTAACTTTTCGTCCGAGGCGCTGTGGCGCCTCGGACGGCGCGTTGCTGAAACGCGAATGCATCAGGGCTCAACCACCCGAGAGCCCGCCTTCTGCGAGGATCGCCGCCACAGATCTTCGCGTGCTTGACACGGGGCGCCAGCCGCCACGCCCCGAATGGAGAGACGGATGAACGAGATTACCAGCCTGTTCAAGACGCAAGCGCCGCTTCCGACCTTCGATCAGATCAAGATCTCCATCGCGAGTCCTGACGATATCCTGTCTTGGTCGTTCGGCGAGATTAAGAAGCCCGAGACGATCAACTATCGCACGTTCAAGCCGGAGCGTGATGGGCTGTTCTGCGCACGCATCTTCGGTCCGATCAAGGACTACGAATGCTTGTGCGGCAAGTACAAGCGCATGAAGTACAAGGGCCTGATCTGCGAGAAGTGCGGCGTCGAGGTGACGCTCGCCAAGGTTCGCCGCGAGCGCATGGGGCACATCGAGCTCGCAGCGCCGGTCGCGCACATCTGGTTCCTCAAGTCGCTGCCGTCGCGCATCGGCCTGCTTCTCGACATGCCGCTCAAGGATCTCGAGCGCGTTCTCTATTTCGAGAACTACATTGTCATCGAGCCCGGCATCACTGCCTTCAAAGAGAAGCAGCTCCTGTCGGAGGAGGACTACAACCGCGCGCTCGACGAGCATGGTCCTGACAGCTTCACCGCCGGCATCGGCGCCGAGGCGATCCGTGAAATGCTGTCGGCGATGGATCTGCCCAGGATCCGCGAGGATTTGCGCCAGGAAATCGCCGAGGCGACGACGGAGCTGAAGCCGAAGAAGCTCGGCAAGCGCCTGAAGGTCATCGAGGCGTTCCTCGACTCCGGCAACCGCCCGGAGTGGATGATCCTCACCGTCGTGCCCGTGATCCCGCCCGAACTGCGCCCGCTGGTGCCGCTCGATGGCGGCCGGTTTGCGACGTCGGACCTCAACGACCTCTATCGCCGCGTCATCAACCGCAACAATCGTCTGAAGCGGCTGATGGAGCTGCGTGCGCCGGACATCATCATCCGTAACGAAAAGCGCATGTTGCAGGAGGCTGTCGACGCGCTGTTCGACAACGGCCGCCGCGGTCGCGTGATTACGGGCGCTAACAAGCGTCCGCTGAAGTCGCTCGCCGACATGCTGAAGGGCAAGCAGGGCCGGTTCCGTCAGAACCTTCTCGGCAAGCGCGTCGACTACTCTGGCCGTTCGGTGATCGTCGTCGGTCCGGAGCTGAAGCTGCACCAGTGCGGCCTGCCGAAGAAGATGGCGCTCGAGCTATTCAAGCCGTTCATTTACGCGAAGCTGCAGGCCCAGGGCCAGGCAGCGACCGTGAAGCAGGCGAAGAAGCTGGTCGAGAAGGAGAAGGGTGAAGTCTGGGATATCCTCGATGAGGTCATCCGCGAGCACCCCGTGCTGCTGAACCGCGCGCCGACGCTGCATCGCCTGGGCATTCAGGCGTTCGAGCCAACCCTTATCGAGGGTAAGGCCATCCAGCTGCACCCGCTCGTCTGCGCCGCCTTCAACGCCGACTTCGACGGCGACCAGATGGCTGTGCACGTGCCGCTGTCGCTGGAGGCACAGCTCGAAGCGCGCGTCCTGATGATGTCGACCAACAACATCCTGCATCCTGCGAACGGCTCGCCGATCATCGTGCCTTCGCAGGACATCGTGCTCGGCCTCTACTATCTGTCGATCGTGAGCGACAAGGAGCCGGGCGAGGGCATGCTGCTCGGGTCCGTTTCCGAGGCGCGTCATGCGCTCGAGGCCGGTGCGGTCACCCTGCATGCCAAGGTCAAGGGCCGATTCACGACCCTCGACGAAGAGGGTAATCCTGTCACGGAGGTCATGGACACGACCCCGGGCCGCATGATTCTCGCCGAGCTGCTGCCTAAGAAGCCGGGCATCAGACCGACGCTCGTGAATCAGTTGCTGACCAAGAAAGCCATCTCGGGCTTGATCGATGCCGTCTACCGCAACTGCGGTCAGAAGGAGACGGTGATCTTCTGCGACCAGATCATGTCACTCGGCTTCAGGCACGCGTTCAAGGCCGGCATCTCGTTCGGCAAGGACGACATGGTCATTCCCGAGACGAAGGCAAAGATCGTCGCGCAGACGACCGAAATGGCGCGCGAGTTCGAGCAGCAGTACAACGACGGCCTCATCACGCGGCTGGAGAAGTACAACAAGGTCGTCGACGCATGGTCGAAGTGCACCGACCAGATCGCCAAGGAGATGATGGAACGCATCTCGACGGTCCAGAAAGACAAGGACGGTCGCCAGAAGCAGATCAACTCGGTCTACATGATGAGCCACTCAGGTGCTCGTGGTTCGCCGGCGCAGATGAAGCAGCTGGCCGGTATGCGCGGCCTGATGACCAAGCCTTCGGGCGAGATCATCGAGACGCCGATTATCTCCAACTTCAAGGAGGGTCTGTCGGTTCTCGAGTACTTCAACTCGACTCACGGTGCGCGTAAGGGCCTCGCCGATACGGCATTGAAGACGGCCAACTCGGGTTATCTGACGCGTCGGCTCGTCGACGTAGCGCAGGATTCGATCATCCTAGAGGAAGACTGCGGCACCGAGAACGGTATCAGCGTTCAGGCCGTCGTCGACGCCGGTCAGGTCATCGTTTCGCTGGCCAACCGCGTGCTGGGCCGTACGGCGGCCGAGGACATCACCGATCCGGCCGACCACTCGAACGTTCTGGTGCAGAACGGCGAGCTGATCGAGGAGCGGCACGCCGAGCTGATCGAGAAGGCGCAGGTGCAGGAAGTCCGTATTCGCTCGGTGTTGACCTGCGATACGATCA
>JBAZYB010000134.1:0-10691 GCA_041659545.1 Hyphomicrobium sp.
CCCAATGCGCCGCCTTCGGGCGCTGCAGGAGCACTACAGCCACCAAGGCCGAGGCGATCATCAGGTGCAGGACGAGCAGTGCGGTAGCCATGGCAATCTCTTGATTTCTGTGGCCCGAAACGGCCTGTCGCCGCGTTCTATAGCAGTTGGCCCAAGCCCGCTAGTGGGGGCCGTGCGTATAAGCGAATTACCGGCGTCTAGCGCATTCCGGGCAGGAAATACGGGCTGACGTCTCCAGGGGAAACGTAGGCACTGGCGGGACTTCGGCGCTTTTTGCGCACCTGTGCCGCCGGTGAGATGGGCGGCGTCGCCGCTTCGGCGGACATCGCGGGGCCCGCGGTGCCGGTCTGCAACGCCTGGCCGCTCGCCACGGCCGGGGCTAGAGGCTTGTCCACGACCGTCGGTGTGGCCTTCGCAGCTTTACCCGGCGCCAGTGCCGGGGCGCTTGGTGGAGGCTTGGTGGGTCCAACAGGGGCCGTCGTTGTCCCGACGGACGGGGCTTTAGCTGCCGCAGGTGGCGTCGTGGTCGGTGTGGGCACAATCGTCTTGGTCACCGCGGGCTTGGCAGCCGCAGGCCCCGTTGCCACGGGGGGTGCTGAGACGGAGGCGGCTTTGCTTGGCGACGTGGTTACCGGCGCCGTGCGCGTGGCGGGAGCGGGCCCACTTTCTGCCGGTCCCTTGGTCGCCGGGGCTGTCGGGCTTACAGGAGCCGGAGGCTTATCGGCGGCGCGAGCGTCCACGGACGGCGGCCGCTGTACCGGAAGCTCCGGCCGTTCCTTGGATTTGTTGAGCCCTCGAGCCCCGCAGCGAAATTCGAGCTGGTCCTCGATCTCCATCAAGCGCTGAACACTCTGCAATCGCTCGGCGCTCATGGTGGCCAGGCCCCATTCGGGACCGCGGTCCATATCGCTTTTTAGGCCCGTCGCCTTCAGGGAGGCGTGTTCACCCGCCAGGCTGGCACAGGTATCCCTGTCCAGCTTTGCTGCAACAGCTGGGCCGCAGCAGTCGATCAATATGACGCCAAGCAGCAAGGCCAACCCGGCATTTCGCGCTCGGCTCATCGAGGCAATCTCTCGCTCATCGCTGACTTTTGCGCATCTCCCTGGGAACTCTAACCATCAGTTGCCGTGATTCCTACACGATGGCGAGCATTCAAGTTCCGTAGGCGGAGATGATGCCTAAAAAGTCGGTGGCCGTGAGGCTGGCCCCGCCAACGAGGGCACCGTCGACGTCGCGGAGGGCGAGAATTGCGCCGGCGTTGGAGGGCTTCACAGAGCCACCATAAAGGATGCGCATGCGAGCACCCTCGCCGGCAAAACGCCCGGTCAAATATTTGCGGATGTTTGCATGCACATGGGCAACGTCGGCCAGCGTTGGCGTCAGGCCGGTGCCGATAGCCCATACCGGCTCATAGGCGACGACGGTATTGGCGGCTGTTGCCCCCTCTGGCAGCGATCCTTCGAGTTGGCGCCGCACCACTTCATCTGTCAGGCCTGCGGCACGCTCACCCGCTGTCTCGCCGACGCAGACGATCGCGATCAGCCCTGCCCGGTGCGCCGCAACGGCCTTGGCGCGCACCATCCGGTCAAGCTCGCCGTGAGCGGAGCGTCGCTCGGAGTGACCGACGATGACGGCGCTGACGCCGGCATCGGCAAGCATTTCGGCTGCGATATCGCCGGTGAAGGCCCCGGACTTCTCTGTGTGGCAGTCCTGTCCACCAAGCTGGATTCCGCTGCCCTTTAGTGCCCAGGCCAATTGGGCTAGCAGGGTCGCGGGAGGGCAGATCATGACATCGACGGCCACCGCGGCGTCGCCCAGACCCTCGCGGACCGCTTGCGCCTCAGCGAGTTGCGCCTTGAGGCCGTTCATCTTCCAGTTGCCGGCAACGAGCGGCCGGCTCGGCGCCCCAGTCATCGAACCCCCATCATGAATTCCGGTCCATGTTAATGATTGGACGCTCCTTTCAGGCGCCCGCGCACGGCAAACTTGCAAAGCCGCAACGGCTGCGCTTCATATCATGCCCACACCAGGGCCACGCGCAGAAATCGCGGGCCGCTAACACGTCGTCGGGACCGGGAGCCGCAGCTCCGCTGAAACCGATGGCCACCAACGGACGGAACGACCTGCCACATGCTCGACGCCCTTCGACGCGGCTCCACGGGATTGGTTGCCAAGCTACTTTTTGCGCTTCTTGTGCTGAGCTTCACTGTCTGGGGCGTCGCCGACGTATTCCGCGGCTGGGGCCAGGGCGCATTGGCAAAGATCGGCGACCAGGAGATCCGGGCCGAGGACTTCCAGCGCGCCTTCCAGAACGAGATCAACGTCATCTCGCAGCAGGCCGGGCGGCGAATCACCACCGAGCAGGCGCATGCTGCGGGTCTCGACAGTCGCGTGCTGGCCCGTCTGATCGCCTGGTCTGCCGTCGAGCAGCACGCCAGCAAGCTTGGTCTCTCGCTCTCCGATAAGGCGCTCGCCGAGAATATGACGAACGATGAGGCGTTCAAGGGACCGGATGGCAAGTTCAACCGCTTGGCGTTCGAGAACGTCATCGACCGTCTCGGCTTGAGCGAGCGTGGCTTCCTGCAGCTCCGTCGGCGCGATGAACTGCGCGAGCAGGTCACCTCGGCACTTATCGGCGGCGTTGCTGTACCCGACGCAATGGTCGAACTCATGAATGCATGGCGCAACGAGACACGCGTCGTCGAACACTTCACAATCGATGCGGACAAAGCGATCACGGTGCCCGAGCCCGACGACGCCAAGCTGAAGCAGACCTACGAGGCCAACAAGGCCAACTTCATGGCACCCGAGTTCCGCAAGATCGCCCTGCTCGTGCTGTCGGTCGATGAGGTGAAGAAGTCGATCGAGATTTCCGACGCCGACGCGCAAGCGAGCTATGAGGACACCAAGGCCAGTTACAATACGCCGGAGCGTCGCCGCATCCAGCAGATCGCCTTCAAGGATAAGGCTGCGGCGGAAGCCGCCAAGAAGGCGCTGGATGGCGGCAAGTCGTTCGGCGATGTGGCAAAGGAAGCGGGCGCCAAGGATTCCGACATCGATCTCGGCCTCGTCAGCAAAGATCGATTGATCGACCCGAAGATCGCGGATGCAGCGTTCGCACTTGCCAAGGATAAGGTCTCGGACCCAGTCGAGGGACGGTTTGCCACGGTGCTGGTGCGGGTTACCGACATTCAGCCGGCCGTCGATCGCAACTTCGACGAGGTGAAGAACGAGGTCAAAGACAAGCTCGCCACGAAGAAGGCCGGCGAACAACTGCAGTCGCTGCTCGATCAGGTCGAGGATCAGCGCTCAGGCGGAAAGTCGCTGAAGGAAATCGGCGAGGCGATGAAGCTGCAGTTCTACGAGATTCCCGAGGTCGACCGCAGCAACAAGGCACGCAACGGCAGCCCTGCCATTTCGATCAGCGATCCCAGCGCCGTTCTGCAAACGGCGTTCTCCAGCGGCGTCGGCGTCGAGAACGAAGTGATCGAACTGCCCAACAGCAGCTATGCGTGGGTGGATGTCCTCGACGTGATGGAGACCAAGCAAAAGCCGTTCGACGAGGTGAAGGAAGACGTGAAGAAATTCTTCGTCACCAAGGAGCGTGCGCGTCTCGTTTCGGAGCTTGCGGAGAAGCTGGTCGAGCGCGCCGACAAGGGTGAACCGATGGCGACATTGGCTACCGCGGCCGGCGCCGACAAGGTCGACACCACACCGGCATTCAACCGCTCCACCACACCGCAGGGCATGAGCCGAGACGCCGTCACGCGCACCTTCACGACCGCCAAGGGGCGGGCCGCCTCGGCGCCCGACAGCAACGACAAGTCGCGCATCGTGTTCAAGGTTACGGACATCATTGCGGCGCCGGCTCTGTCGGATGCTCAGCGCACCACCATCACCGCCGATCTGCGTAACCAGCTGGCGGATGAGGGGCTGAGCGAGTACGTGCTCGCCCTGCAGCAGAACCTGGGAACACGCGTTTTTGAAGATGAGTTCAAGAAGGTCACCGGTGCCGCCACAGGCGATGGCTTGCAGTAGACGCCCCGCGCAGAAACCCGATTGAGCACACTCGAGCGCTCGAAGAGATCAAGGCCCGGTCAAATGGAAGCGATGCCGACGCTGGCCGCCTTCGCCGAGCGCTATGACGCCGGTGCGCCGCAAGTCGTGTGGACGCGTCTCGTTGCCGATCTGGAAACGCCGGTGTCGGCGTACTTGAAGCTCGCCGCCGATCGGCCGATGAGCTTCCTTTTGGAATCGGTCGAGGGAGGGGCCGCGCGCGGACGCTACTCGGTCATCGGACTTGAGCCCGATCTCATCTGGCGGGCCGAAGGCGAGAAGGCGTTCATCAATCGCGCCCCCGTTACCAAGCCGGACGCGTTCAAAGCGGAGGCGCAGCCGACGCTGTCCTCGCTACGTGCCCTGCTTGCCGAGTCGCGTATCGATCTGCCGGCGGAGTTGCCGCCAATGGCGGCCGGCATCTTCGGCTACATGGGTTATGACACCGTGAGGCTTATGGAGCGGCTGCCGAGCCCTCCGCCCGACGCGCTGCAGATCCCCGACGGAATCCTGATGCGCCCGACAGTGATGGCGATCTTCGACGTCATCAGGGACGAGATCACCATCGTGACGCCGGTGCGTCCCGACGACAAGACGCCGGCCGAAAAAGCCTATAAGGCCGCCTGCAAAAGATTGAAGGCCGTCGTCGCGGCGCTCGACCAACCGCTGCCGCACGCGGCATCGGCGACGCCGCGCAAACTCGCAGCACCCAAGCCCACATCCAACACGGCGCCGGCCGAATACAAAGGCATGGTGAACCGCGCCAAAGAGTACATCGTCGCCGGCGACATCTTCCAGGTGGTGCTGTCGCAGCGTTTCTCGGCGCCGTTCTCACTGTCGGCGTTCTCGCTTTATCGCGCGCTGCGCCGCACCAACCCCTCGCCGTTCCTTTTTCATCTCGACTTTGGTGACTTCTCTCTTGTCGGCTCCAGCCCGGAGATACTCGTGCGCGTGCGCAACGGCGAGGTCACCATACGGCCCATCGCTGGCACTGCTCCACGCGGCAAGACCGACGCGGAGGATCAGTCCCTCGCCGAAGCGTTGCTGAAGGATCCGAAGGAGCGCGCCGAGCACCTGATGCTGCTGGATCTGGGCCGCAATGATGTCGGGCGTGTCGCGGAGGTCGGCTCCGTCGACGTCACGGCGCGCTTTTTCATCGAGCGTTACAGCCACGTCATGCACATCGTCTCCAATGTCATGGGGCGGCTCGACAAGAAGCACGATGCCGTCGACGCGTTGATGGCAGGCTTTCCGGCCGGCACGGTCTCAGGTGCGCCGAAGGTGCGCGCCATGGAGATCATCGACGAACTTGAGAAATCGAAGCGCGGCCCGTATGCCGGATGCGTCGGCTACTTTTCGGCCTCGGGCCAGATGGACACTTGCATCGTACTGCGCACGGCGTTGATCAAGGATGGCGTGATGCATGTTCAGGCCGGCGCGGGCCTCGTGCACGACTCGGTTCCCGAGAAGGAGCAGCAGGAGTGCATCAACAAGGCTCAGGCCCTGTTCCGTGCTGCCGAGGAAGCCGTACGTTTCGCCGCGCGAGCGAAATAGTTGCGCCGACGGCCGGAGAGGACTTGCCCCTCCGGCCCGCCTATTGCGTCTTCGTCAGCGGTCACGGGAGCGGAGTGCGCCGTGGGGTGGGCGAGAACGTCATCACGAGACGCGCGGGAACGTTGGTATCGCGATGGCGACCGCCGTTCTTGGCCGCATACCAAGCCGCGAGCAGTGAAACGAGCAATGCCGTCACGGTGACCAAAGCTGCAAGCACTGCGGCCTGACGTGCTGTCTCGATGGCTTTCATTCCATCTTTGAAGGCTTGATCGACGCGGCGCTCAGCCTCGGGTTGCGATACGCCCGTGCGTTCGGCGACGACCTGCCCCAGCGTTCGCTTCTGTGCCGGTGTCAACTGGCCGCTCCCTGCGGCAGCGACCAGCGTGCGCGCCACCATGGCGCGGACGTCACTCTCGGGAACCGTGCCGCGCTCGCCAATCGCGGGGGCAACTCCTTGCGGTGTGCCGGCCGGATTCACCGGCGCATCGGGTGCCGGCATCGTGGCACCGAACAGAGTGTCGATCACGGGAGAAAGTGCAGCATTCTCGTTGCTCGCTGCGCCGGCAGCTACCTGAGCACCACTATGCATCGTCGCGGTCGCCGCCAGGAAAGTTAGCGCGGCGGCCATGGCGATGCCGAGTGACCAGACCAAGAGCCCGTGTACACCATCGCGGAACTGCACTTCCTCGACAGACGCGTCAGTCCAGGCAACGCGCATGCGGCCGGCAATATAACCGCCGACCAGAAATGCGAGGATCGGTACGGCGACAGACCACAGCACGGCAATCGAGGCCGCGGTCTTGGCGTAGGATTCTCCGGCGTAGGGCGAGATAAGAGATAGGCCCAACGCAGCGCCGGCCGTCAGTAGGACGAACGAAATGGCGCTGGCTGCTACCGCGCCGGCAAACACCGCGCCCCACTCAACGTAACTCGTGCCGGCGCGCTCCGGTGAGGCGACCACATCGACCATAATTCAACTCCGTTGTTTGCTTAGCGCACGCCGAGGAGGCCGAGAATGAACATCACGACGACGACGAGTCCGACCAGATAAATGATTTCGTGCATGGCTCTTTATTGTTTTGCCGCAACCACAGTGGTGCAACAAACCAACGTCGAATAGGCAGCAGGGTTCCGCCCAGCGCCGCATCGGAACGCCTAATTATGTGGTGCAGTGCGAAGCACGCTAATCAGTCCTGATAGCCCGGTGGCGCCTTGTGCCAGCGATAGCCGGCAACCCCAACAGCATAGCCGTGTTCGAACAGCGCGTTCATGTACGCCCTGTCGAACGGCCCCTTGTAGGGCAGGTGGAAGTCGTCCTCGATGTAGGCGAGGTTGAACCCGACACCATCGCGCTTGGTTGTCAGGTACATGCGATACAGGTCATTGACGCCACTCGATGCGGTCATGGTCTGGAGGGCTTGCTGGGCGATTTTCAGCGTTTGTCGCTGCACGCTTTCCTCCGGCCTGTAGGGGCGTCCGTTGCGGATGATGAAGGCCTCCGGCCTGGCACCCTTGACGCCGAGCTCCTTCAATTTCGCCTTCAGCTTGAATGCGGGCGGGTAGAGAAAGGCTTGCGCAACGGCACCGCCATCGACATGCATCTCCTGATACTCGTGGCCGTCGACGGAGACATTGATCATGACGGGCGGAAAGACGCCCGGCACGGCTGCTGACGCGAGCAGGATATCGACGATGAGTGATCGCGAGCGTGGATGTCCGCTCGCTGCGATGGCGCCGATGTTCCAGATCACCGAGCGGCCCTGATCGAGGTTGGTCGTCAGGATCAGCAGGATACGGCCCTTGTCGTATTCTTCGGCGAGGCGTCGGACCATGCGCCGATCGACAAAGGCATCGATCCGTTCGCGCAGCGGTGCAGAGTCCGCCATGGCGTCATCGGCCACGGCAGCCATGAAGCCGCGCGGCTTGTATATGTCGCTGGCGCTGGTCTCGGTGTAGATGCGCTTGAGTTGCTCGTCGTACTCCGGGCCAAGGAAGGCGAAGGGCGCCGATAGCGCTCCCGTACTGACGCCGGTCACTACCGTGAATTGCGGGCGATCGCCACGTGCGGTCCACCCAATCAGCAGGCCGGCTCCGTAAGCTCCATCGTCGCCACCACCGGAGATGGCGAGGAAGGTGCGCTCGACGTGGCGGCCGTCTTTTTCGTCGAGCAAGCCGGCTGCTTTGGCGCGCTGATAAGAGCGGGTGGCCAGCGCCGAAACGCGGTCAATGTCACTGTCGCCATAGAAACGCGCATCGGGGATGTCGAGCGGCACGGCGCTGGCAGCGAGGGATAGGGGGACCGCCGGCAGGCGCTCCGTGGCTGCGCAGCCAGCGAGGGTGAGACCCAACGCCAGCATTGCGGCGGCGCGGCACAGAAAAGTGCTCGCCGATCTGCCTGCATGCCGGGAAACCTGGTTCGTTACGCCGAACATCTGCCCCCTCGGCCTGCCTTGCGACAGTCACGTAATAAATTCCGAATGTGGCCATACCCTAGCCGATAGAGGCATGAGGGGGTGTCGCCGGGGGGACACAATCGTCAGTGAACCCCAAACATCGTTGACTTGCCCAGTGCCGACGATGTGAGACATCTTGACAGGGAGCGCCCCAGCGCCATCGTCAGTGCATGCTTACGCTGCTTCTGCTGCGCCACGCCAAGTCGAGCTGGGATGACCCGGCTCTGGCCGATTATGACAGACCCCTCGCCAAGCGCGGCAGGAAGAGTGCGCCCCTCATGGGCGCGCAAGTTGCGGCGCTCGGTCTGCGCCCCGACCTCATCCTCTGCTCCAGCGCCGCACGCGCCAAGGAGACGTTGGCCCTGGCGATGCCCGAACTGGGGACGCCGGCCCCGGAGCTCGTTTACGACGATGCACTCTACATGGCTGAGCCGAGCGATCTTCTAGGCGTGTTGCGCAAGCTACCGCCTTCGGCGCGCAAGGCGCAGACCGTGATGATCGTCGGGCACAATCCAGGCCTGGAGGATCTGGCCGAAATCCTGGTCGGTGGCGGCGATGAGGACGCCCAGGAACTGCTGGCCGAAAAGTTCCCCACGTGCGCGCTGGCCGTGCTGACATTCGACGCGGATGGCTGGAGCGATATAGGGCCCGGCACCGGGAAGCTCAGTCACTTCCTCACCCCAGCGCGGCTCTCTTGACGCTTTCGCCGTGGCTCCCTACACCCTGAAGCCATGCTGATCCTCATCGATAACTACGACAGCTTCACCTACAATCTCGTCCACTTCCTGGGCGAACTCGGCGCGCCATGCGAAGTGATCCGCAACGACAAGATCTCCGCCGACGAGGTGTTGAAAAAGAAGCCGAAGGCTATCGTGCTTTCGCCTGGTCCTTGCACCCCAAATGAGGCCGGGATCTGCCTCGACCTCATCGCCAAGGCCGGTGGGAAAGTGCCGTTGCTGGGCGTATGCCTCGGACATCAGGCGATCGGCCAAGTTTACGGCGGCAAGGTCATCCGCGCGCCCGAGCCGCTGCACGGCAAACTCTCGACCATCCGGCACACCGGCCAGGGCCTGTTCCAGGGGCTACCCGAGAAATTCGACGTGACGCGCTATCACTCGTTGATCGTCGAGCGCAGCAGCCTGCCCGACACGCTCGAGGTGACGGCCGAAACGCCGGACGGGCTGATCATGGGCCTGCAGCACAAGACGCATCCGGTGCATGGCGTGCAGTTCCATCCCGAGAGCATCGCCTCGCAGCAGGGTCACGCGCTGCTCGCCAACTTCCTGCAACTCGCCGGCCTGAATCCGAAGCGCCGCAACGCATCGTCCGCCCGCGACGCCGCATAGGGGACCCATGCCCGCCACCGAGCTCAAGCTCCTCATGCAGAAGGTGGCGACCGGCGCCAGCCTGACTGAGGACGAGACCCGCGAAGCCTTCGAGACAATGATGTCGGGTGTCGCCACGCCGGTGCAGATGGCGGCCTTCCTGATGGCGTTGCGGGTACGCGGCGAAACTATTCCGGAGATCACCGGGGCAACACGGCTGATGCGCGAGCGCATGCTGCCGGTCGAGGCGCCGGCAAACGCCATCGATATCGTCGGCACCGGCGGTGACGGACACAACACGTTCAATGTCTCGACCGCGGCCGCCATTGTAGCCGCTGGCGCTGGCGTGCCAGTCGCCAAGCACGGCAACCGGTCCGTCTCATCCCTTTCGGGCGCTTCCGATGTGCTGACGGCTCTGGGCGTCAAGATCGACGTACCCCCACTCGTCATCACGCGCTGCATCGCCGAAGCTGGTGTCGGCTTCATGTGGGCGCCCATGCATCACGCTGCAATGAAGCACTGGGCCGCCGCGCGCGCCGAGCTCAGCATCCGCACGATTTTCAATCTGCTCGGCCCCCTGGCCAATCCGGCCGGGGTGAAGCGGCATGTCGTCGGGGTTTTCAATGCCGCGTGGACCGAGCCGATCGCCGAGGCGCTCAAAAACCTCGGCTCCGAACATGCCTGGGTCGTGCATGGCTCAGATGGGCTCGACGAGATCACCACAACCGGACCGACGCGCGTCACCGAGCTGAAGAATGGTGCCATCCGAACATTCCAGGTGCGCCCGTCAGACGCCGGCCTGCCACCGGCGACTCTGGAGGATCTCAAGGGCGGGGATGCGACAGTAAATGCCGCCGCTATCAGGGAGCTGCTCGGCGGCGAGCCGGGTCCGTTCCGCGATATCGTGCTGCTCAATGCGGGCGCGGGCCTTGTTGTCGGCGGTAAGGCCGGGGACCTGCGCGAGGGCGCAGAGCGTGCTGCGCGCGCGATTGACGACGGCTCGGCGACGCGAGCGCTCGACAAGCTTGTTGCCGTGTCGAACGAGCAAGTCTGAGGTTCGTGCCTCGTTTCGGCCTGCAAACTTGCCCGCAATGGCGGGCTGGCGATAAATTTTGCCATTATTTGGCCAGAGGGTCTGCGGGCATTTCTGACCTGCAGGCCAAGCCGGGGGCGAAATTGATTTTTGCACGCCGTTCATTCCTCACCGCGAGGGCGCTGCCGAAGCTTGCCGGCGCTTGCCTTGCCATTCTTCTGCCGGCCGCGGGCGCGGCCGCAGGTGCTGGCTGCGAGGCGGCCAGCGATA
>JBAZYB010000134.1:10701-11161 GCA_041659545.1 Hyphomicrobium sp.
ATATCACCATGCTTGTTTCTCCGCTTAATCCGTCCAAGGGCCTGCCGCTGCGGATCATCGTGACGTCCGAGCATCCGCTGGACGGCGAACTTTCGCTCGTCGCGCCCGACGGCAAGGTGGCAGCGGCGACGCGCGCGCAATTCGGCGGGCCGCCCTACTCCTGGTATGTCGAGGTGCCCTCAGCCACGGCTGGTGCCTGGCAAGCCAAGCTGACGCGCAGCGCGCAGGCTGACTGCATCGCGTTCAAGCAACAAGTCGACGTGCGGCGTACAGCTGGTGGGGCCCCGCGCGCGGCAGCCGGCAGCGTCTGGCCGGTACGCGCGGCGTGGAACCGCGACACGGAGAACCTCTACTCGGCGTGGCTGGAAAAGCTGTTCGACGCGCCGCTTGACCAATCGCTCTCCTGGAAGGCCCTGCACGAAGTGCTGCGCGATAAATCGCGCAACGTTCTGTTCAACTA
>JBAZYB010000135.1:0-11104 GCA_041659545.1 Hyphomicrobium sp.
TCATTGCGACGGAGGAGGTGTCTTTGAAGGGATCGCCCACGGTGTCGCCCACGACAGTGGCGGCGTGCAGGTCGGTGCCTTTTTGGCCGTTGCCGTGATTATCGAGACGCTGTGGAAGATGTGCAGAAGAAGTGAACAGCCCATCACAGTTGCAGTAGCCGATAAGCCTTCTCGCTAATCAACCGCACGACTGTATTGACTTGCCCAGTCTCCCCGCACCCCCAATTGCTTTGCCGCATGGAGTGGCCAATACGGGTCTCGCAGCATCTCTCTAGCCAGTAAGACCATGTCCGCATGTTCTTTGGCGATGATCTCTTCGGCTTGCTTTGCTTCTCTAATCAATCCCACGGCAGCAGTCGGGATGTTTGCTTCGCGTCGAAGCTGTTCTGCAAATTGCACTTGATAGCCTGGCTTGATCGGCATCTTGACGTGCGGCAGTAACGCCCCTGAGGAGCAATCAATCAAATCAACGCCCATAGGTTTGATCATCCGGGCCAGTTCTACCGATTGTTCGACATCCCAGCCTCCTTCCACCCAATCTGTGGCTGATATCCTGATGAACAGCGGCAGATGTTCTGGCCACACGGAACGAACTGCTTGGACCACTTGCCGAATCAGCCGGGTGCGGTTCTCGAACGAACCACCATATTCATCGTCTCGATGGTTGCTCAGCGGGGAAAGGAATTCGTGCAGCAGGTAGCCATGAGCCGAATGGATTTCCACGACTCGAAAGCCAGCGTCCAGAGCCCTTCGTGCTGCATCCGAGAAGCAACCCACAATCCGAGCGATCTGCTGGATGCTCAATGCGGCAGGAACAGGTGAGGTTTCGCCAAACGGTATTGGACTGGGTGCCCATATTGGCCTCCATCCGCCCTGATCCTCGGACAAAACATGATCACCTTCCCAAGGAGGAGACGTGCTGGCTTTGCGTCCTGCGTGAGCCAACTGAATCCCCGCGACCGCCCCCTGCTGTTCGATGAATCGAGCACATCGGGCCAAGGGATCAACATGGGCGTCACTCCAAATGCCCAGGTCTGCAGGCGATATTCTGCCATCGGCCGTGACGGCTGTGGCTTCTGCTATTACCAGTCCGGCACCGCCCACCGCTCGACTTCCGAGATGAACCAGATGCCAATCGGTGGCCATGCCATCCTTGCATGAGTATTGGCACATGGGACTCACCCCGATTCGATTTCTAAATGACACCCCGCGTATTTGCAGAGGGGTAAACAGAACAGAAGTTGTTGGGTTCATCGGTTAAGAAAGATGGAGGGCCTGACCCAACATGTCTATGGGCGGTCTTCACCTTGTTGGTGGTGACTTGTCATGTGAGAAGTTTTTGAACTGATGGCGTCAACGTTTGGAAGATGAGGCCGTTTGACGGACGCAATAAACCCTCTTTTCCGTGCGGATCAACAGCCGGTCTCCCACGATTGCCGGCGTCGCCATGCACATCTCGTCGTCGGCCAGCCGGTTGGTATGCAACAGTTCGAACTTGTTGCCCGCCCGCAGGACGAAGGTCACGCCGTCTTCGTTCAGACAGAAGATCTTGCCGTTATAGGCCCACGGCGACACGGTAAAATGCTTGCCCTCCGGAATCCGTTCGCGTTCAAACGCTGGCTCGCCCGTGCTGGGTCGCAGGCAACTCATCATGCCACGGTCGTAGAGCACATACAGCCAACCATCATAGATAAGCGTCGTCGGGTTGTAGGGCGCGGCCTTGGGCTGGCACCAGGCGATGAACTTGTTGCTCGTCTGGTCCGGTCCAAGTGAGATGTCGCCGGAGGCGCCCAGCCGAATCGCGTAGAGGGGGCGTTGGTTGTCGTTGACGTAACCCGCGCTGACATACAACAGGCCCTGGTTCTCGTAAGGCGTGGCGATGGTGATCTTTGACATCCCCGTGAACCACCACAGCAGCTTCCCGTTCAGATCGTAGGAACGGACCTTGTCGGTGCCCGCAGTGACGATTTCCGTGCGCTGAGCGTTCCGCCAAATGAACGGCGTGGACCAGTTGCTCTTTTCGTCGCGAACGACGCGCCACACCTCCTTGCCGGTGCGTTTGTCCAGACACAACAGATACGATTCCACGTCGTTGTCGTTGACGATATACAGGTGATCGCCGTGAAGCACCGGTGACGCAGCCGTCCCCCAGCCATTGCGCATGGCGCGCGGTTCAAACCGCTTCGACCACGCCGGACGGCCTTCGAGGTCGAAGCAGAACAATCCCAGATTGCCGAAATAGGCATAGACCCGCTCGCCGTCGGTGACGGACGTTTCCGAGGCAAAACTGTTCTTGATGTGAATCGGCCCCTGGGGCGGGCCTTGATGGACGGACTGTTCCCAAAGCAGTTTCCCGGAAGAGAGATCGAGGCAAATCACTTTGTATTCCTGCTGCACCTTTGGCGCGTCCGGTCGGTTGCCGCCGAAGTAGAGGCCCTTCTTGGGCACCTCCAGCGCCCCGCGGTTCACCGCCGTCGTCAGAAACACCCGGCTCCCCCACACAATCGGCGACGACCAGCCGCGCCCCGGCACCTCGGTCTTCCAAGCGATGTTCTCGGTGGCGGACCAGCGATCGGGCAGATTCGGCCCGCTTCCGATCCCCCGCGCCTCCGGCCCACGAAACTGCGGCCAGTGCTCCTGCGTTTGGCCAAACAGCGCGTCCGGCGAACACAACCACAAAACGGGCGCAACAAGGGCCAGCCAAAACACCCGACACCGATCAGAGATGAGCATGTTCATTGTCAGAATGAGAAAAGCCGTAATCTGCGCCGCACTCTATGGAGCGGGGCTTGTGCTGGCAAGGTTATGTTCGTGCAGCAAGTTCCCGCGGTTTCCATCTCTTGTTTCTGGTTCATGGTTCAAGTTGGATTGCCTGCATGGCATCCTCTCTCGCATGCAAACACTTATCACGAAACAGGGATTGACTTCGCCCTGTGGCCAGTAAAAATGCGGGCATGATTCTTCCGTGTCAGCTTGCAGGCGAAGAACGGTTATTCCCGGCGGGCACGCCAAAGCAATTTCTTATCTGGTTTAGAGGTCGGTTTGGGGTGAAAAATGGGGAATGGATGAAATGCAAACGAAATTGAACCGACGGAGTTTCATCAAGGCAGCGGTTGCCGGGGTCGGCGGCCTGCCGGCCTTGAACGTGTGCGGTCAAAGCGCGACGACTGCGAACAAGCCGTTGCGCGTCGCTGTGATCGGTTGCGGAGACGGGCGGGGTCTTCCGGTGCTGCTGCCGGAGGCGTGCAAGGAGCGGGTTGTGGCCGTCGTGGATGCGGACAGCCGTCAGATTGCCAAGGCTCTGGCCATCGTCGGCAAGAAGGTCTCTCCCGCAGCGGCTGCGGAGGTCAAGGCCTTTTCCGATTACCGCAAGCTGTTCGACGAGATGGGCAAGGAACTGGACGCGGTGATGATCGCCACGCCCAACCACCAGCACGCGCTGCCGGCGCTCCTGGCGATCCGGCGCGGCATCCACGTGTATGTCGAGAAGCCGATGGCGCACGCGATCGCCGAGGCGCGGCAGCTCAGGGAAGAAGCGAAGCGCTATGGCGTCGTCACGCAGATGGGCAAGCACGGCCATTCGAGCGAGGGGTGCCGTCGCCTGTGCGAATACATCTGGGCTGGCGCGATTGGTCAGGTGCGCGAGATCATCTGCTGGAGCGACCGGGCCAACGGCCTACCCGCCGGGCCGCGCCCGCCCACGTTGCCTGTGCCGGAAGGGCTCGATTGGGAACAGTGGATCGGACCCGCGCCGTTCCGTGACTACCACGAGGGGCTGCACCGACACTCGTGGCACCGGTGGTGCGATTTCGGCAACGGCTCCGTCGGCAACATGGGCAACCACATCATTGATCCCGCCAAGTGGGCGCTGAAGCTGGGGGCGCCCGTGTCGGTCGAATTGGAAGAGGTCTGCGGCGGCAACGACGAGCGATGGCCCGTCAGCACCCGCATCCGCTGGGACTTCCCGGCCCGCGAGGGCATGGATCCCGTCAAACTCTACTGGTATGACGGTCTTGCCAAGGGACAACCGTATGACAAGAAGACGGTGGGTGCCATTGATTGCGTGACACGCGAAGCGCAGAACCGCCCGCCGCTCGTCGTTGAGCTGGAAAAGAAATACAACCGGGACTTCGGCAGCGACGGCTCGCTCTTCGTGGGCGACAAGGGCATCATGATCATCGGTCCGTTTGGCGAGGGATGTCGCATCGTGCCGGAGGAAGCGCACCGCGCCTTCCCGCTTCCTGACAAAGTGCTGCCGCGCATCAAGGGCACGCACCAGTCCGATTTCTTCCGGGCATGCCGCGGCGGCGCGCCGGCCTGCGCGAACTTCGAGTATTCAGAGCCGCTGGTGGAGATCGTCCTGCTCGGCGACCTCGCGATGCTCGCGGGCGCGGGGCGTCGCATCGAATGGGACGGGGCAGGGATGCGTTGCACCAACCTGCCAGAGGTTAATCGTTTTCTGAAGACAACGTATCGGAACGGTTGGCGGATTTGACACTGAACAAACATGCTTTATTGGCGGCGGAATCACTTCTATCACGAGAGCAATCATGACTAATCACGCATCCATGACGCGGCGGCAAATGATCGGGACGGTGATGGCTGGTGTAATAGTGCAGGAGTGCAAGAGCCAGTCACCCCTTTGCGCGGGGCCTATCGTCGGCGATCCGAGAGTCCGGGGACCTTTCCCGATTCTCTCGACACCTTTTACGGCTTCGGGCGCCGTTGACTACGACGTGCTGGCCAGGCAGGCGCAGTTCGTCGATTGGTGCGGCAGCCCGGGCATGATTTGGCCGCAGTCGGGGGACAGCGTTGACCTGCTCACGACCGAGGAAAAGCTGCGCGGCATGGAGGTGCTGGCCGAGGCGACCCGAGGCCGACGGTCTGCGCTGTGTCTCGGCGTGCAGGGCAAGGACACGGAGGAGATGCTCGTCTTCGCGAAGCACGTCGAGAAACTGGCGCCTGCGGCGATCATCTCGCGACCGCCGGACTCGGGCAAGACGGAGAATGATATGCGCCACTACTGGCACGCGCTGGCGGGCGTTGCAAAGCGGCCGGTGATCATCCAGACCTCCGGCGGTGTCGGGTATAAGGGACCGGCGCCCTCGGTCAAGCTGCTGATCGAACTGGCCCGGGAGTCGCCGTATTTCGGCTATGTCAAAGAAGAGACGAATCCCATCGTCCCGCGTATGAAAGAGTTGGTCGCGGCCAAGCCCACGATTAAAACGGTGTTTAGCGCGATGGGCGGGTTCGGTTGGCTGTATCAGGCGCGCGCAGGCTCAGAGGGACTGATCACTGAGCGCGCGGTCTATGCGGACGTTCTGGCCCGCATCTGGGAGTTGATGCAGAGCGGTTCCGATCCTGCCGCGCTACAGGACATATTCAGCAAATTCCTGCTGATGCTGAATCTTCGGGAGACGATTCCTGGCAACCAGTTGCGCGGGTTTCACCTGTATGTTTGGAAAAAACGCGGCGTGTTCAAGAACATGCTTTCGCGCGGATACGGGCCGAAACACAGCATTCCGCCGAAGCCGGTCGTGTCGGAGCAGTCGCTTTCCCGGGAGGACATCGCCGAGATCGAGAGCCGGTTCGCGGTGCTGAAGCCATACCTGAAGCCGGGTTCTCTGTTTGGATGAGAGCGCTCCAAATGGGAAATGTCTTTTACAGATGAGGATGTTCTGTTTGAACGCAGGGCGACGCTTTTCTGCTCTATTGCAGCGAGCATACGCCTTCAGGTGCGATCTAGCACCTGCAAACAGGCTGCAAACAGGGCTTCAGCCAACTTCTTCAGATCATTCCCCCACATTTCTCCCATCCTCCAAATCCCAGCATCTCACGTAAACTCACACAGCAATTGGGGGCGCCCTTTAGCTTGACTTGAGGGGCGAGAAAGAGCCAGAAAGCATCTCAACGACTTCCATGAACCACCCTCACCGTCATCCTCTCAACATCACCCTGCGCACACTTCTGTGTCCCCTTCTCTTGGCCACCGCCGTTTACGCGGCAGACGCGCCCAAGGCGGCCGTGTTTCGGGCCGGCGCCGCCACGAGCAATATCACGCCGCCGTTGGGGCGGCCGATTATCGGCAATTTCGTCGCCCCGATGGCGACGAACATTCACGATGAGTTGCACGCCCGCTGCCTCGTGCTCGACGACGGTAAAACGAAGCTGGCCCTCGTGACCCTCGACCTGCTCGGCACCGACGCGGGCACGTGTGCCGAGGCGCGGAAGCTCATCGAGAAGGAGGCCGGCATCCCGGCGGCGAACATCTTGATCTCGGGCGTGCATACGCACTCGGCGTGCAGCTTCGCCGGCACGATGCCGCCCACGGGGCCGCAGTATGGCAACTATCACAGTTTCGTCGTGCAGCGGATTGTTGACGGCGTGAAGTGCGCCGCCAACCGGCTGCGTCCCGCGCAGCTCGCCTGCCTCACGACCCAAGTGCCGGAACATGTGTTCAACCGCCGCTGGTTCCAGAAGGAAGGAACCGTGCCGCCCAACCCGTTCGGCGGCATCGACCAGGTGAAGACGAATCCGCGATCGGGCAGTTCGGACCTCGTCAAGCCGGCCGGCCCGACCGATCCCACGGTGACCATCCTCTCCCTGCGCGAGCCTGACGGACGGCCGATCGCCGTCTATTCGTCCTACTCGCTGCACTACGTGGGTGGCGTGCCCAAGGGCAGCATCTCGGCCGATTACTATGGCGCTTACTGTGAGCGGCTGGAGCAGTTGATGCACCGCAACGAGCAGGATCCGCCGATGGTGGCGCTGATGGCCAACGCATCGAGCGGCGACATCAATAACGTGAATTTTTCCCACCCCCGGCCGGCCAGGAAACCCTACGAGCAGATTCACTTCGTGGCCAATGACATCGCCGCCAAGGTCCACGCCGCGCTGGCCAAGGCCGAGTATAACGACAAGGTCAGCCTCGCGGCCCGCTTCCGGGAGCGGACCATCGAACTTCCCCAGCCGACGACCGAACAGATCGCTTGGGCCAAGGAGAGGTTGACCAAACCGGGGCCCAAGCCCGACGAAGTGGACCTGCCATACAGTTACGCCCGGCGCGTCATGAACATGGCCAAGCGCGAGGCGAAGGCGAACGTGCCTCTGCAAGTGTTGCGCATCGGCCCGGCATGCATCGGCACGATGCCCGGCGAACCGTTCTGTGAGATTGGGCTGGAGTTCCGCCAGCGGAGCAAGATGCAGCCGGCGGTCCTCGTCGAGTGGGCCCACGGCGGTTTCGGTTACATCCCGACCGCCAAGCATTTCGCATGGGGCGGCTACGAGACGTGGCTGGGCTCCTGCGCATTCGAGCCGCACGCCTCCGAGAAGTTGCTCGACATGCTGATGGAAATGGCGGCCGAAGTCCGCGACGCGAAGTGATGGTAGGATAGGCATCTTGCCTGTCCATTCATGGATGATTGGACAGGCTGGAAGCTTGTCCTGCTTTGATCGCCTCGCCTCGCGCGTGCGATGGTGGGCCGATGCACGGCTTCGACAGAACTCTCCGCCCGTTTGCGTGTGGTGCCATCACATTCTCCATCCGTCACGATAGGCCGGCTTCAGGAAGCGGTTGAGTTCCGGCCGATTGGTGCAACGCATCGCGGCGCCATCCCATTCGACGCGACGCTTGAGACCCGCGAGCATCGCGATGTTGCCCAGCAGGGCGATTTCCGCCAGCGGCGCCGAATACTCGAAGTTCGCGCAGGCCGACGCGCCGCCGTGGCACGCCCGGAAGAAATCGGACTGGTGCGAGCCTTTGATGCGCGGCAGCAGTTTGTCAGGCATCGGAAAGGCGCGGTGCGCCTCCTCCGGCACGATGCGGCAGGCGTCGCCGAACTCGCCGATGGTCATGATGCCCTTGTCGCCCACGAGCAGCGAGCCGTTGCGCCCAAAGTCCCGGCCGTATTTCTTCTCCAGCTCGATCAGCAGCGGCGGGAGGTATTGATACTCGCGCTTTGCGGTGTTTCTCCACCGCCGCTCCACCGTCTGCTCGCTGTATTTCTGATCCGCCGCAAGCCCGTCGTAAAAATAAACTTTGACGGGATCCATGCCTTCGCGGGCGGGGAAATCCCAGCGGATGCGGGTGCGGATGGGCCATACGTTGCCGATGCCGCCATACATGTCCTCGATCTCCACAGCTTCCGGCGCCTTGAGTTTGAGCGCCCAGTAGGAGGGATCGACAAGATGGCAGGCCATGTTGCCGACCGAACCGTTGCCGAAGTCGTGCCAGAGGTGCCAGCCGTGCGGATGAAGGTCCGAGTGAAAGTCGCGGAAGGGCGCGGGGCCGATCCACGCCTCCCAGTCCATGCCTTCCGGCAGCGGCAGGGCGGGCGAGTGCTTCCCGTCATAAAGACCGTCGCACCGCGACGTCCAGCAATGGACCTCATGCACTTGGCCGATGGCGCCGGCCCAGATGTATTCGCACAGGCGGCGGCAGCCTTCGTTCGAGTGGCCGTGCTGCCCCATCTGCGTAACGACACCGCAACGCTTCGCCTCGTCCCGGAGCAGCCGCGCCTCATGGATTGTATGTGTCAGGGGCTTCTCGACATACACATGGATGCCCCGGCGCATGGCCATCAGCGCCGACGGCGCGTGCTGGTGGTTGGGCGTGGCGATAATGACCGCGTCCAGTTCCTTGCCCATCGTGTCGAACAGCTTGCGATAGTCGGAGAACGTCTTGATCGCGGCGGTGTCCGCCGACGGAGTCGCCTTGCGAACCCGCGCCAACGCCGCCTCGATGCAACGAGGGTCCGGATCCGCGAGCGCCACAACCCGCTCTGAGCAGGCTTGGGGCAACAGCGTTCCAACGCCCTGGCCGCCGCAGCCGATGAGCGCGACGCGGAGAGGTTTCTTCGCTGGTGCCGCGCTTTGACCGCGTGCGTCCAAGACTGACAGGCCGCCGACGCCGGCCGCCACCGTTTTGATGAAATCACGTCTTTTTATTCTTACTTCCTCTCTTACACGTCGAGCGGCATTCCGCAGGCCTCCAGATGGCATCTGTGAACGATGTAGTCGTGTTCGTAGGTGTAGGGATTAACCATCTCCCCGTTCACCACGGCGGCGAACTCCCGCCACTGATCTTCATAGCGATCCTTCAGGAGCGGCATTTCGACGGCCTGCACACCTTTCTTGAAGCCGCCGCGGTCTTCCTCCAACGCCAGCTTGAGGACGCCGCCGGACATGTTACCCTTGGATTCCAGCGGCTGGATGATGATCGTCCCCTTGTCGCCCATCACCGTGAGATGCCGGCGCTGAAAGCCCTGCGCCTCGGTGATGCAGGTCCGGATCGTGGCCAGCCGGTCGCGGGAAAACTCGAAAACGGCCAGACCGTTGTCGAGCACGCCGTCGGAGCGGGTGCGGCGAAGGAAGGGCCGGACTTTTTCAGGCTCGCCCATGAGCGTCACGACGAGGTCAATCAGATGGCAGGCGAGAATGTAGGGAATCCCGCCCTTGTAGGTTTTGATAAGCTCCCGGTAGCCGGCCCCGTCGTAGCGACTCATGGCTGCATCGAGATCGAACACGTTTCCAATCAGGCCGTCTTTCACAGCCTTGATGCAAAACTGCACGGCCGGGTTGTTCCGATACATGTAGCCAACCTGGACCGTCAGGCTCCTGGCTTTCGCCTCGTCCAGCAATTGTCTGAGCTGCGGCAACGACTCGCCGCACGGCTTGTCCAGATGAATGTGCTTCCCCGCCCGGATGCAGCGCAGCGCAGTCGGGATGGGCGCGTGCTCCTCGGTCTCCACCGCCACGGCCTGAAGACCGGGAACGGCCAGCAACTCGTCCGAGGTCATCCAAGTCAGCCCCTTGTAACAGTCGCTCTTCAACGCCTTCGCGCGCCGCGCGGGATCATCCTCCGCGACGCCGACCACCTCGAAAAGATCCGTCAGCCTGCGCAGCGTCCCAATCTTGTTGGCGTGCTGATTGCCGGTGCCGATCTGCCCGATCTTGATGCGCGGCCGTTTGGCGGACTGCGCATTCTGGGCGGCGGACAAGCCGCCAGGCAGAGCCGCCGCCGCTGCGGCAAGCCCGGAGGCGGTGAGAAAGGTGCGTCGCGAAAAAGGTGTTGGGTTCATGGATCAGTGAATTCCTTTATCATCACTCACGGGGTGTCACATCGCCCACTCGGCGCGGGCGACGGGGCATTCCAGCAAGCGGTTGGCCTCGTCGTCGCCGGGGAAGATTTCTCCGGCGGGGTCCCACTTGAGCGAGCGTCCCAGTTTGTAGGAGGCTGTGATGATTTGCCCGAGCGAGGCGGCGCGGTGACCGATCTCCTCGTGCGCGCTGGGTTTCTGCCGGCTCCTGATGCAGTCGAACCAGTTCTGGTGATGCTTGTCGGCGCTGGCGGTGGTCTCGCGATTCTTGATCTTCATCTCGTCGAAAATACTCTCAGGTCCGCCCTCCATCTTGCGGCTGAACTGGACCGAAATCCACCCGCGCTCGCCGACAAACACGCCGCCCAGGTAACCGTCCATCCGCGCGGAGTCCGGCACGGCGTGGTAGATCCTCTTCACGTCCCGCATGTCTTCCACCTGATGCAGGAGCGTCCCGTTGGCGTAACGGCAGGTGAGCGTCGGAAACTGCCCGGTCGAGGGATGGATGATCTCCACCGGGCCGGATTCCTCCATGCCCAACGCCCACTGGATGTTGTCGGCGAAGTGGGCGTGCTCGTAGGTCACGATGCCCAGTCCGAAATCGGCGCACCACGCCCAGAACACGGAGTGCGGGGTGGGGTTGCGATGGTAGAGGCTGTTGTAGGGCCGCATGGGCGCGGGGCCAACCCACCGGTCCCAATCCAGCCCCTTCAGCAAAGGCTCTTCCGGAAGCTTCGGGTTCAGCGGGACGTAGGAGTTGCCGACGGTCGGCACGCTGATCTTTGGCCAGTGTGCGAATGCGTGTTTCACTTTGCCGAGGCCGCCGCCCCGGATGAAGGTCAAGGCTTTGCGGATGATTGTTTTCGACCGGTATTGCGAGCCGGTCTGGAAGACGCGGTTGCTGGCCCGCACCGCCTCAACCAGCTTGCGGCCCTGGCGGACGGTCATGGAGACCGGCTTCTCGCAGTAGATGTCCTTGCCAGCCTTGGCCGCCGCGATGGCGATGG
>JBAZYB010000136.1:0-11024 GCA_041659545.1 Hyphomicrobium sp.
GGCGCGCCGCTCATGACTTACTCCAAGCCATGACCAGATAAGGCACAGCCATCAGCAGGGCGAAGCCGACAATGATCACAATGCCATCCCAGTCCCGTTTTTGCGTGTAGTGCGTGCGGTTCATGATGTGGCCTTTTCAACCATGCGAACCATGAGCCATTTGTCACCAAGGAAGCGCACAGAACGCACCCAGGCGCGCATGTTGTGACGCTGAGTGTGAATGGGTACAGATGTCACGCGGAAGAGCCTGCGGGCACGCTTGAGCATGTTAGTTTTCATGCTGTTACCCACAGATCGCAGCAGCCTTGCTTTTTAACTGCGAATCCACCGATGCTGCAGCGCATGTTTTTTTCAACTCCGTGCTTTTCAACAAACCAGATCGCGCCGCAATTTCCTCTTGTAGGTTTGTCATTTTCCTCTTGCATCCAAGTGGGCAAAACCATCTCGCTCTGCAGGTTGTTGCAAGTGGCGCAAGTTGGCCCCTTTGGTTGGTAGTTTTGATTCTTTTTGGTGTCTGATTGTTTGCTCATGTTGATCTCCTTAAAAATTGGTGTAGCGCATGGTGCGGCTGTAGCGCATAGAGGTTGGGTAGCCGTTCATGATTGCTCCTTTGTGGCCTTTGGAATTTTGGTAATGAGGTATTGCCCTGCGCTTACCCGATAACCGGGGTCCATCAAAAATGTCCATCGGTCTGTGCTGAAATCGACTTCATCTGACATTCCGGTATGCCCTGAAGGTTCTGGTGGGGTGGTGTAGAGCATCGTGCCTGGCTCCATCTTGTTGTCTGCATAACCGTAAAACTCTGTTGTTCCCTCCGGTGTTAGCCGATGCCCCGCATAACACGCTACCGGCTCCCCCGCCTGCGCAATATCGGCTTCCAGGGCTGCGATGGCATATTCGCATTTGCGCAACTCTTCTCCGGTCATGATCATGTCGCAGCCGTTTTGTAGCACAGCCAATTTCAGCGCATCAAGCGCCATAACCCGTGCGTTCATGCTGCCTCCAAGCAAGTCAGTTCTGAAATCTTGCGCTCGATCTCAGTCACGCGATTCTGAAAATCTGCCATGAGCTTGATCTTTTCGGCCTTGAGCACTTCAACTTCGTGGGCGCGTGGATCGAATCCTGCTGGAATGGTGAAAGTCATCACGCCCTCTGCAACAAACAAGTAATCATTGTTATTTTCAAATTTGATTCTTGTGAGCACATAGTCGTTAGGCTCTGACCATGAGCTAGTCCGAAGGTGGACAAATCCGTTGATTGTTGTTTTCATGATGTGTGCTCCAGTACAAATTCCTCGAATTCCAAGTCATCCATGTCGCTGCAGTCGATGTCAGTTGGCAGCAGCTCGTTTTTATGTTTGAAAATATATTCACCGTTGCGGAAAATGAACCGCATGCCGTCATCTTGTTTCATGCTGCGCTCCAATCTGTTGTTGCTTCGACTTCTTTCACTTTGCCAAATTTGTCCAAGTAATTGAACAATTTATCGCCATCGTGAAACACTTCCCACGCTTCTTTTTGTGTGGCAAAGAACGTGAATTCGTCGTCATGCAAATGGTTGTAATCAGCCCCGACTTGAACGCTTGTTCTTTCGCCTGCTGAATTGACGTGAATTCTGCAAAACGAGCACCCACCATGCAAAGGAATGTTTTCAGTCGCTGGCTGATAAATTGCCTCTTTAGTGAACTCGGAAAACTTTGGATGCTTTGGGTATATGTAGGCATACACGCACCAACGGTTCTCGCCTTCATCGCCTTCCATGCCTTCAATTGGCTGGACAGAATGCCGCGTTACCTGCACCATGAAGTCAGTGCTGCGAACACTCCATTCGTCTTTATGATTCCAGTTCATGCGAACTCCTTCGCACGTTCCCAAGCACGATCCTCGGCCAGTTTTTGGCTCATATCCAAGTTGAAATTGGCGATTTCCTCGGCATCTTTTTTGATCAGACTATCCAGATAAGCCGCTTCGATCTTTTCCTTCAAACCGGGTGCCAGTTCGATCAACGCATAAACATCAACAGTGCCGGCATAGGCATAGATCAAATACGCTCGCGCCGCGGCGCTACGGCAAACGTCACCGTTGTTTTCTGCTTCGTAGTAGTCCATGTAGCAGCGCAGATTGAGGTCTTCGATGCTGTACTCAAAATCCTCAAGGCCCGACAAATCGGGTGCTGTCGGTGCCATGCCGCAGACTTGGGCGGCGAAATTTTCCATCTTCAACATCTTCACTCCTGGTTGGTTTACCTTGAAAGCAATTCGAAAGGCGGGCTGGGCTTGATACCAGCTATCCGTTCACCCTGTGTCAATCTACGGATGCCATGCCTGGGTGCTTGCGTTTCCTTCAACGCCGCCGCCTATCGAATTGCTCTTCACTCTCGCATCGAGAGCAATGTGTGAAGGTGGCCGGTACTGATCTCCGGCTTTGTAGTTACGGGAAGTCGTAACCACCACACGGGACTCACCCCCGCTGCACATCAGCCTGCGCACATCTGTAAATCTCATCCAAGACACCTACGTGCCCTGGCCGGTTTCGAGCCGGTACGAATGCTTCACCTTCACACATCACTCTCTACTCGCTAACTCCGCGTTGCCGTTTTGTTTTGCGATGACTAACTGTAACACGCTTGATAAATTAAAAATCAATATTTGTTTCTATCGTAGTCCATTTATTGATAGCTAAATTCAATAATGCCGCACTAAGACTTGTATTACATTAAGCGCATGACTAAACCACTCACAAAACCTGGCAGCATCAGGCTCACGCTCCCGCTATGGGTTATGCTGCGCGAGCTGATGTCGCACCATCGCGGTCGTGCATGGCTTGAGCGCATAATTAAGCGCGAGCATAGGAAGATTACGCGAAAATGAAAAAGCCAGCACCAAAACTCACGCCAGCAGAGCGCACAGTGATCGGCACAAGTGCAGCAGCTAGGGCTAGGGCGGCGATATGAACGTGTCGGGACACGACTACCTCCACGGCTCCGCACTTGAGTCAGTGTCCGAAAGTGAAAAGGGCATACCCGCAGCGGTTTCGACCGTAAGACCTTATGCGCGATTTACAAAACAAAAGCCGCATGGTGCGCAAACACCAGCGGCCTTCTCATCTTTCACTAAACAGGACTTAGCAAATGACTGATCTCAGTTTACCACTTTGCCGCGCCAGTGACCCGATAACCTCGTTTGAGGCGGCTGACAGTGCGCGAGAGTTTCGACACACGCATGAAGACGCAATCATTGAGGCTCCGTTTATGTGCGGTGCTGCTGGTGTTGACGACATAGCTTTCGAGTCGTTCCTTGAGCCTCATGCTGTCGGCAAGCGGATTGCAAAACTTGAACGTGATGGCCGCATTGTTTGGACTGGCGAATACGTCACAAGCCGTTCAGGGCATCGTCAGCGCGAATGGAGGATTGTTGATGGTACTTGTGATTTTTAAAAATCAGGATTAGAATGATTGCAAGACAGTAGCATGTCACAAAAGAAAGCTTATGAAGAATTTTCCGATAGCCGAACATACAGACCCGATCAGTCACGCAAGTGGCGGCTTTCTTGGGATGCTACTCTGTGTGTTCGGCTTTCAGAGGGTTTTTCTATGAATCACTACCCGCATCACATCGGTGATTTCAACAACGCTACACGTCATCTAACGCGTGTTGAACGGTCGTTATACAGGGATATGTTGGAGTTGTACTACGATACCGAACAACCGTTGAACAGCGACCCTGCAAAGATTGCTAGACGTGTTCTAGCGTCCTCTGATTCTGAACGTGAAGCATTGAATCTAGTTCTGGAAGAGTTCTTTGTGTTGCAGGATGATGGCTGGCATAACACCCGGTGCGATGCTGAAATTGCCAAGTATAAGGGGCAAATCGAACAAGCGTCACGCGCTGGTAAGGCTTCTGCTGCGAAGCGGTATGGCAAGAATCTAACGACCGTTGAACGACCGTTCAACCAACCAGAACCAGAACCAGAACCAATAGAAGCTAAAGCTTCTGTCGCCAGCAAGCTGCCGACCTGCCCGACTGAAAAACTGATTGAGTCGTATCAAACCATCTTGCCCGAACTGCCTGGCGTCAGGGTGATCGACAAAGCCCGCAAAAAACTTCTGAAAGATCGATGGGAATGGGTTTTGACAAGCACCAAGCCTGACGGTACGCGCCGAGCAGAAAACGAGGAACAGGCGACAGAATGGTTTAAATCGTATTTTGAGATGACCAGGGAAAGTGATTTCCTGATGGGCCGAACACCACGGACAAACGGGCACCAGAACTGGCAATGCGACATCGACTACCTGATGACCACAAAGGGGTTGAAGCAAGTCATTGAAAAAACAAAGGTGGCCGCATGAACGCCCCCTACGTTAACGATTCCATCGTCAGCATTGAAGCCGAGCGCGGCATTGTGGGGGCCATCCTGCTCGATAACTCAGTCTTCGATTCTGCTGGCGAAAAACTGAAGCCTGAATATTTTTACAGCGAATTATGCAAAGCGGTTTACACCGAAATCATCAAGCAGATGAACACCGTGAAGCAGTGCGATGTTGTCACGGTTGGCATGGCGCTTCGTGATTTGGAGATGTCCGACATATCTGCGCTGGCGCAGCATGTACCCAGGCCCTACCTGATCCGGCGCTACTGCGAAATCGTGATAGAGCGCAGCAAGAGCCGTTTATTGGCCGCTGTGAGCAACGAAATCACCGAACTGTCACAAGACCATACCCGAACCATTGAAGACCGCGTAGATGCTGCGCAAAGCCAATTATCGAAGCTGATTGACGAAGCACCTAGGGATGATTGGGTTTCAGCGTTTGACGGCCTTGTCCAACACACGCAAATTCTGGAAGACCGCAATAGCGGAAAAATCAAGGCTTGGGGCACCGGCTTGAGCGACCTCGATAGCTATCTGGAAGGCGGTTTGAGGGCTGGTGAGTTGGTGATTGTTGGCGCACGCCCGAGCATGGGAAAAGCGCAGCCATTGAATGCAAAAGTTCTGGCCGCCGACGGCTGGGCAGAAATGGGTGGCTTGAAGGTGGGCGATACCCTGGCATCCCTGGACGGCCAGCCGTCAATCGTGACAGGGGTTTTCCCTCAAGGCGAAAAGCAAGTGTTTCGCGTGACGTTCTCGGACGGCCGGGCCACAGAGTGCTGTGATGAGCACTTGTGGAGCGTGAATTACAGGAAGTGGACGACCCCCAAGGTCTTGAGCACCAGTGAAATCCGTCAACTAATGGAAAGCCCTGAAATGAACGGCCGGCTGTGGATTGACACGCCTACCGGGGATTTTGGGTGCGAGACTTCGCTGCCGGTCGATCCGTGGCTGCTTGGCGCACTGCTGGGCGATGGCGACTTGACCCAAAAGACGATTAGTTTTTCAAAGACGGCTGATCAGATATTGAATCTGGTGCGCGACTCTTTGCCTGATGCTGTTCGATTGGTTCATGCGGGCGGCTGTGACTGGAGATTGTCAGCAGATCGAGGCCGGGATGCGCCAGGGACATGGGCGGCGAACTCGAATCCACTCACGAATGCTGTGCGCGACCTTGGGTTAATGGGGTGCAGTAGTGCAGCCAAATTTATCCCGGAAATCTACATGATGGCGGGACGGGATGCGCGTATGGGTGTTCTGCGCGGCCTGATGGATACGGATGGATGGGTGGAAAAACATGGCTCTGTTTTGTTTTCCAGTGCCAGCCAGCAACTCGCAAAAGACGTTCAAGCACTGGCAAGAAGCCTTGGCTACTGGTGCTCCATGCGAGAAAAAGCCACCGGCTACAAAAAGAACGGTGAATATCACCCGTGTCTGACTGCTTATGTGTTGACGATTTCCGGGAAGGATGTTCACGAGTTGTTTTTGTTCGACGGGAAAAAGGACCGATGCGCGACAAGAACCAGGGTCAAGCGCGTTGCGTTTTCCAAAATAGAGGCGTCCAGAGAAGCGCCCTGCCAGTGCATTTCCGTCAGTCACCCGACGCATCTTTACATCACAGATGATTATGTGGTGACGCACAACACCGCCCTGGGCATGACGATTGGCCTGCACCTGGCCGAACAGCACGCCGTCGGGTTGCTGTCGATGGAAATGACGCATAGCGATGTGCGTGACCGCATGGTGGCGATGATGGGCAATGTCACCCTGTCCAACGTCAAGCGCCCTGATACCGGCCTGCAATGGGATCGCGTGACCGAGAGCGTGGAGCGCAGCCGGAACATTCGTTTTGCAGTATCGGATCAAAGCGGCTTGAACATCAATCAGGTTCGCAGTAAGGCCCGAGCCATCAAACGCACCCAAGGGCTGAATGTGCTGGTGGTGGACTACATCGGCCTTATGACTGGCCTTGACCCAAAACAAAACCGCGCTTACCAACTTGAAGAAGTCAGCCGGGGATTGAAAAATCTGGCAAAAGAACTCGGAATAGCGGTGCTGTGCCTGGCGCAGTTGAACCGTGGCATTGAAGGCCGAGGCGCTGCCGCAATCCCGCAACTGAGCGACTTACGCGACTCTGGCGCCATTGAGCAGGATGCCGACATTGTGCTGTTCGTGCATCGGCCAATTCAAGCGAATCCAGAACTTGGGATCGAGTGGCAGAGCTTTTCCAAGCTCTCGATTGCTAAAAACAGGAACGGAATGTGTGGATTGGTTTACCTGAACTATCAGGGTAACAAAACCAAGTTTTATGGCTGGACTGGGCAGCTTCCGCAAAAGTCAACGTCAAGCAAAAGGGGTGATCTATGAGCAGTTACGTTTTGGAATGGTCGCGCAAATCAAACGGGTTTCACATTCAGCCGCTTGAGAGCACTTTGGCAGGAAACCAAAAATGTTTCATGGAAAACACCAGCCACGATTACATCGTGTTGATGGTGGGTGAAAAAGACGTTTGTGAGCGCATGGCCGACAACTGGCGCTCCCGCCTAGCATCACGCGAACAGCGTCTGCACGCGGTGATATGACACGCGAACAGGTAATCACCTTGGAAGACCACTACACAACTGCTGCATGGGCCAACGGCGAAAAGTCGTTGCAGGCTGGACGCTGGCCGCATATTAATTTAATGCTTGATGCAACAGAGCCAGGGGTGAAGGCCGAAGTGATGGCAAGGCTGGCAAAGCTGCGCAGAGAACAAGCAATGAAGGAAACCAAATGAGACAAATACTTTTGTGCGCAACGCTGTTAATTTTTGTGGCAATGGTACTTGTTGCTGGAATTACGTTCATTGGGCTGGTGCCGATTGTGATATTTGAAGATGACATAAAAAAAGTAATTTCCAAGTTAACAAGCGAAATAGCAGTGGTGAAAAAATGATTGAGCTAACTCTGCCATGGATGCCAAAAGCACTCAGCCCCAATGCACGCACGCACTGGAGGGCTAAGGCACCTATCACCAAGGCTTATAAACAGGCTTGCTGGGCGCTTTGTAAAGAATCTGGCATGGTAGCCCCCGATTCTCCACGAATTGCACTATGGCTTGATTTTTACCCGCCAGACAAACGCCACCGCGATGACGACAACATGATCGCCAGCTTCAAAGCTGGGCGGGATGGTTTGGCGCTAGCCTTAGGCATTGACGATAAGCGGTTTGTGTTGCGCCCATTTGTGCAGGACAAGATTGGCGGGTTTGTTCGGGTGCGATTGACTGAGTTCCCAGAATGAGAAGCAAAAACAGTGCGCCACTCACCGATGCCGAAAGCGAACACCTTGAGCGCGTCAAATTGTTGCCATGCTCAGTATGCGACGCACCACCGCCTTGTGATGCGCACCACATCAAGCAAGGCCACGCTTATACCTGCATTGCACTGTGCAAAGACTGCCATCAAGGTAGCTTTGCTGGGTGGCACGGCCAAAAACGCGCATGGATCGCACGCAAGTTGGACGAAATCGGAGCTTTGAACATCACACTCAAAAGGCTGGCAGCATGACCAAAAGAGTCTTTATCTTGCGCAATGAAGCCATTCGCCGCCGAGTGATGGATGCTGTGTGGGACGCGCCAGATAACAGCCGCGTGGTGATCAGCGAAGAGGCTAGAACGCGCGACCAGAATGCTGCTCAGTGGCCATACCTTGAAGGCTTTGCCAAGCAAAAGCAGCTTTGCATCAATGGCGTCATGGAATGGGCGACAAATGACGATTGGAAAGATGTGCTTACCGCTTGCTGGAAGGGTGAGATGCGAATGGCTGCATTCGATGGCCGCGTGATCATGATGCCCCAGCGCACAAGCAAGATGGGCAAAAAAGTATTCAGCGAATGGATGGAGTACCTGGTCGCAATGGCCGCGCAGTCAGGCGTAGAGCCTGTTTACAAATCACCAGCAAGGGAGGCCGCATGAATCAAATTGAAAAAATGGCAGCGATAGGGTTTTGTGAAATAAGCGCAACTGAAAAAGCTGCGTGGCAGCTCGCATTGTCTATTCTAGAAATGATTGAAGAGCAGGGTGGATTAGAGGTTTTTAGGTCTGATGTTGATAGGTTAATTGCTACAGGCGCAGAAACAAAAGGGTTTAAAAAATGGTTAAAGAAGCCAACACTGTAAAACTCAACGGATGCCACAGCCGCCCTCCATTCCGCGAAACCCTGCGGGTGCAGGATGGCTACTTTGACGATAGCTGGCATACCGACATTCGCACGCCACGCTGGATAACCATACCGTTTCGCGGTGAGAAAAGCTGTCAGTACGCCTTGAGCGAGCTTGGGCAGGCTGACGCTGGCTGCACTGATTGCAAACACAAAGCTAATCAAGGAGTATTGATTTGACATTGGACGCATGGCAATGGATGAATCCTGAAACAGTATTAATCCGTAAGCAGGCCCAACAGGAAGCGCGGCACAAGCATTGCGGAGACTGCATCCATCACGAGCAGATTAAGCTAGCTGAAATCGAGCATTGCTGCGCGATGGGGCGGCATTACGGTTATCGGTGTAATCACTACGAAAAGGCTAAACATGACTGATTTCTCGCGCATTGCACCACGGCACGAAGCCATAGACCAGCGTTTGACCGAGTGGGCAAGGTGGGTGAAGGTGACGCCACGCATGATGGCAATGCAGCCCATGTTTCGCTATGCACGATCCAACGCGAGGCAGTGGGAGATTGACCCGCCGATTCACATCGAGATCAACACCATCGCAGCGCATGAGGTAGAAAAGGCGGTAGCAGCTTTGCCGGAGAAACACCGTACCGCTACGCGCTGGTATTACGTCCATCCATTCATTCCGGTGCATGTTGTCAGGCGTGAGCTTGGGCTGACAAAGGATGCGCTTGGGAAAATGATTGAGGATAGCCGGGATATTTTGAAAAACACACTTAAGGCGTGATATAGGATAAATACTGCTGGACAAAATGACAGGATGGATGTAAAATCAGCGAGGCCGAGAAGTGCTGAAACACGACCCGGCCTCTAACCACATCATTGTTTTTGGGAACAACAGCATGGCTAATGGCAATCTTACACCAACTATAAGTTTTCAAGACTTTTTTGCACTTGACTTTAGAAAACTTCCGCTAGAAGTACTAAAGACAATCAGCCTAAGAATTTCTGGCGAGATTCACCATAGAAAAGTTCAAATCGGCAAGGATAACCACGCCGTTCAAGCCGCTTTTGTTGGGATACCGATTAACTTTCAAGATGGCCCAAAAGCAGCATCGTCATATCTGAAACTTCTTTTAAGTCAGGACTGGTCGCACTTGTTTACCAGTGGCAGCAAGGAGAAAAGGTTTTACGTTTATGCGCACGTAAAGAAGGTATCAACAGTCTTGACACTGAACGCAAACGATCTGAATCTTAAATTTCATGGACATCCTTTTTACGTAGGCAAGGGCTGTGGGAATAGGGCATTCGACTTGAAAAGAAATCAAGGTCATGGAGCTATTCTTAGGGAACTTCTATCAGAGGGTAAAAAGGAAAAGGATATTGTTCACATTGTTAAAAGCGACATGACGGAAGACGAAGCCCTAGAGCTTGAGTCAAAGTTGATCTATTTTTTTGGCACCAAGTACGAGCAGGAGCGAAGCGGGATGCTTGTGAATCTGGATATACCAGCAAGACCGACTATGCTTCCTTGGAAAAAGTGGGTAGAGGCCAACAAAGAAGAAGCTAAAAATAAAGATTGACGAACAGCACAGAAACGGGCATAATGCGCGTCAAGTGCATACACCTATATATTGTCACCTTGCGGTGGCATAGGCGACACCAGATAACCCGCATGATTAAGTTCATGGCGGGTTTTTCTTTGCCCAGACGAATATGCAGCTTTGTCCTGCTGGGCATCGTAAGAGTGACAAGCGTGGAAGTGGCGACCCTTTGGCAAAAGGAATCCAAGCCGTATAGATAGGCCGCAGAGAAAGCAATGCGCGGCAATCGTCCGCAATGGAGCCGGATTCGTAACCGGCAATCATTCCTTCTTGGAGCTACCAATGCAGCCCATTGAAACCGTACAGGAATTCGAAGACGCGGTGCAACAGGTGGACTTGTCAGATCACGAGCCGATTGTGATCGACATGGAAGACGACGAAGACCCGATAGAGACATTCGATCAATCTCATTGAATACCCGCGCATACCGTGAGAATGACACGGCCAGCACCGGGCAAAGTGCTGGAACCCTCCGCGCGTGCAGTGGCGCTTAATCACTCGACTGATACAGCAGACAGCCAGCCGAAAGGTAAAAAGCTATGGCTATCAATACATCCGCATCATGGCGAAAAGACAAGGGCAGCAGCTCAGAACGTGGTTACACATGGGCATGGACGAAAGCGCGCAAGGCATATCTAGCGTCGCACCCACTATGTGTGATGTGTCAAGCAATGAAGCCGAGCAGGGTGAAAGTGGCTAATGTTGTTGATCACAACATCCCGCATCAGGGCAATCAAGAGCTATTTTGGGACGAATCCAACTGGCAGGCTTTGTGTAAGCAACACCACGACGGCGAGAAGTCAGAGATCGAGGGAAGGCACAAGACAAAGGCGAAGTTCGACTCCGATGGCCGTGTGATATGGTGACTGGGGGGTTCGATCTTTGCAGCTTTGAGAAGCAAAAC
>JBAZYB010000137.1:0-11021 GCA_041659545.1 Hyphomicrobium sp.
CTGCTGGTCGGAGCGCGCACTGAATTCGATCCTGACCTCACGGCTTGCGTCGCGCGCGGTCAGCCGCATGGGCTGGCCTCGGCCTTCCAACGCTGTGGCGCTACCACGTCGGTTCTCGTTCCGGAACTGCTGTCAGCGTGGGTCGCAGACCTAGCTGCAAGAGGTGAGCGGGCGCCATCCAGTCTGCGCTTCGTTGCAATTGGTGGCGCGCCTGTCGCTGCGAGCATGGCCGACAAGGCTTGGATGTGCGGGATCCCGGTGCACGAAGGGTACGGCCTATCCGAATGCTGCTCTGTCGTCGCGGTCAACCGGCCCGGTGCGCGAAGGTCCGGCACAGTTGGACAGCCGCTGCCTGGTTTGGATGTGAGGATCGACGACGGCGAGATCGTGGTGGATGGACCCACGGTAATGCGCGGCTATCAGAACGGGAGCGCTGCGGTGCGTCCGTGGCGGACCGGCGACTTGGGCGAGTTCGACGCCGATGGCTACCTGCGCATCCTCGGCAGGAAGGACAATCTCATCGTCACCTCCTTCGGTCGCAATGTCAGCCCGGAGTGGATCGAGGCGCTGTTGTGTGCAGATGACAGAATTGCCGCCTGTGCAGTCATCGGACATGGAGAGCCGCATCTGCGGGCGATCATCATACCCAGTCCGCGGGGAGCCGCGTGGTTCGGCGCCGTTCCAAAGACGCGCGTGCTGAGCGAGCTGGAACTCATCTGCCGAGAAGCACCTGCCTACGCCGTACCGCGCGACTTCGTGCTGGTCGATCGCAACGAAGCGACCCGGCGCAATCTGCTCACGGCGAATGGCCGCTTCCGCCGGGCGCATCTGGCGAATGCCTTCGCCGCAACAAAAGACCCGGTCGCCCCCCATGACATCAAATAAGGAGATGAAAGCATGAGCTTCTATGAACGGTTGCAAACCGAGACGACGCCAGAGCGCAATGCCTTCCTTGCAGTTCCGCTCATTCAGACAGCGGTCAAGAAGGGGGCTTCACGCGAGCTCTACATCGACTTCCTCACCCAAGCCTATCATCACGTGAAGCACACGTTCCCATTGCTGGCCTTGGCCGCCGTGCATACTCGGGACGAGGCGTACCAAGACGCGCTCGTCGAGTACATGGAAGAGGAGCGCGGCCACGAGAAGTGGATCCTCGATGACATTCGCGCCATGGGGGGCGATCCCGAGGCAGTGCGCAGCGGGCAACCAGGACAGGCATGCCAGATCATGGTCGGATATACCTATTATGCGATCGAGTGGGTCAGCCCCTATGCGATGCTCGGCAGTGTGCACGTGCTCGAAGGCATATCCACGATGCTGGCGGATATGGCCGCCGACGCTATTCAGAGCGCGCTAGCATCGCCGGGTAACGCCGGTTTCTCCTATCTACGTTCTCACGGGGCGCTCGACATCGAGCACGTGGCGTTCTTCAAGAAACTGGTCGATCAGATCCCGGCCGAGGCGCACGACGTCATCATCGCTACCTCGAAAATCATCTACCGGCTGTACGCTGACATTTTTCGCGAGCTGCATGTCCGCCATCCCGAGTATCGCGATGCGGCTTAAAAACAGGATCGCACTCATAACGGGCGCCGGCTCCGGCATTGGCCGCGAGCTGGCGATCGATGCGGCCCGGCGTGGGATGACAGTCGCGCTCGTGGGACGGAGGGCGGCAGCGTTACAGGAAACGCTCGAGATACTGGGCGATCACACGGGGCACGTGGCGCTCCCGGGCGACATCACCGTCCCGGCTGTTCGCATCGCGCTCAGAAACTACCTCGAGCGTTGGTCGGGCAGGCTCGACGTGCTCGTAAACAACGCCGGTACCGTCGCAGAGGGTCCGCTGGCGAGCACCAGTGACGATGCGCTCGAGCATATCATGAGGACCAATGTGATCGCACCAGCGGCCCTTATCCGCGAGCTTTTTCCGCTGCTGCAGCGGGCAGCGCCTTCGCGCATCGTCAACGTCGGATCGATATTTGGCGACATCGCCTATCCGCTCTTCAGCGCGTACTCGGCCTCCAAGTTCGGGTTACGTGGCCTATCGATCGCGCTTAGGCGCGAGCTGAAGCAATTCGGCGTTGGGCTCACCTATGCTGCGCCGCGAGCGACCAACACCGACGCGGCAGGCGCCCTCGCGCGGCTATTGGCGCCACGCGTCGATGATCCGGCGAACGTCGCACGCGATATCTGGGACGCGGTCATGCGCGATTGCGACGAGGTGTACGCGAGGGGACCGGAGCGCTGGTACGTGCTCGTGCAGCGGCTGTTTCCGCGCATGGTCGATCGATCGATCGAGGCGCAGATGGCGGATGCGCGCGTACGTGCCTACCTGGCGAGCCAAGGCCGACAGCCACAGACGCCAGACCCAGATCTCAGCCATTACCGCCATGCGTGACAACGGTGCTTCCTCTCCCACCAAGCAACTCGCGCTTTCCATTGCGCAAGCCGAAACGAGAAGATCTAAAGCGATAATGAGGACATACATGAACATCATCACAAAGCATGTCTGGCCTGTTGCTGTTGCCCTGCTCATCGCGAACGCAGCAGTGCCCGCGGCGATGGCTGCTCCCGCTGCCAGGTCCCAGTATGAAGCCGACGTGCTTGACGTCGCCAACGACTGGGCGCGGATCAAATATCTGAGCAGGTCGGACAGCGAGCGCAAGCAGAGCATGGAGCAGCTTGGCGCCAAGGCAGACCAGCTCGCGCGCAACTATCCCGATCGACCGGAAGCGCTGATCTGGGATGGCATCGTCACCAGCGAACGCGCTTCGCTCGCCTGGGGCCTTGGCGCCTTGGACCTTGCCTCGAGCGCGCGTGATGTGTTGCTCAGAGCCGAAAGGATGGATCCAACGGCCGCCGACGCCGGAGCGCTAACCAGTCTGGGCGTCCTGTATTACCGCGTGCCCGGTTTCCCCTTCGGCTGGGGCGACAAGGAGAAGGCGCGTGCCTACCTGCAGGCGGCAGTCGACAATGCCCCCAACGGTCGCGATGCCCACTATTTCTACGCTGACTTCCTCTATGAGCAGGGCGAGTACCAGAAGGCAGAGCAGGTGATCAAACAGGGCTTGGCAGCACCAGCGCACCCTGAGCGGCCTGTCTGGGACCAGTACTTTCCGAAGGTGATGCAGGGGCTCTTGGAGAAAGTGCGAGCGAAAGAGCGCTCGTAGCCAACCGTCGCCGGTCCAGCGCGGACGAACATTGATGATGCACAGCATGGCATCGATCTGGTCTGGCATCGGCGAGCAGCTTCGCGCGCCGAGCGGCAGATGCGGTCGGCTGATTGGACGCGCGATGGTTCTGATCAACGCCGCCCCCTATCGGCTCGCCATCGGTGCGCTTGGCGTTCAGCCAGACGACACGGTGCTGGAGTTGGGCTTCGGGCCTGGACGAGGCATCTCCACCTTGGCGCTGCTCGCGCCGCGCGGGCAGGTACTTGGAATCGACCAGTCTCCGGAGATGCTCGACCTCGCAAGGAAGGCTAACCACACAGCGATCAGCGAGGGACGAGTTCAGTTGCGGAGTGGCCGCTTCGACGCGCTGCCTTATGGCGATGGAAGCGTCAGCCGCGTGCTCGCTGTCAACGTCGCCTATTTCTTCGAGCCTGCCGGTCGGGAAATCGCAGAAATTCGCCGCGTGCTTCGACCGGGTGGACTGGCGGTGGTCTACGTCACCGACCGTGCCACGATGCGTAATTGGAAGTTTTCTGGGCCGGAGACGCACAGGCTCTACGACACCGACGAATTGCATCACCTGCTGCGCCTAGGCGGTTTCACGTCTGCGTCCATTGTCATCGAAAAGCGCAGCTTGCCTTTCGGCATGTGGGGCCTGGTGGCATCGGCTGTAAGGAGCTGACGGAGCGGTCGAGTGGCAATGTCAACGAGCGGAAGAACTCAATTGGGCAACTGCACATGAAAAGCTTTGCATGTCTTCTGGCGGCGTTGGTTGCGGCCCTTGCGCTCGCCGCATGCGAGACCCTCCAAAACCACGATATGCCGCCGCCGGACATCGTAAACAGCCAAACTGCGCCGCGGTGAAATGCCGCCCGCGACACGACATCGGTGCCAGGGGGCTGGCGAAACCCGTGCGGGATGCGTTGGTCGCCACTGACAGTCAGCAAAGTGGAATTTTCGTGCGAACGAAATCATCTGCCTTCTATCGCCATTACCCGGAGGACATGCCCATATTGGCAACTTCGGGACAAGTACGGACATGGCGGATGCCCTCAAGCTCGCCAATTTAGACAGTGCGTGGAGGGCTGCTTTCTCGGCATCTCGACGGCAGCGACGTCCCAGGAACGGGCTCTGGCCGAAGTTCTGTTGGCGCTGTCGTGGCAGTGTCGGCTCCCGGGGGGTATCCGGAAGGTTTCATCGCCGAGCTGACAGTCAAATTTGACCCGGCAGCATCAAGGTTTGATTGAGCGGCATCAAGGTTCTCGCCCCCCTGCTCAGTCAAATTGCCGGCTGGGAGAGGTTGATGAACAAGCCGGTATCGCCAGCCGAACGATTGAGTATCGAAGCTGTGTTGCGCATGGGCAGCTCGCGCGCAGGCGGTGTTAAGCTCTGGTATCTCGTCGTCGCCGGTTTCATCGCTTTTGCGATCGTACTCTGGCTCGTCGTCGGCCCAACCGCAACGTCTACCAAGTACCTGACCGACCCAGCCACCCGCGGGGCGCTTACGGTCGTCGTGACGGCGACTGGCTCCGTGCAACCTACTAAGCAGGTCGACGTCTCGAGTGAGCTGTCGGGCATCCTCCGCAACGTGCTGGTTGATTACAACTCGCCGGTCAAAATCGGCCAAGTACTCGCCGAGCTTGATACCGACAAGCTCAAAGCCACCGTCGACAGCTCCCGCGCTAAGCTCGATGCCGCCAAGGCCAAGGTGGCGGAGGCCGAAGAGACTGTTATTGAGAAGGAGCAAGACTACAATCGCAAGGCCAGCCTCGTCGAAAAGCATATTACCTCGACACTGAATTTCGAGGTGGCGAGGGCTCTATATCGCCGCGCTCTGGCAGTACGCGGAAGCACGCGCGCCGATGTCGCCGTTGCCGAGGCTGATCTCAATCTCAACGCGACGAACCTTGCCAAGGCCGCCATACGTTCGCCGATCAATGGCATCGTGCTGGCGCGCAATGTCGATCCCGGCCAGACGGTTGCATCCTCCTTTCAGGCCCCGGTCCTGTTTTCCATCGCAGAGGATCTGACGCAGATGGAAGTTCAGGTCGACGTTGATGAGGCCGACGTCGGCAAGGTCAGGGAAGGCCAAAAGGCCACTTTCACCGTCGATGCCTATCCCGACCGCAAGTTCCAAGCCGAGATCCGAGAGCTGCGGTACGGCTCAGAAATCGTGCAGGGTGTGGTGACCTACAAGGCTGTGTTGACCACGGACAATTCGCAGCTGTTACTCCGGCCCGGGATGACGGCGACGGCTGAGATCGCGGTGCAGCAAGTCGACAACGGGCTTCTCGTTGCCAATGCCGCGCTGCGTTTTTCTCCGCCGCGTGAGGAAAGTGCTCAACAGAGCGGTGGGCTGTTGAAGAGCCTATTGCCCGGTCGCCTCCCATTCCGCCCGGCTAGCAGCAGGGAGGAAGGCGGCCCCAACCGCACCGTCTGGAGGCTGCTCAACGGGACGCCGGCGCCCGTGGATGTTGTTGTCGGTGCGACCGACGGCAAGCGAACAGAAGTTGTGCAAGGCGACATCGAGCCGGGCGCGCCGATCATCGTCGGCGCGACGGCAACCGGCCGCTGAACGGTGGATCCCATGGAAACGGAGAATAGCGTTCCGCCTATGCCCCTGGTTCAACTTAAGCGCGTCACAAAGCTTTATGGATCAGGTCAGGCCACTGTGCATGCGCTCGCCGGCATCGAGCTCAGCATCGACGCGGGCGAGTTCGTGGCGATCATGGGACCATCCGGCTCCGGCAAGTCGACGGCGATGAACATCATTGGGTGCCTCGATGTACCCTCGTCGGGTGAGTACCTCTTCCAGGGCGTGGAGGTCGGATACCTCAACCGCAACCAACGGGCGTTGCTCAGGCGGCATTTCCTCGGCTTTGTGTTCCAGGGTTTCAACCTGCTGGCGCGCACGACCGCAGTCGAAAATGTGGAGCTGCCGCTCACCTACCGTGGAACAGCATTCGCGGAGCGTCGGCGGCTCGCCGTTGACGCGCTCGAACGGGTCGGGCTGAAGGGGCGAGAGCACCACACTACAGGTCAGCTTTCCGGCGGCCAGCAGCAGCGCGTTGCCATCGCGCGGGCCATCGTCACCGATCCCACAGTGCTCCTGGCCGACGAGCCCACGGGCAATCTCGACAGCAAGACGAGCCGTGAGATCATGGACTTGCTGACGATGCTCAACCGCGAGCGCGGCATCACCATCCTCATGGTCACCCACGAGCCTGACATGGCAGCTTACGCCGGGCGCATCATCCGCTTCGTCGACGGCAGGATCACTGCAGACGAGCACAAGAAGGCTGCATGATGCTGATAGAGACGCTCAAGCTTGCTTTCCGCGCAATTCAGCGCAACGCACTGCGCTCGCTCCTGACCGTGCTCGGCATCGTCATCGGCGTCGGCGCCGTTATTGCCATGGTCACGATCGGCAATGGCGCCACCGCCAAGGTCACCGCCGATCTTGCCAAGCTGGGCACTAACCTCCTATTCGTCCGTCCGGGACAGTTCGGCCCCGGTCGCGCCAGCTCGGAGGCAAAAGCGTTCAACACGCGCGACGTGGAGGCGCTACGGACTGAGCTCAGCGGCGTGCGCGCCGTCGCGCCTTCCGCGTCGAAATCTGCAACAATCGTGTTTGGGACGGAGAACCGTTCGTCCAGCACAACTGGCACGGATAATACCTACTTCATCGCGCAGGACTGGAATCTCGAATCCGGTCGGCAGTTCCTGGATAGCGAGGTGCGGGGCGGCCGCGCGGCCTGCATCATTGGCAAGACCGTGCGCGACGAGCTGTTCGGCGCCTCCGACTTCCTTGGTCGCAGCGTGCGCGTAAACAAGATCTCCTGCGAGGTGATTGGACTGCTGCAGGCGAAGGGCCAGTCGAGCTTCGGCACCGATCAGGACGATGTCGTTTTGATGCCACTCAGGGCCTTCCAGCGGCGTCTGGCCGGCAATACGGATGTGTCGTCGATCCTGGTATCGGCAGAGGAGGGCATCGACACAGCGAACGTGCAGGCCGACATCGAGCGCCTCCTGCGCGAACGGCGCAGCATCACGCGTGGGAAGGAGGACGATTTTACGGTCCGCGACATGAAGCAGATCGCGGAGACTCAGACGGGCACAACGGCTGTGCTCACCGGCCTGCTCGGCGCCGTTGCCGGGGTGAGCCTCCTGGTCGGCGGCATCGGGATCATGAATATCATGCTGGTTTCGGTGACAGAGCGCACGCGGGAGATCGGCATACGCCTTGCGATTGGTGCGCTCGAACGGCAAGTCCTCATGCAGTTCCTGGCCGAAGCAATTGTGCTTTCGATGTTCGGCGGTCTGCTGGGAATTGCACTCGGTCTCGGGCTTGCGTGGCTGGCGACGGGAGTGCTGCAAGTCCCCTTCCTCATCGATCCATCGATCATCCTCCTCGCCTTCTCATTCTCTGCGCTAGTCGGAGTAGCGTTCGGTTATTTCCCCGCCCGGCGCGCTGCTCGCCTCGATCCAATCGAGGCACTGCGGCATGAGTAGCCCCCGGGATCGAGCACGCGCAATCCAGTCGCCTGATCGTCGGGATAGAGGCGGAGTATCTCGGTCCTCAGCGCCGGTTCCAGATTTGAAATGTGGTGGCTTCTGAAGGCTAAGCAGACGCAGAATTGCGGAGCCGGAGAACCTACGCAGCCCACGTCGCCGAGGGCCGCTCGGCGAACCGTCGAAGTCACCGGTTGACTTGCGAGCGGACGAGAGTGCGACGTGGGCGAAAAGCTGAATACACATCCAATCGAGCCTAAGCAGGGCCACCGACCGGGTTCGTCGGGTAATCATCATGCGTGATGAGTTCCATGATCTCGCTGCTGGCAAAGCCGAGGGCCATTGGCCGAACGTTCCCCGCCACGATGGCTACGTCGTAGAGTTCCGCCATGGGGCCGTCTATGCGGAACCAATGGACACAGGTGCCGCTGCTAATGTCGATGACCTGCACTCCGCACCATGGCTCCGAATCTGCTTCTGCCAGCTTGCGATCGAGCGCCAGGCCTTCGAAGCGCTGGTAGCGCGGCTTCGACAAGCCGACGAAGGCGTGGTCACCATGGAACGCGAGGCCGCGCACGAAGCCGGGACAGAAGGCGAGGACGTGAAACTTGGAGGCAGCGGCAGTCTCGCCGCGCTCGATCCAGCCGAGTTCTCCGGTCCCCGAGTTCAGCACCCAAAGCTTGCCGCGGTACAGCCTTGGCGAGTGCGGCATGGACAGCCCGCCAATGACGACGTCGCCAGTCGCCACATCGATTACGGTACCACCATCAGCGCGCCGGTCGCGCCACCCATCGACGGTATCGGATCTGCTCACGGCCGTGACGTAGCGGGGCGCGCCGTCCTGCATGGCGAGGCCGTTGAGATGGCAGCGGTCCTCCTTGACGATGCGCGAGACGAACGGCGGCTTCCACAAGGGCGTGAAGCTGTGCCGTTCGGACGTTGTCGCGAGGCAGTTGTAGAGCGTGTTGACGAAGATGATCCGTCCATCGCTCAGCAACCCCAAGTCGTGAATATCGAGCTCCCCGGTGATGAATGTCTGGCGCGGCACGTAGCACGCATCGAAGACACCATTGATCTGCTGACCGGGATCGAGAACGTTGCGGAGCTTCAGTATCTGGAACAGCGTCGCCAATAGGATCGTATTTTTGCCTGCCACGCAGATGCCCATCGCCTTTTGGAAAAGGCGCTCATGCACCATGAGGCCACCGTCGATGTTCTGGCCGATCAGATAGAACTTTCCCGACTGGTAGGACGAGATCGCCAGCGCGATCCTATGCGCGGCGAGAAAGTTTGGCAGGCCCGGCGACATGGAATAGGTCGCGCTGGCGTTCTCCGGCGTCTCAGCGGCCAAGGCTTTTCACGCCTCCACTTATGAGAGTAATGACGATCGTCGCACTGTGTGCAAGCAGACCGGTCCGTGTGGGTATTGTGCGTCGTCGGATCATGACCGATCGTCACGAAAAGTAGTACAATTGCCACTGATTCGGTGTGCGTACTTTGCCCGGGGGCGCAATGAGCACACGATCGTTTCACAAACGGCTGATGCTGTCGTCTGCCGTCTTGGTGACTACGATCGGCGCGTACGGGCGGCGCGCCTATGGCGCTTGCGCAAATGTTGGCGGATCGAATTTCGAATGTTCTGGCGCCAGCACGGCGCAGTCGATCAACGCCGCCAATGCCGCCGTCACCACGCTGCCTGGGTTCAGCGTCACCACTGGCTCATCCAACGCACTCTCGATCACCGGCACCGGCAACCTTTCGTATACAGACTCCAATGTCTCACCCCTTACGGCGACGGCCGGCAACGGCCTCAACGTGTTCAGCTCCGCCGTTGGTCCGGGCAGCGTCACGATTGACACCAATGGCCCCATCATTGCGCGAAACTACGGCATCCGCGGACGCAATCTCGGCACCGGCGCACTCTCGATCACCGTCGACGGCGACGTCACGAGCAACGGCACCAGTTCCGTCTCGCGGGGCATCGTGGCCTTCAATTTCGGAACCAATCTGACCCTGGTTACCGGCGCCGGCGCCGACATCAGCGGAGCGAGGTACGGCATACTCGCACGCAATTACGGGACCGGTACGACAAGCGTCACCGTCAACGGCGACGTAACCGCTGCCGGTACCACCGGAAGCGATACGGCGCTTCTGGCGCGTGGCAACGCCGATGTCACGGTTACGACAGCGTCGGGAACGACGGTCATCGGTCAGGAAACTGGTATCTCTGCGCGCAGCGACGGAAGCGCTGGCGTAACAGGAATATCCGTGAACGGGGACGTCACGGGAACCAACGACGACGGCATCTATGCCAGGGGTGGCAGTTCCGGGGCGATCAATATAACGGTCGCCTCGACAGGTAGCGTGACATCGAACGGTGCAGCAGCTGATGACTTCGCCATCGATACCTCGGAATTTGGCGTCAGCGCCACTTCGCTCACCGTTGCCGGTGCCATCGATGGGGGCGGAGGTGGCGCCGTTCGCTTTCAGTCGGCAAACGACCGTCTGGAACTGCAACCTGGTGCCATCATAAGCGGCACCGTTTTTGGAGGTGCGGGGACCGATACCTTCGTTCTCGGGGGTGTCGGAGTCGGAACCTTTGACGTATCCACGATCGGGGCGGGCCAACAGTATCGGGACTTCGAGATCTTCCAAAAGGAAGACGCCAGCCAGTGGACGCTCACAGGCACCAACGCGTCGCTCACCAACTTTGCGGTGAACGGCGGCAGCCTGATTGTCAGTGGCAACCTGCCGAACACTCCCTTCACCGTAAACAGCGCCACGCTTGAGCTGGCAGGCTCTGGCAACGTCGGTAGCGTCGACATCGCCAGCGCAGCGGGAGTGTTCGATATTTCCGGCACCGCCGCGGGGGCCACGATAACGACGCTCTCGGGTGTCGCTGGCAGCTCGGTCCTTCTCGGCGCGGAAACACTCACGCTTTCCAATGCCTCAGGAACCTTTGCGGGTACTATCGGCGGAACCGGAGGATTGGTCCTCGACGGCGGCACGGAAGTGCTCACCGGAACAAGTACGTTCACTGGGAGCACAACACTCAACGGCGGCATCCTGGAGGTCGACGGCTCGATCGCGTCTTCGAGCGGGCTGACTGTTCAGTCGGGGGGGCTCCTCACGGGGATAGGAACGGTACCAGCCACGACGATCACCAGTGGCGGCGTGCTGCGGCCCGGAAACACGACTGGAACGCTGACGGTCGACGGCGATCTGACGCTCAATCCCGGGGCTCTGCTCGATGTCCAGCTCAACAACCCGCCGCCCGGAACCATGGTCACGGCAGTCAACGGCATCGTCACGCTGTCGGGTGCGTCGTTGAATCTG
>JBAZYB010000138.1:0-10999 GCA_041659545.1 Hyphomicrobium sp.
TGGCATCTGTTGTGATTCCTGACTGTTACTGGCTAGTGCTAATGTCCCACGTGCCTTTGAGCACCAACGCGCCTGGATAGGCGTCATTTTTAGAATGAGACGCCGTCGACGCTAGAGCAGCCCCACCATACGGCGGACGTCGGTGGACGTGGCACCTCCGGCGCGCAAATCGGCAAGCCCAGTATCGCCGCCGCTCTTTGAGAGCTTGCGACCCTCGCTATCAGCCAGAAGGCGGTGGTGATGATAGGACGGCTCGGGCAGCCCCAGCAGCACCTGCAGAAGGCGATGCAGTCCCGTGGCGGCATATAGATCGCGGCCCCGGGTGACGTGGGTCACCTCCTGGCGGGCATCGTCGACGACAACCGCCAAGTGGTAGCTCGCCGGGACGTCCTTGCGGAGGATGACGGCGTCGCCCCAGCGCTGCGGTTCAGCTGCAACGGTCTCTGGGCGGCCGCTCTCATCCAGCTCCGTGAATGTCAGTGGCGCGCCGCCGAGCCGCTTGGCGGCCAAAGCCATCGCTCGCTGCATGTCTAGGCGGAGCGCAAAACGCTCGCCATTCTCCATGCGTGCTTCAATCTCTTTTGCCGCCATCCCCTTGTGCAGTCCGGGGTAAATCGGCGCGCCGTCGGGATCGATGGCCTCAGGGGTCGCGGCGGCGTCGATCTCACTGCGGGCGGCAAAACACGGATAGAGCAGCCCCTGAGCTTCGAGTAATTGGGCGGCCTCGGCGTAAACCGCAAAATGTTGCGACTGGCGAAGGACCGGCTCCTCCCAATTCAATCCCAGCCAGGTCAGGTCTTCGAGTATCCCCGCGACGTACTCCTCACGGCAGCGCGTGACGTCGATGTCCTCGATGCGAAGCAGGAAGCGTCCCTTAGACTTCTGCGCCATATCAAAGCTCGACAGGGCCGAGAGCGCATGGCCGAGGTGCAGCGGGCCATTCGGGCTGGGTGCAAAACGAAAGACGGGAATGCTCATGAGGGCCAGTTACCATCCTCGCCCCGTGTCGCCCGCAACTGCTCCAGCATTTCCGCCCCGCCACTTTACCCACGCGTGGTCGGCACTCTACGCTGCCGGGCGCCGGGGATGAAGTTTTGCGTAAGTTAGGTAGGTCAGCTGAGATGGGACGTCGTTCGTCTCCACCTATTATCCTCGACGAAAGCAGCATGCGGACGGGCATTCGCGCTCTGCGACGCAAGAGTCCTCACCTGCGCGGCGTGCACGAGCTGGCCGGCGATCCCGAGGTGCGTCGGCACGTCGCCGGCTTCGAGGGCCTGGCGCGCATCGTCGTCGGGCAGCAGCTGTCGCTGGCGAGCGCGCAAGCGATCTGGAAGCGAACGAGCCTCGCCGTCACGCCGATGACTGCGGATGCCTTTGTAGCGCTGAGCGATGACGAACTGCGCACCGCCGGCCTGTCTAGGGGCAAGGTGCGGACATTGCGCGCATTGAGTGAAGCGATACGGGCCGGCCTCGACCTCGATCTATTGGCCGATTCAGCGGACGAAGAGGTGCACGCGGCACTCACCGCACTGCCCGGAATCGGCCCGTGGACAGCCGACATATACCTGCTTTTCTGCTTGGGGCGGGCAGATGCGTTCGCCCCCGGGGATCTGGCCCTGCAGATCGCCGCCAGAGCTGCTCTTGGCCTCAATCAACGCCCCTCGAGGGAGGAGTTATTCGAGATCGCCGAAGCGTGGCGCCCCTGGCGCGGTGTGGCCGCGCATCTCCTATGGGCCTACTACAAGGTCGCGGATCGGGCGCTATTGATGCCGAAAAATGCCTGAGTTGCATGCCCTTATGGGGGTCGGCCACACCCTCTGTGTGGGGACCTTCACAGAGTTGATATGCGCCGCTAGTATCCCGGCCGAACGTCGTGGAGAGCCCGATTCGCAGCACAGCAAGTATGGGACGCCCGTAACGTGGATGCGCATGTAGCCATACCGGAATCATTTCCGGCACTCGTCCTGAACGCCGACTTCCGGCCCCTGAGCTACTACCCGTTATCGCTCTGGAGCTGGCAGGACTCGGTGAAGGCTGTTTTTCTCGATCGCGTCAACATCGTCTCCGAATATGATCGTTACGTTCGCAGCCCCTCCTTCGAGATGCGGGTGCCGAGCGTCGTCTCCCTCAAGACTTATGTGAAGCCAGCGCTCTATCCGGCGTTTACGCGCTTCAACGTGTTCCTGCGCGACCGCTTCACCTGCCAATATTGTGGCGACAAAGACGATCTGACATTCGACCATCTCATCCCCCGCTCACGCGGCGGGCAGACGCGGTGGGATAACGTCGTCACCGCATGCGCTCCCTGCAATCTCGAAAAGGGCGGCGCCATGCCGGAAGAACTGGGCATGCTGCCGATGCAGATGCCGTACCGGCCGACGGTTTTCGAATTGCATCGCAACGGACGGTCGTTCCCGCCCAACTATCTGCACCGCAGTTGGCTCGACTACCTCTACTGGGATACCGAGCTGGAGCCTTGATCGCTGGCTGGTGTCTCCCTTACGGGGAGCCGCCGCAGGCGCAAAGCGAAGCTAGACAAGCAAGGCCCCGGCAATGCGGTTGCCGGGGCCTTCGTCGTTCGGGGGAAGGACGACGGGGAATTCAGAATCGCTGACGTCGATTTGTTGGACGTCGATCGTCAGGCAGCGCGCTTCATCGACACCGCGCACAGGGATTCAGCGATCGCCTCAACAGCGCGGCTCCAATCCTTCGTGGCGCGCTCGTCAGCGCCGAGCCCAAAAGCGCGAAGCGCGTCGGTGGGCGAGCCACCATCACGGAAGAAGCGCGCGCATGAAGAGCGGGCGACACCGAGTGCCTGATGCCATTGCAGCGGGTTGATGTGATTGAAACTCATTTGACACCTCCTCGTTGTGCGCCGCTTTTTATGCCTCGGCGCGAGGCTTGAAATTGGTTGGCAAGCACACAGAACGCACTGACATCACTACGCGAAACCAGGTCATGCAATGTCTCGTGGAAGCCTACGTTTCCGACGCTCCACATGCTTGCCATCTCGTGGGAGGTCTCTTTCCCCTCCGAAACGAATACGCGGCGGTCTACCTTGATGACGCCACCGCCATGGGAGTGTCCGTCTGTTGCGACGGACCGCCGATAGCGACGAGTACTTCACCGACCACTTCCGAAATCGAACGCCAAGAATGCAACTGGGACGCCACGGCACACCTCATCACTGAACTGAAGCGAAGAACTCAACACGCAACTGACGCAACTCACAAAATTGAAATTGCAACCGCTCGGAAGTACGCAGGAACCTAAGTTTCCGAGCGGTTCGCCTCGATTTGCATGCGCGCTTTGTGCTGGCTGCGCGCTAGGGGGAATTGGCTTTACGCACGGCTACAGACGCCAACTGAACCAACGCAACTGACATGAACGCTACTGGTACTGACGCAAGTGGACGCAACGCTAGGCGACGCAACGGACGCAACGGTTACAAACGCACGAGGAACTGAGGGCTGATTGACGCGAACGCGACTGACTGGACCAACTTACGCGGCTGAGCTGGGGACGGGGGTTCCCAAAGAAACTGACGCCGAACGCAAGACGCTACTGAGACGCAACAAACGCTACGCTGACTGACGCAACTAACCGGGTCCGCGGCTACTCGTTACGCAACTCACTGGTGGGCTCTTCCGGCACCGAAACGCGAGACCAACTCTTGGTGCCTTCAACGCGAGCGCTTCACTGTGTGTTCCGCGGACAACCGGAATAGACCGTTACTTTTTGACCACGGAATGGCGCTGCCGTGTCCGACCCACGGTATTTAGCTTGACAGTTGCTGAACGCAAACTGCCGCAGGAAAACCAGGAATTTCTGTGGAAAACTTTGTCGACGGCGCGCGCGTGCGCGATGTTCATCTCGTGTGCAGCGACTCGTTTGCGGCGCGCAGTGCGAGGAAAGCAATCAGCAGCGATCCGATGACATTCCACCCAGCCATCGAGAGTCCTGCAAACCGCCACGCAGCCTGATCACAGCGCACGACATTCGTCTGCTTCAGCGCGTCGAGAAGGTTGCCGGCGTTGCTCGTCAATGGCTGCGAGCCGGTGCAAGCGGCGGGGCCGGCCCAGAGCTGCCATTCGACGCCCGCGTGATAGGCGCCGAGCGCGGCATTGGCGAAGAAACCCAGCGCGACGAGTATGAACAGGAGAGCGGCGGCGCGCGTCTGACCGGCCGTCAGCACGACGAGAGCGAGAAACATCAACGGCACGCCAGCGTAGTAGGCATAGCGCTGCTCGAGGCAAAGCTCGCAGGGCACCAGCCCACCGAGGTGCTCAGAGCCGAGCGCGACGAGAATTGCTGCGGCAGCCACGAGGAGAGCCAAGGCCCCCGTGCGGTAGGCAGAGTGCCCCGTCGGATCGTGCGCCGCCAAAGCCATCGAAGCACCCTAAGACTAGAACTCAGAACGACCGGACTAGAAGAGGTATTTAACAGCTACGAAGCCACTGACCAAGACCACGACGAAAACGGTGGTGACCAGCGTCAGGCGGCGTTCGATGAATTCGCGGATCGGCTGACCGAAGAAATAGAGCAGCCCGGCGACGAGAAAAAACCGCATGGCCCGCGCGACGATGCTGGCGCCGACGAAGGCCAGCAGGTCCATCTTGGCGACGCCAGCGGCGATGGTCACAACTTTGAACGGGATCGGCGTTGCGCCTTTGATGATGATCGCCGGCACACCGTACTCGTGCACGAACTGGATGAAGCTATCGAGCGCATGCTCCTTGCCATAGAACTTCAGGATCGGAATGCCGATCGCATCGTAGGCGTAGTAGCCGATTGCGTAGCCGAGCAAGCCACCGAGCACCGACGTAACTGTGGCGATGGTAGCATACCACCACGCCTTCTCGCGATTGCTGAGCACCATAGGGATCAGCATGATGTCGGGCGGGATGGGGAAAAACGAACTTTCGATGAAGGATACGGCGCCGAGGGCGTAGGGCGCGCGCTTGCTGGAAGCGGTGCGCATCATCCAGTCGTAGATGTTTCGCATCTGATCTCGCTACTCGGCGGCGGGAGGAAATTCTGCGGCCGGGGACGGTTCCGTCGGCAAGCTGGTGGTTGGCAGACTGAGGGCGAGACGTAGCACGATCTCGTTGAGAATGAAGCGTCCGGCCCCGGTCGCGCGAATGCGCCGCGTCCCCGGAACCAGCTCAATGAGGTCCATCTGTGTCAACTCCGCGACGGTGGCCTCGAGCGGCACACCACCGCAAGTCCGTGCAAGGCGCCCCAGGTCGATTCCTTCGGAGAGCCGCAGCCCCATGAGCAGCATCTCGTCGGCTTCCTCGGCGCGTGACAGTGGCGCCTCCTCGATCACGCCGTGGCCCTGCCGCTCGACGAGCGCTGCCCAGGCTTCGGGATTGCGCTCGGTGCTCGTCGCCTGCCGCCGACCGCCGAGGAGAAGCCGTCCATGAGCTCCTGGGCCGATGCCGGCGTATTCGCCATAACGCCAATAGAGCAGATTATGACGGCTCTCCTCGCCCGGGACGGCATGGTTGGAGATTTCGTAGGCGGGCAGGCAGGCCGCGTTGGCGATCTCCTGCGTGGCGTCGTAAAGCGCCAGCGCCGCGTCCTCGTCGGGGATAACCAGCTTGCCGGCTGCGTGTAGCGCGGCAAAGGGCGTCTCGGGTTCGATAGTGAGCTGATAGAGCGACAAATGCTGGCCAGCGATGGAAAGTGCTTCGCGTAGTTCCTCGCGCCAAGCATCGAGCGTCTGTTTTGGGCGCGCATAGATGAGGTCGAAGGAGAAGCGGTCGAAGGTCGAGCGGGCGATCTCGATGGCCGCCTTGGCTTCGGCAACGGAATGGATGCGCCCGAGCGATTTGAGAATGTCGTCGCGCAGTGACTGCACGCCGAGAGATACGCGATTGACGCCTGCTGTGCGGTAGCCGCGGAACCGCGCGGCTTCGACGCTGCCGGGGTTGGCTTCGAGGGTGATCTCTGCGCCGGGGTCGACATCCCACAGGGCGGCGATGCGATCGAGAATGGCCCCGACCGTCTCGGGCTGCATCAGCGATGGCGTGCCGCCACCGAAGAAGATGCTGGAAACGGTGCGCGGCCCCGTACGCTGTGCGGTGTGCTCCAGCTCGCGCAGGAAGGCCGTGCGGAAGCGCTGCTCGTCGATGCCGCCAAAGCGGACATGACTATTGAAATCGCAATACGGGCACTTCTGGGCGCAGAACGGCCAGTGGACGTAAACGCCGAAAGCGCGATCCTCAGCTGCCGTCATCGAGGACGGCCCGCTTGAAGTGATCGAAGGCGCGGGTGCGGTGGGAGATGGCATATTTGCTGGCCGGCTCCATTTGGCCGAACGTCTCGGAGTGCCCATCGGCGACGAAGATCGGATCATAGCCGAAGCCGTTGCCACCGCGCGGCGGCCAAACCACATGACCGTAAACTTTGCCTTCGAAGAACTGGGCATCCCCGTCCGGCCAAGCAAGGCAAAGGACGGAGATAAAGTTGGCGCGCAAGGGCTCGCCGCTCCAATCCTGCAGCGTCACCAGCTCGTCGTGAACGCGCTGCATGGCGATGGAAAAGTCGCGGCTCGGGCCCGCCCAGTCGGCCGTATAGACCCCCGGCGCGCCGCCTAGGGCGTCGATCTCGATGCCGCTGTCGTCAGCGAGGGCCGGCAGATTGGCGCCCCTGGCGGCGAAAAGAGCCTTGAGCCTGGCGTTGCCCTCGAATGTCGTTTCCGTCTCGACGGGCTCGGCCAAGCCAAGCTCGCCGGCGGAAACCGCCGCCAGTCCATAAGGCTCGATGAGCTTGTTGATCTCCCAGACCTTGCCGGGATTGTGGGTGGCAACGACGAGCCTGTCCCCACGCTTCAGTCGGCGGGTCATTCAAGACCCCAGATGCGCGGCTCGGCAAATTCGAGGCAGTTGCCTGCGGGGTCGCGGAAATAGATCGAGCGACCGCCTCTGGGCCATTCGAGTTCCGCCTCGAGGGGAACGCCCTCCTTCTCGAGGCTGCTCTTCCAAGCGTCGATCTCCTCACCGCTGGCGCGGAAGCAGACGTGACCTTCTCCGTCGGCCCCATGCGGGGGCAAGGGAAGGGCAGCGTCATCCGTCACGGCGCGACTGGTGGTGACCGGATTGAAGATGAGCAGCATCTGATCGCCGATGCGATAGAAGACCTGCCGCCCATCAGCTTTGTCGAACGGTTCCATGCCGAGCACGCGGCGGTAGAAGGTCTCGATGGCATCGAGGTCGCGCGCATAGAGAACGGTCTCGAGAACGCGCGTCGGAGAAGTGACTGTCATAGGGCGGCCCAGATAAAAACGGCGGTGGCGGAAGCTCCAAGCGCGGTTCGCACCGCGTGTAGCCTTCCCCAGTGCTCGATGAGCGTACGCGACTGGGGACCGGCGGCTTCGAGCGGGGTTGCCATCAAGATGTTGTTGGTCGGCATGATAGCGATCAGTGTAAACGGCCAGTTGGCCAGCAGCAGGAGAGCGCCGACCAACCAGTCGGCTCCGCCCGACACAAGCCACTCGAGGCAGCCGAATACGAAACCGACGACGGCCAGTGTCGCCTGCATCGCGAAGCCAGCCTTGTAGCTGAACTTCCACTCCTGCAGTAGGTCGCGGTCATTGAGCTCCAGTCGGGCCGGCTGCTCGGCGAAGTTGATGTAGAAGGCCGCCCCAGTGAAGATCGCCGCGACAGTGAGCGCAAGAATACCGGTCGGCATGGGCAAACCTTTCCAACTCGGCGACTATCGGACTCGTGACACTAGATGACCGTCAGCTTCTGCAGGGCCACGAGCTCGCCGATACCCTTTTTGGCAAGCGACATGAGCTCGTCGAAGTTCTCCTGGGAGAAGGCCACGGTCTCGGCCGTGCCCTGCACCTCGACGATACCGCCCGAGCCGGTCATGACGAAATTCGAATCTGCGTCGGCGGCGGAGTCTTCGGCATAGTCGAGATCGAGCACCGGCGTGCCCTTGTAGATCCCGCAGCTGACCGCGGCGACCTGGTCGCGCAGGACACCATCCTGGACCATGTCGCGCAGCTTCATCCACTGAATGCAGTCGTGCAGGGCGACCCAGGCGCCAGTGATGGCCGCCGTGCGAGTTCCCCCGTCCGCCTGCAGTACGTCACAATCGATGCTGATCTGGCGTTCGCCGAGCTTGGGCATGTCGACGATGGCGCGCAGGGCGCGGCCGATCAAACGTTGTATCTCCTGCGTGCGCCCCGAAGCATGACCGACAGTCACCTCGCGGCGCGTTCTCTCACTCGTGGCGCGCGGAAGCATGCCATACTCGGCGGTCAGCCAGCCGCGACCTTGGCCCTTGAGCCATGGCGGGACCCGTTCCTCAAGGCTAGCCGTACAAAGAACATGGGTATCGCCGAACTTAATGAGGCACGAACCCTCGGCGTGCTTTGACACGGCACGCTCGATGGAGACACGGCGTAGCTCGTCGGTTTTACGTTTCGAAGGGCGCATGCGGCTGCCGGATACCGTTGTTGATGGGACAAAAGTCGGCAGAACCTACGGGAGGGGCAGGCGCGCTTCAACCAAAACCGCCGGCCATTTGACGAAGCCATAACCGCCTCCCTAATCTTCAGGGAGCGAATACGAGGTCGAAAACACCCCAAGCTATGACCGAAGGCGTCAGCGAACTTAACAGATTGAGCGACCGCTCGCGCGCCATTCTGAGGCAAATCGTCGAGTCCTACCTCGAAACCGGCGAACCTGTCGGATCGCGAAATCTTTCGCGCGTGCTGCCCATGGCGCTGTCGCCGGCCTCGATCCGCAACGTGATGTCGGATCTTGAGCAACTCGGCCTCATCGCTGCACCCCACACCTCCGCGGGGCGCCTTCCGACGCAATTGGGATTGCGGCTGTTCGTCGACGCGCTGCTCGAAGTCGGTGACCTGTCGACCTTGGAGCGGCGACAAATCGAGGCGCATATCGCCCAAAAGCAGGCGACGAACGTCGACGACGTGCTGCGCAAGGCAGGAGAGATGATTTCGGGCTTGTCGCACTGTGCCGGCGTCGTGCTCGCCGACAAGCAGGTGACGCGGCTGAAGCATATCGAGTTCGTGCTGCTGGAGCCGGGCAAGGCGCTCGTCGTGCTGGTCGGAGAGGACCAGACGGTCGAAAACCGCATCATCGATCTGCCGCAAGGCTTGCCGCCGTCAGCGCTGGCCGAGGCGGCGAACTATCTCAATGCACACATCCGCAGCCTGACGATCGGCGAAGCACGCGCGCGTATCGAGCAGCAGCTCCAGTCTTCGCGCGCCGAGCTCGACGAGTTGACGCAGCGGGTGATCCATCTGGGGCTCGCCGAGTGGTCGGGATCACTCGACGACCGCAAGAGCCTCATCGTGCGTGGACAGGCTAACCTGCTGAAGGATCTGCATGCTCAGGATGATCTGGAGCGCATCCGTCACCTGTTCGACGATCTGGAGCGCAAACGCGACCTCGTGCAACTGCTCGGGCTGTCGGAAAGCGCCGACGGCGTGCGGATTTTCATCGGTTCGGAGAACAAGCTGTTCTCGCTTTCGGGTTCCTCGCTCGTGGTAGCGCCATTCCATGACGAGCACCGCAAGGTCGTCGGCGTACTCGGCGTCATTGGTCCAACACGCATCAATTATGCGCGCATTATTCCTATGGTCGACTACACGGCGAAAATTGTAAGCCGACTGTTGACTTGATTTTTGCAGGGCAAGCCTGATATCCGGCACGCAATCGGTTCATCGCGCTCACACCCGGAGATACAATGGCTGACGAAGACAAGAAGCCCGGCCAGGATCCCAACTCCGGATCCAACGGCGCTCCAGCCGGCGAAGGCACCGTTTCCGTGCTCGAAGGTCGTATTGCCGATCTGACCGACCGGTTGCTTCGGGCGCATGCCGAAATGGATAACCTGCGCAAGCGCACCGAGCGAGAGAAGGACGAGACGGCAAAGTATGCCATCTCCAAGTTCGCTCGCGACGTGCTCGCTGTCGGCGACAACCTGCAGCGCGCCATCGCCGCAGTGCCGGCCGGTGCAGCCGATTCCGATCCGGCACTCAAGGCGCTGATGGACGGCGTGACGATGACCGAGCGCGACTTCACAAATATTCTCGAACGCCACGGTGTCGAGCGGATGGACGCAGAAGGAGAGGCGTTCAATCCGCATCAGCACCAGGCAATGGTCGAGGTCGACAATCCAGATGTTGCACCGGGAACCATCGTTCAGGTGTATCAAGAAGGGTATAGTCTGGGCGACCGGGTGCTGCGTCCGGCCATGGTGGTGATTGCCAAGGGCGGCGCGAAACCAGGTTCCAACGCCAGGGACGACACCGAGCCCGACGCCCAAAACGAGGCGAGCTGACGTAGAGCAGCCGAACGTCTGTTCGTGATCTGTTGCACTGAAGGCTGGGGAAAAATTGACCTTGGTGGCTCCCGTCGCGCCCGTTGCGCCCCGGAAAAGCCACCTTATATAAGCGGCGTTTACCGTTTGGATGCTCCATAGGGGGCCGGATCGGCGCGCTGCATAAGCCGCCTGATTACTGGACGCCGGATAGTCGGGTCTGGGCGGTCTGCCGCAGAAGGATGAGGATAGGCATATGGCTAAAGTGATCGGCATCGACCTTGGCACCACGAATTCGTGCGTGGCGGTCATGGAGGGCGGCAAGCCGAGGGTTCTGGAAAACGCCGAGGGTTTGAACACGACGCCTTCAGTCGTGGCCTTCGCCGCCGACGACGAGAAACTCGTCGGCTTGCCTGCAAAGCGCCAGGCAGTGACCAACCCCATCAACACGTTCTTCGCCATCAAGCGTCTGATCGGACGCCGCTATGACGACCCGATGGTCGAGAAGGACAAGCACCTCGTTCCCTACAAGATCGTCAAAGGCCCCAGCGGCGACGCCTGGGTCGAAGCCCATGGCAAGCAGTATTCGCCGCAGCAGATCTCCGCCTTCATCCTGCAGAAGATGAAAGAGACCGCCGAGGCCAAGCTCGGCGAGAAGGTCACGCAGGCCGTCATCACCGTCCCCGCCTACTTC
>JBAZYB010000139.1:0-10921 GCA_041659545.1 Hyphomicrobium sp.
AGGGGCGGGACGTGGGGCTTCGCTGACGGCTTCATCAGATGGCGTGTCGGATTCAGCCGCCGGTTGCTCCTCGGCTGCCGACGGAGGCGCGATGGCAACCTGGCTGAGGACGAGCATAAGTGCGGCGAGAACGTAGAGGACTGGCTTCATTGGCGACCGTGAATGCTTTCCCTTACGCTGCGCCTCGGCGCGGTGGGGTACGTTCAGCCAAATGTCGTTGTGATTGCAGCGTTTTCCTAGTGCGAGAGGGACACAGAGCTGCGCCGAAGCGGCTGGCGATTGGCCGTAAACGGATAGAAGGGACGCGAAGCAGTGTCGCAGGGCGCTGCGTCGGGGGCTCAGGGCGCTTCGGTGACTCAGGCGGCGCGCATCAATGGGCGGCGGCCTGATCCATCGCCAGTGGACCGCGGGCGGGCGGGCCGACGCGATCCAACTCGTCGAACTCGGCTTCGGTGAAGACGCGCGAGCGGGTGAGGAAGCGCAGGCCTTCCGGCGATTCCAGCGAAAAGCCGGAGCCGCGGCCGGGCACGGCGTCGATGATCAGGTGTGTGTGCTGCCAGTATTCGAACTGCGGGCCGGAAATGTAGACGGGGGTCCCGGCAATGGCGCCGAGGTAGACGTCGCGCTCGCCGATCTTGAACTCGCCGCGCGGGTAGCACATCGGGGCGCTGCCGTCGCAGCAACCGCCCGATTGGTGGAAAAGCAACGGTCCGTGCTGGGCTTTGAGCTTCTCAATGAGCGCAGTCGCTGCAGGGGTGACCGTCACGCGTTCGACCATCGACGTTGTCCTCCTGCTTGCTACTGGGGCGCGGCGTTGTGCACGGCGCCGGCAGGAAGTGCGCCGGTGCTTTTTATTTTTGCGCCGGCGGCTCCCCCTTCGGGGAACCGCCGCCGGTGCGGATCTTCTCGTGGCAGCGCGCGACTGCCCTGGGGGCAGTCGGCCGCGCGCTGCGTTAGCTCGGATCAGAAGAAGCCGAGCGCCTTGGGGCTGTAGCTGACGAGCATGTTCTTCGTCTGCTGGTAGTGGTCGAGCATCATCTTGTGGGTCTCGCGGCCGACGCCCGACTGCTTGTAGCCACCGAACGCAGCGTGCGCCGGATAGAGGTGGTAGCAGTTGGTCCACACGCGGCCAGCCTTGATGCCACGGCCCATGCGGTACGCGGTGCTGCCATCGCGTGCCCAAACGCCAGCGCCGAGGCCGTAGAGCGTGTCGTTGGCCATGGCGAGCGCTTCCGCCTCGGTCTTGAACTTCGTCACCGAGAGGACCGGTCCGAAGATCTCTTCCTGGAAGATGCGCATCTTATTGTGGCCTTCGAGCACGGTCGGCTCGACGTAGAAGCCATCTTCAAGACCCGAGTGCCGGGCGCGGTTGCCGCCGGTCAGTACGCGTGCGCCCTCGTCCTTGCCGATGGTGATGTAGGAAAGGATCTTCTCGAGCTGATCGGAAGAGGCCTGGGCGCCGATCATCGTGTTGGGATCGAGCGGGCTGCCCATGACGATCTTCTTTACGCGTTCGATGGCGCGCTCCATGAAGGCGTCATAGATGCTTTCCTGAACCAGTGCGCGCGAGGGACAGGTGCAAACTTCGCCCTGGTTGAGGGCAAACATGGTGAAGCCTTCGAGCGCCTTGTCGAAGAAGTCGTCGTCTTCGTTGAAAACGTCGGCGAAGAAGACGTTCGGCGACTTGCCGCCGAGTTCGAGCGTCACCGGAATGATGTTCTCGGAGGCGTACTGCATGATGAGGCGGCCGGTCGTCGTCTCACCGGTGAAGGCGATCTTGGCGATGCGCGGATTCTGGGCAAGAGGCTTGCCGGCCTCGACGCCGAAGCCGTTGACGACGTTGAGCACGCCCGGTGGGAGGATGTCGCCGATAAGATCCATCAGCGCCATGATGGAGAATGGCGTCTGCTCGGCGGGCTTCAGGACAACGCAGTTGCCGGCGGCAAGTGCCGGGGCGAGCTTCCACACCGCCATGAGGATGGGGAAGTTCCACGGAATGATCTGGCCGACGACGCCGAGCGGCTCGTGGAAGTGGTAGGCGATCGTCGTCTCGTCGATCTCCGACAGCGAGCCTTCCTGAGCGCGGATGCAGCTGGCGAAGTAACGGAAGTGGTCGACGGCGAGTGGCAAGTCGGCGGCCATCGTCTCGCGGATGGGCTTGCCGTTGTCGATGGTCTCGACGGTAGCGAGTGCCGGCAGGTTGGCTTCCATCCGGTCGGCGATCTTGAAGAGAAGCGCCGCGCGCGCGGCCGGCGCGGCCTTGCCCCAGGCGTCGGCAGCAGCATGCGCCGCATCAAGGGCCTTCTCGATGTCCTCGGCGGTGGAGCGTGCGATCTCGTTGACGACCTCACCGGAGATGGGCGTGCGGTTCTCGAAATACTGGCCTTTGGTCGGCGGGACCCACTGGCCGCCGATAAAGTTGTCGTAGCGGTCGCGAATCTTGATCGTCTGTCCGACGCGTGCCAAGGCGGCCGTCGGGGTCTCAGGCTTTACAATCAGCTGCATGTGTTCCTCCCAGGGGATGAGGGGTAATTGCCCCACTTATGTCGTCGCGCAAGTTAGCCTAAGTAGCGGGGCAAACCAAAGACGTCCGCGTATTGGCAATTAGTGCAAATGCCCGGCTTCCTGTATTTGATCCGCGTCACGCAAAGGCGCCGGAGTCGGCTGTTGCATACAGGGCGTCCAATATCCTGAGCGGTGGAATGACACGGAAAGTTTCCGGACCTGAAATCGAACGAGTGATCCAGCTCCTGGGGCGACTCCCTGGCCTCGGCCCGCGCTCGGCGCGCAAGGCTGCGCTGGCGCTCATCAAGCGGCGAAGCGACCTGCTCATTCCGTTGGCGGAGGCTTTGGCGCAGGCGGTGGAGAAGATCGTCGAGTGCCCAGTTTGCGGCAATCTCGACACGGTGTCGCCGTGCAGCCTCTGCCAGGATCCGCGGCGCGACCAGTCGTTGATCGTCGTCATCGAAGAGATCGGCGACCTTTGGGCGCTGGAGCGCGCCGGTGTCGTCAATGGACTTTATCATGTGCTCGGCGGCCACCTATCGCCACTCGACGGCATCGGACCGGACCGGCTCAATATTGCGGGGTTGATCGAACGGGCGGCCGCAGGGGAGGCGAAGGAAATCGTGCTCGCCCTCAACTCCACCGTCGAGGGGCAGTCGACGGCCCACTACATCAGCGAGCAGCTCGCACCCACAGGGATTATCATTTCCCGCCTGGCGCAAGGTGTGCCGGTTGGCGGGGAACTCGACTATCTCGACGAAGGGACCTTGGCGGCGGCGATCAAGTCACGCCGGCGCGTCTAGTCGCGTCAGATCGGCGACAAACCGAGCGCCGGCGGGCAACATAGCGGGTGATAACTCAGCCACATCAGCCGAGTACCAACTGCAACACGCGGGACCGTCTGCTACAGTCGGGCTATTGTTGGCGGGTTCGATCGGGTGGTGGCGCCGTTGTGGCTGCCGCTTCACGGCTATAGGGGTGCAATGAGCGACGCTGGGCGGCAGCATCCGGGTAAATCCGAGTGGCGGCTGCGGTTGCTTGAGCTGCCGCGCCTCAACAAGCGTATCATCCTCGTATCGCTCGATTTTGTGCTGCTCACGCTGGCGCTGTGGATCGCGCTGTCCATTCGCTACAACACGGCGTTCATCCCATTTGACTGGAGAATGGGGCTGATCTTGATCAGCGGCCCATTCATTACGGTCGCCACCTTTGCCGCTTCGGGCCTTTACCGCTTCGTCACCCGCTACGTCGGCTATCGCGGGCACACGAGGATCATCGGCTGCATTTGGCTGTCCGTTCTCATTTGGTCGCTCGTGGTGTTCATGTCCGGGCAGCTGGGCGTGCCACGTTCGGTCGTGCTCGGTTATGGGCTGTTGGCCACGTTGCTCATCGCAGGCAGCCGCGAGGTTGCAGCGATGATCCTGGAAAGCGCAGGGGTCCGTCTGGCGGAGCTGCCGCTCAGTGTCGACCGCAAGCCGGTCATCATCTTCGGCGCCGGCCAACTCGGCGTGCAACTGCTCGAAGCGCTTCGGCGCGGCAACCATCGCGACGTGGTGGCATTCATCGATACCGAGCCATCGCTTTGGCGGCAGTACATCGGCGGCGTGAAGGTTCACCGCCCGGACCGGCTGGCGAACCTGATCGAGCGCTATCAGGTGAAGGAAATCCTCGTAGCGTTTGCCGACGATCGGCGCCGCGAGCGGCGGCGCATCCTCAAAGATCTTCAGTCGCATCCGGTGGAGGTGCTGATCCTGCCCGGCGTGGACGATGTCACCTCCGGCCGTGTCAGCATGACCGACCTACGGCCGGTCGAAGTGAACGATCTTCTAGGTCGCGACAAAGTTCCTGCGCACGCGGAGCTCCTGAAGCGTAAGACGCTTGGAAAGTCGGTTCTAGTGACCGGGGCCGGAGGCTCCATCGGCTCGGAGCTGGTGCGGCAGATTTTACGCAACGGACCTCGCCGTATCGTGCTGCTGGATATCTCCGAAGTGGCACTGTACCGGATCGAGGACGAGATTTCCGAAGCCGTGAGGCAACTGCGGCCCGATTTGCCGCGGCCGGAGATCGTCGGTGTGCTCGGGTCGGTGCTCGATGCGGTGCAATTGCGCGAGGCTATTGCCGGCAACGAGATCGAAGTCATCTACCACGCGGCGGCTTACAAGCATGTGCCGATCGTGGAGCAGAACCCGATCTTTGGCCTGCGCAACAATACGCTGGGGACCGCCACGGTGGTCGAGTGCGCCAAGGCAGCCGGCGTGGAACTCGTGGTACTCATCTCTACCGACAAGGCGGTGAGGCCAACCAACGTCATGGGGGCAAGCAAGCGTCTGGCTGAGCTTGTGCTGCAGGCGGCGGCAGCGAACGGCGGTCCGACTATTTTCACGATGGTTCGCTTCGGCAACGTTCTCGACAGTTCCGGGTCGGTGGTGCAGAAGTTTCGGCGGCAGATTCGCGCCGGTGGGCCGGTGACCGTCACGCATCCTGAGATCATCCGTTATTTCATGTCGATTCCCGAGGCGGCGGAGCTCGTCATTCAGGCGGGTGCGATGGCGCAGGGTGGAGACGTGTTCGTGCTCGATATGGGCGAGCCGGTGCGCATAGACGACTTGGCGCGTGTGATGGTGCGACTGTCCGGGTTCGATGTGCGCGGTGCGGAGAATCCAGACGGGGATATCGCGATCACCTATACCGGGCTGCGCTCGGGCGAAAAGCTTTACGAGGAGCTGCTCATCGGAGCCAATACCAAAGCCACCGAGCATCCACGCATATGGCGCTCGGATGAGCCGTTCCTTCCTGCCGAGGAACTCGAGAAGGAGCTCGATATTCTCGAGGTGGCGATGAACCAGCGGGACTACCCTGGCATCCATGCGGTGCTGTTGCGCACGGTCGAGGGATATCAAACCAAGGTTGCCGTCACGACGACCACCGACGAGGTGCCGTCAGCCAGCTGGACCCCGCCTGCACGGACCCTGCACTGATATGGCGATGTCCGCGACCATGCCGGTCCCGGCGGTGCAACGCATCGCCTTCATTGCCCCGTCTGGCCTGCCGCTGCGGCAGCTGCGTGACATGTTGTTCGCCGACGTCGTGGCGCGCGGCCATCGCGTCATGGCGATTGCGCCCGAACTGAGCCGTGCCGACACCGAGGCACTCGACGATCTGGGTGCCGAGCACGAGGCAGTCTCTCCCGATGCGGCGGGTCCGAAGCTGTTCGCCGACTGGAAGGCAATCGGCGCGCTGAAGAAGGTTCTGGCCAACTGGGCTCCGCACACGGTGGTCGCTTGCGGCCCGACGATGGTGCACGCGGTGCTGGCGGCCAAGGCCGTCGGCGTTCAGCAGATTATCCCGATCATCGACGGGCTGCCGGAGAACCGCTTTGCTGGTCCCCTCGCGGCCGATGAGATGCCGGCCTGGCGCTATGGTCAGGCACTGCGTGCGGCGCAGGAAGCCGTATTCCACAACGGTGACGACCTGGCGTTGCTGAAGAAGCTGGGTATCGTTCCCGCCTCGTTGACGGCGAAGGTCGTGCCCGGTGTCGGTATCGACCTCGAGCACAGCGCGGCACTTCCGTTGCCGCCTCTCGACCATGGCCTCGTGTTCCTGATGATCGGCGGTCTCGATCGGCGTCGCGGTGTCATGGCCTACTGCGCTGCAGCCGCAAAACTGCGGGCGCGTTCGCCGACGTCGCGCTTCATGTTGGCCGTCTTGCCGGAAGAGGGCGCGCAGGCGATCGAACTCGCCGAATTGGCACGCTGTGCGGATGTCGAGTTTCTTGGCCTCGCCGAAGATCAATCGGAGCTGCTGCGAGAAGCTCATGTCTTCGTTTATCCGGGATATGCCGAGGGTATGCCGGAGCCATTGCTGCGTGCCCTCGCGTGCGGCCGGCCAGTACTGACGACCAACGTGGCTGGTTGCCGCGACGCCGTCACCGAGCGGGTCAATGGCTGTCTCGTCGAGCCGCGCAACGCCGATGCACTCGCTGAGGCGATGGAGAGCTTTTTGCGGCGCCCGGATCTCATCCCGGCCATGGCGCGTGCCAGCCGCGGCAAGGCCGAACGCTTTGACAGCGCTTCGACAGTGAAAGCGACGCTTCTGGATATGCTGCACCTGGACTAGGTGGCCGCGGGTGCTACTGGCCTGCGTACAGGCGGTAGCTGAGGCGCGGCTGGCAGAAGGAGGCGGCACAGTCGACAAGCATGTCGGATCGCATCGCCTGCCGCCCGATGAGCATCCGATAGGTCATGTGCTCGCGGTTGGTGAGGGTGACCTCGATGGGCCATTCCCTGCCGCCGATGCAGAGACGCGTCTCGATGACGTAGCGCAACTCGCGAACGCCGTTCGAACTTGTGACCTCGCGCCGATCTACGATGTCGGCGGTGGCGATGACTTCGAGGTGGGCGTCGGGTCTGGGGCGAACGGAGAAGCGGACTTTCGGGCGCCTCGACGATCCGTAGGGCTCGATGAGTTCGGTATGCAAGGCGGACGTTTTGGCGCCGGTGTCGATCTTCGCCTTCAGAGCGGGCAAGCCCAACTCGGGCAGGGCGACCCACTCCTGCCAGCCGACAATCAAGTGCGGAGCGTTAGGAAGCACGGCGTCTCCCAATCCGATAAACTCAACGACGGGGGGAAACATTAGCGTGTCCTGCGGCCTTGCGCATCCGTTCCGTTGACGTTGCGACAGCGGCGCGTCGGCACGGGGCAGACGTACCGGTTTTGGAGGCGTTAACCGGGCCGGGGCGGCGAGTTCGATGCGGCCGCGCCGGATGGACCGGCGCAGGTGAAAGTAGGTGCGCGGCGGTTCTGCGAATTGACCACATCGGCGTACTTGCCTATTTCAAAGTGCATGGCGAAGCTTCCTATCGTGACACTTCCGGACCCGGTCCTGCGCAAGCTCTCGACGCCCGTCGAACGGATCGACGACGAGATGCGCCGGCTGGCCGACGACATGCTGGAGACGATGTACGACGCCCCTGGCGTTGGCCTGGCTGCCGTTCAGGTCGGGGTGCCGCTGCGGCTTGTTGTGCTGGACGTGGCCGACGAAGACGAAAAACGCGCGCCGCTCACGCTCTTCAATCCGGAAATCATTGCGCTTGGCCCGGAGACGCGGCTGCACGAGGAGGGGTGCCTTTCGATTCCCGATTTTCGCATCGAGATCGAGCGCCCCTCGACGCTGACCCTGCGCTATATCGATCGGGAGGGTGAGCCGCGCGAGATCGACGCCAACGGCCTGCTCGCCACCGCCATTCAGCATGAGGTCAACCACCTCGATGGCAAGCTCATCATCGACTTCCTCTCGCAGCTGAAGCGCGACATGGTGGTGCGCAAGTTCAAGAAGCAGGCACGTACGACAACCTAGGACGCGCGCTTCTTCTCGCAACATTTTCTCACCGGTATCCATGTCCCTACGCATCGTCTTCATGGGCACTCCGGACTTCGCCGTGCCGACGCTGGCCGAGATCCTCGGCGCCGGGCATAGCGTCGTCGCCGCCTACTCGCAGCCGCCGCGGGCGGCCGGTCGGGGCATGGCGGAGCGCAAGTCGCCCGTGCATGCCTTTGCCGAAGCGGCGGGCGTGCCCGTGTTCACGCCGACGAACTTCAAGGGGGAAGCGGACCGCGAGGCGTTCGCCGGTCATGGCGCCGATGCTGCGGTCGTGGTGGCGTATGGGCTTTTGCTTCCGGTGCCGGTGTTGGAGGCGCCGCGTCTCGGCTGCCTCAACTTGCACGCGTCGGCACTGCCCCGCTGGCGCGGTGCGGCCCCTATTCAGCGCGCCATCATGGCCGGTGACAAAGCCACGGCGGTGATGGCGATGCGTATGGAAAGGGGTCTCGACACCGGTCCTGTCTGCATCGGCGAAGCGGTGCCGATTGGCGCCGATCAGACCGCCGGCGAGCTGCATGACGTGCTTGCGCAACGGGGAGCGCAGCTCATGGTGCGGGCGTTATCGGCTCTGGAGCGGGGAACGCTCGACTGCCGGCCGCAGGCTGCCGAAGGCGTCACCTACGCGCAAAAGATCGACAAGGCTGAAGCACGCATCGACTTCGGCGCCGACGCGCGGCAGGTGCATGACCTCATCCGTGGATTGTCGCCGTTCCCGGGGGCCTGGTTCGAGATTGGGCCGGAGGGAAAGCGCGAGCGCATCAAGGTGCTGCGGACAGCGCTTGCTCAGGGCCGCGGCGAGCCGGGCACGGTGCTCGATGAGCAACTGACTATTGCCTGCGGGAACGGGGCGGTGCGGCTCTTAGAGCTGCAGCGGGCCGGCAAGAAGCCGATGACGGCGGCCGAGGTCTTGCGCGGCTTTCCTATTGCGGCCGGCTTGCGCCTCTAGGCGACGGCGGAGCCGCCATTGGGCGCCGTTAGCCTTGATGGGCGTCGGGGCGGCGGCGCGGTTGACGCCGGGGCCCGATCCGTCGTTTACATTCGCTTAAGTATTGCGAAAGCGTGACAAAGGGTTGGCGTATGCGTTTGAGAGCCGGTCTCACATTTCTTCTCGGCGTCGGCCTGTTGGGTGCCGGTCTGTCTGGGGCTGCGGTTGCCCAAGGCGCGCAGACGACCCGTATCGAGACGCGGCCCTATTACGGTGCCGTCGTCACCATCGAGAACGGTGTGCGCGTATACCGGCCCGTGCCGCCGACGACGCATATGATCATCAACCCGGACGGCGCCACTCCGCTGGCCATACAAGTTGGCCCTGGCTCCTGGGCGAGCCAGAGCGGAGCGGACACGTCGGGTCGCTGACGTTTCATTCAAGGCTTGTGCTTGAGGGCGGCTCGCCCTGCCGCTAGGGATGGGCGGCGCGCAACTCAGCGTGCAGCATTCGGCGTCGTTCATGCCCCGCTATCGCATCACCATCGAATATGACGGCACACCGTTCTTTGGCTGGCAACGCCAGGCGGACGGACCCTCGGTGCAAGCGGCGCTGGGAGAAGCGTTGCGACGCTTTACCGGGGAGAGCGTCGTCGTGCGCGGCGCCGGCCGCACCGATTCCGGCGTACACGCTCTCGGACAGGTCGGTCACTTCGATCTGCAGCGGACATGGGAGCCGTTCAGGATCCGCGAGGCGATCAACTTTCATTTGCGCCCGGCGCCGGTCGCTGTGCTCGACTGCGAAGCAGTGGGGGACGAGTTCGACGCGCGCTATAGCGCAACGGCGCGCCACTATCGCTACCGGATCGTGTCGCGCCGCGCACCGCTGACGTTGGAGCGCTATCGTGTGTGGTGGCTACCGACAGAACTCGATGCTGGCGCGATGCACGAAGCGGCGCAGGCTCTGGTGGGGTCGTACGATTTCACGACCTTCCGAGCTGCACAGTGCCAAGCCAAATCTCCATTGCGGACGCTCGACCGGCTGGATGTGTCGCGCTACGGGGAGGAGATCGTCATCGAGGCATCGGCGCGCTCGTTCCTGCACAATCAGGTGCGCTCCATGGTCGGCAGCCTGAAACTCGTCGGCGAGGGACGCTGGCGCGCGCGTGACTTACAGGCTGCGCTGGAGGCACGCGATCGCAGCGCTTGCGGGCCTGTGTCGCCGCCCGAGGGGCTCTATCTGGCGCGTGTCGATTATGGGTCCGCCGCGGACGGTGCCAAGGAAGGCACACCGTCCGACGACGAGTGAGTGACTACTCGATCATCGACAGGAATTCCTGCCGCGTTACCGCGCTATCGCGGAAGCAACCGAGCATGCGCGAGGTCACCAGGTCGGTGCCCGGCTTCATGATGCCGCGCGCGGTCATGCAGAAGTGCTCAGCCTTGATGACGACGCCGACGCCCTGCGGCTGCAGGACCGTGTCGATGGCGTTGGCGATCTGGGCGGTCATCTTCTCCTGGATCTGCAGCCGCTTGGCGTACACCTCGACGACGCGGGCCAGCTTGGAGATACCGACGACGCGGCCGCTAGGAATATAGGCCACCCAGGCGCGACCAATGATCGGCGCCATGTGGTGCTCGCAGTGGCTCTCAAAGCGGATGCCACGCAGCACGATCATCTCGTCGTAGCCTTCGGTCTCTTCGAAGGTCGTCGACAGGATCTGCTCGGGGTCCTCGTTGTAGCCGCGGAAATACTCCTCGAACGCCTTGGTGACGCGCTTGGGGGTATCGCGCAGGCCGTCGCGAGCGGGATTGTCGCCGGTCCAACGCAGGATCGTGCTTACAGCCTGCTCAACTTCCTCGCGGCTCGGACGGGTGGGTTGGTCCATCGGCTCTTCTTTGTGCTTCTTCTGCAAGGTGCGCTCTTATGGTTCGGGGCTCATATGCGTTTACGGCCGGCCGGGCAAGGCGATCCACCGCGGCAGCATAGCGCAACCAATTGAGCATTTGCTCCCCTTGGTGCGACCCGCATCATATGGGGCCTGTCCCGCCCGGCTACATCCCCCGGATTGCCTGCCCCGCTGGCCTGCCTGCCTGTGCAACTCCGGAGCA
>JBAZYB010000140.1:0-318 GCA_041659545.1 Hyphomicrobium sp.
GCTAAGGCGCGACAGAGACTGCAGCTCATGCTGCCGAGCATCATCGCCTTTGCCATCGGCGCCGTCGCGGGGGCCTACGGCTACATTTACTGGTCGTTCTGGTGCCTGATCGCGCCGATCACGGGGCTGATTGTTGCCGCGATGCTGAGCGAGCCGACGGCCAACCGATAAGCAATTCGAAAATTGTTGGTTGGCGCCCAGGGATCGCTTGCCTAGCTTCGCCCCATGCGAAACTTCATTCCACGCGCGACACATCGGCCACCGCACCGCGTCATGCACCCAGCCATCTTCTGCGATCGCAGCGCGCGTCCCTATCGG
>JBAZYB010000140.1:328-10866 GCA_041659545.1 Hyphomicrobium sp.
CGACGGGCAGGAGATCGCAACGGGCACGTTGGACCTCGATCAACGCGATCATCGGCTGATCCAGGCAAGCTGCGACGGAGCCGTGGGATCAGCAACCATCAAGGACCTCACCCAGCCCCACTTCGAACGCCTGAGCCGCCCCAGTCCGGCCGCTAGCATCACCAGCCTGGGCTGAACGGCAGCCATCTCCGCTCTCTGATGCAAACAAAAAGGCCCCCGCGGGCTAACCCGAGCGGGGGCCTTTCAAAGTGGTGCGTGCCTTGGCCAATCAGACGTACTCGAGCTCCGGCTGCCGTTCCCGTTGCTGCGAGCGCGGACGTTTGGCGACAAGATCGAGTGCTGCACGGTGTGCAGCTTGTGCCGTCGCGAACTTTTTGCCGTCGAGGGCACGATAAGCGCTGAGGGCAGTGTGGAACTGGAAGGCGGATTCACCCGCCTCCCGAACGACGATCCCGACGGCATCGCTGCCGATTTCGATGATATAGGCTTGTGACGACATGAGCTTGACTGCACCTGCGGCTGCAGGCGCTCCTTTGCATTGCGATTTTGATGGCGGTGTTAGCTGCTCTGGCGCGTGCGCGCCGGTTAGCGCATCAACAAGACATGCAGGAGCAATGGCCCATCACATTGCGTGGACGCGGCGATCGAGCGACGGTCGAAAGCACGAAGCTTGCCATGGTCGTTCTCCTTAGAGCAGTGGCCGTGCACCTGAACACGGCAACTTAGCGTTTGGTTTCGCGGCGCAATCTCGCTCTGCAAATCACCGCGGCCGGCGACAGCCGACGGACCAGTACATGGGGTGCGTGTTGGCGAAGGTCAAATAACAAGAATCGCAATCCTTATGAGCGGTGTCTGTGTCGGGTCTGTGTCGCCAGTGTTGGCGGGTTCCGGAGGCGCCCATCGCAATAGTTTGTCGAAAAGGCAAACTAGAGGCGCGCTTTCCTGGCATCGAGCCGTTATCGGATTTGCTCATATAGATATGGGGAATTTCCGGGTTGCGTTCACGCGCATACAGCGCTTAGCGTCGGTCCTGCGCCGTTGCATTGGAGGGGCACGAAAAGGGGACCTTGATCAAGTTAGAAGGAGGTACCACCATGGCTACCACTCTTCTCGTTCACGGCCTCGATGGAGGCGGCAAAGGTCACTGGCTGACTTGGCTTGAAGCCGCGATCCCCGACACCCAGCGTGTGACCCCGCCGGATCTGAAAAGTCTCGAACTCCCCGAATGGTCAGCTGTCGTGCGCTGGCACCTCAGCCGCTGCGACGAGCCCGCGTTCATCATCGCGCACGGATTTGGATGTCTCGCGGCCGTCAGTGCTACATGCGATTTTTCCCATCGCGTTGAAGCTGCGCTGCTCGTCGCCCCGTTCGATCCCGACAATCTACGCTTGGCCTATCTCATGCCGGAGCAGCCGCTCAGCTATCCTGCGACTGTAGTCGCCAGTACGAACGATCCGCACATGCGCCTGAGCAAGGCGGCCTTCTGGGCCAACTTCTGGAGCTGCGAGTTCGTCAATGCTGGTCGCGTCGGCGGCATTGATCAGGCTGCCGGCTTTGGGGCATGGCCCGCCGCGCTGTCGATGATCGATGAGCTGAAGCGCGCCCCGGCCCGTAATTTGGCGGCGATCAGCGGCGCGGAGCGGTCGCACCTGTCGCGCGCGATCTGAGTCACATCTTTGCAACGGGTTCGCCTGTTCGGCACTCCGTGACACGTCATCTCGTCATTAATGTTGACTAATAGGGTATGGTATTAATAATCCGTCCCTGAGGCAGTCCGAAAACAGCGAACGGGGTTACGCCCCGAACTGACCGGCCACCTCTCGGGTAGTGAACGTTGTGCGTCCTTCCGCGTAAGCGTAGTGCGTATTTTGGGGGCTTAGTAGAGTGTCAGAGCGTAGTGGGTCCACCGGCGTTAGGCCGGCTGGAAAGATTTCTGATCGCATGCCGTTGGTGCGTGCGTCTGTCGGTATCGCATCGTTTGTCGCCGCAGGTGCTGCAGGTTTCGGCGCTCAGGCCCAAGAGCAACCGGCCGCCCAGGGACAGACCGAACTGCCGCCGCTGGAAGTGACGACACAGAAGTCGCCGGCCAAAAAAGCGAAACCGAAAAAGAAAGCCTCGACGAGCGCCGTTTCACCTGCGCCGCAGGGCCCGTCTGCTGCCGCGGAAGCTCCGCCGCCTCAGACCGACAGCGAGCAGCTGGGGCTTACCCCACCCAGTGGCAATACGCTGCAGAGCGGCACGGGTCTTGGGCGACTCCCGGGCACGCTGCAGGACACGCCGCAGACGGTCAACGTCGTGCCGCAGCAGCAGATCCAAGAGCAGAAGATTTCGACCCTCGATCAGGCGCTACGCAACGTGCCCGGCGTCACCGTCGCCATCGGCGAGGGCGGTGGCGGCATGAACGGCGACCAGTTCCGCATCCGCGGCTTCCAGGCGAAGGGCGACATCTACGTCGACGGTCTGCGTGACTTCGGCGTCTACGTTCGCGATGCCTTTGCCTACGAGCAAGTCGAAGTCATCAAGGGCCCTTCGTCGGAAAGCTTCGGCATGGGCACCACCGGCGGCGCAATCAATATTCAGCAGAAGACCGCCCACCGCGGCGACTCCGGCGAGATCGTCGGCACCTTCGGTACGGGCCCCTACTACCGCACCACCATCGACATCAACAAGCAGATCAACGAGACGACTGCAGCTCGCGCCGTTGGCATGTGGCACAACCAGGACATCGAGGATCGCGATCATATCTATTCCGATCGCTGGGGCTTCCTCGGCTCGCTGGCATTCGGTCTGGGAACAGACACGCAGCTGACCGTCAACTATCTCCATCAGTCGGGTGATCGCCTTCCCGACTTCGGTGTCCCGATTGTCGACCAAGACGGTACGGGCGGCCCGATACTCGGCAAGCCGGTCACCGAGTACGGCGTTCCGCGCACGAACTTCTACGGCAAGATCACCGACAAGGACGAAACCACCGTCGACATGCTGACCGCGCGGCTTCAGGCCAAGGTCAACGACTCCATCACGGTGTACAACGATACAAGGCTCGCGTTTTACAGCCGCGACTTCGCACAGACCGTGCCGAGCTGCAGCGGCGCCTGCCTGACCAGCGTGGTGGACGGCACGTTCACGGGCGCCTACAGCCTCGGCGGGCCGGCTGGCTTCGACCAGGACTCTTGGGGTGCTCAGAACATCACCACGTTGTCGGCCAAAGGCCGTCTAGGCGGCTTCCGCCATGAGTTCGTCGCCGGCGTCGATCTGTTCTACCAGAACGACGAACGCACCCAGAAAGGCGTCTACGACCTCAACGGCGTTCTGCAGGCCGGCACGGGCTCGGCCGTAAAAGTGCCCGGAACGATTGGCTCGCCGAACTTCTGGAACACCACCGGCTATTACGTCGCCAACAACCCATTGGCCCTCAAGGAAGCTTCGGCCTACGACGTCGGATTGTTCGCCAGCGAACGGCTCTGGTTGACGAAGGAATTCTCCGTGCTCGGTGGCGTTCGCTGGGATTCCTACCACGCCGAGTATCGCGCCACCGATGCCCAGACAGGGCTTTGGACCGGCGGCAGTGCTGCCAATCCTCCTACTTATACCAGCGCCACCAACTCCGCCGACATCGAAACCAACAGCCAGTTCTGGAGCCCGAAGCTCAGCGTCATCTGGGAGCCGTCCAAGAACGAGACGTACTATGCGTCGTGGGCCAGATCGTACACGCCGGTGGGCATGTTCATCACCAACGACAACAACTCGATTTCGACCACCTCGGGCCAAAGCGGTCAGGATCCCGAAGAGAACGAATTGTGGGAGTTCGGCGGCAAGTGGACGACACTGGATGGCAAGCTCGGTCTCACCGCAGCGCTCTTCCGCGTCGAGAAAGGCAACGCCACCTTCACCGATCCGACGACAGGCGACACCGCCTTGTCGGGCGAGAAGCAGCGCGTCCAAGGGCTTGAGCTCGGCCTCACCGGCAAGGTCACGGATGCGTGGACCGTGCAGATGGCCTACGCCTACTTCGACAGCGAAATCCTCTATAACCCGAAGACCACCGGCAATAATCCCGTCGCCGAAAACGCCAACAAGGGCCACAAGGTCTCGTTCGTTCCCCAGCAGTCGTTCTCGGTCTGGAGCACCTACGAGGTGTCGAAACTCGTCAATGTCGGCCCGGGCGTCATGCTGGTTGGCGGCGGTATAACGATTACCGACGAGTACTACGTCAACTCCGGCAACACCTCGTACATCCCGGCCAACTTCACCCTCGATGGTCTCGTGTCCTATCAGCTCAACGATTGGACCGTGGCCGTCAACGGCTACAACCTTACGGACGAGCTGAACTACGACGCGGGCTTCGGCAGCCGCGCTGTGGTGAGCGCCGGACGCACGGTGTTGTTCACCGTCGGCAAAAAGTTCTAGGCGGGGGCGCTGCTCCCGCGTCGCATTTCTACTCCCGACTGGCAGGAGGGCATCCGCCCTCCTGCCCCTTTCTTTTGCAGGCCGACAGAAACGATGCTGGTCGCCAATCCCAACCTGATATGTCCCAGCCCCGCACCCCCCAGGGCAGAGATCTGACCAATGGCTGCACGCAACGTCTACTTCCCGCTGCTGATGAAACAGACGCCTGAGGAATTTGCCGAGCGCATCGCGGCCAACCCTGAGTATGCCGTTCGCTGGGCTCGTCAGGCAGCCACCAAGGGCGACGCGCAGGCGCAGCTCGCCTGGGGCTACATGCTCCTCAATGGACACGGTACCGAGCGCGACATCGACGCCGCCTTCCGCTGGTTTGCCAACGCCGCGCGCGGTGGTCTGGACGATGCCGTCAACATGGTCGGACGCTGCCACGAGCGTGGATGGGGCACCCCGGTCGATGCAGCCGCTGCCGTCGCGTGGTATCGCAGGGCGGCGAGCAATGATCATGCCTGGGCGCGCTACAATCTCGGCTGCCAGTATATGCACGGTCGCGGCGTGACGCAGGACTACAGTGAAGCGCTGGCGCTCTTCGCACGCGCTGCTCGTCAGGGCAACGAGAAGGCAATGAACAAGCTGGGCCGCTTCCGCGAGGAAGGCTGGAGCTGCCGCGTGAAGCACTCCGCCGCCAAGACATGGTATCGGCGCGCGGCTGTGCGCGGCTGCTTCCGCGGCCAGTTCCACCTCGCCCGTTTTCTCGCCGAGGCAGGTGACATCGACGGCGCCGTACAATGGTTCAGCGCCTCATGCAACAGCGCCCCGCTGCAGTTCTGCGGCGAAGTCGGCGCGGCGTTGCAGGCTCATGCCAATCCGCGTCTGGCCAGCATCGGCCGCGAGGCCCTGGCCCGCGCCTCCGGCACTGTCGGCGCAACAGCCTCGGCGCTGGCCGCCACGGCGCTCATCAAGCACAGCCGCTGATGTCTGATCCCGCCACGCGTGCGTTCTGGCTGAGACACCTGCACAGGTGGCATTGGATCAGCGCCGGGCTGTGTCTCCTCGGCATGCTGCTGTTCGCCATCACCGGCATCACCCTCAATCATGCCGGCAGCATCGAGGCCGCTGCGCAGGTGACGACGCGCACTGGCCAGCTCCCGGCGGCGCTCCTGGAGACTCTATCGGCGGCCGGCAACGTCGGCCCACTGCCCGAGCAGGTGCGCAGCTGGATTGCCGCCAACGTCGGCGTCGCAATCGACGACCGCAAGCCCGAATGGCAGAAGACCGAAGTCTACGTATCGTTGCCCCGGCCTGGCGGCGATGCCTGGCTGACCATCGACCGGGCCACCGGCGACATCGAATACGAGCTGACCGACCGCGGCTGGATCTCCTACCTCAACGACCTGCATAAAGGCCGCAACGCCGGCGCGATGTGGAGCCTGTTCATCGACGCCTTCGCCGTGGCGTGTCTCGTTTTCTGCATCACCGGATTTATTTTGCTCCAGTTCCATTCTGCGCGACGGCCCGCGACGTGGCCGATCGTTGGGCTTGGAGTGGTCATCCCCATCGTGCTCATTCTGCTGTTCGTGCACTAACAGAGGTCATCTGATGCGCAAACTCGTCACCCTCGGCATTTCCGGCGTCATAGCTGGTCCAGCACTCGCCGGAGCTTCGCTTGCCGCCGATGTGAAAGTCACCATTGAGGTGCCTAAGCTCGACGTCGCCGAGTATCACCGCCCCTATGTCGCCGCCTGGATCGAAAAGCCGGACGGCACCGTCGCCGCCAACTTGAGCGTCTGGTACGACGTCAAGGAGGAGAACAAGAAGGGCAACAAATGGCTGAAGGACCTGCGCCAGTGGTGGCGCCGAGCCGGTCGCGACCTCGACATGCCGGTCGATGGCCTTTCCAGCCCCACGCGCCCTGCCGGTAAGCACGCACTGGAGTACGCCGGCACCGCGCCGCCCTTGGCCGAGCTCCAGGCCGGCGAGTACGAGCTTGTCGTCGAGGCTGCACGCGAGGTCGGCGGTCGCGAAGTGGTGCGTATCCCCTTCAAGTGGCCGGCCGCCGCCGTCGTTTCCAGCTCCGCCCAGGGCAAGGACGAGCTTGGCGCCGTCGACCTAGAGATCAAACCCTAGAGCACAGGATAGTCGCGCATGAAAATCTCTTCCAAATGGATGGTCTTGCCGCTCTGCGTCTGTCTGGCGGCCCCGGCATCTGCGCATCGCGCCTGGCTGTTGCCGTCTGCGACGGTGCTGTCCGACACCGGCTCGTGGATCACCGTCGACGCGGCCATCTCCGATGCGCTGTTCTACTTCGATCACAACCCCATGCGTCTCGTCGGGGTGGGCCCTGATGCGCCGCGCGGCGAGAGGGGACCGCGCCCCGAAGCTGGGGCGCCGGCTCCCGCAGGGAACGCGCCCGCAGCCGGTGCTGGGGCTCCGGCAGCAATGCCCAAAGGGCCCCCAGGCGGGCGCCGACCTATGCCGCACCAGGAGATCACCATCCTTGGACCAGACGGCAGCACAATCGAACCGCAGAACGGTTCCATTGGCCGTTTCCGCAGCACCTTCGACATGCCGCTTGAAAAGCCCGGCACATACAAGCTTGCCGTGGTCGGTGGGGGGCTCATGGCCTCCTACACGCTGAACGGTGAGAAGAAGCGCTGGCGCGGCGATGCCGATGCCCTAAAGAGCGAAATCCCCGCGGACGCAAAGGATGTCACCGTCACCGAGCAGTCGCGGCGCATCGAAACGTTCGTCACTGCCGGCAAGCCGTCGAAGGATGTCTTCAAGCCCACGGGTAAGGGCCTTGAGCTAGACCCTGTCACGCACCCCAACGATCTGTTTGCCGGCGAAGCGGCGAAGTTCCGCCTGCTCATCGACGGCAAACCGGCCGCAGGCGCTCGGGTGCTCGTGGTTCCCGGCGGCATTCGCTACCGCGATGGGATCAACGAGATCAAAGCGACCACCGACGCCGACGGCATCGTCACCGTCACATGGCCGGAGGCGGGCATGTACTGGATGGAAGCGGTCGTCACCGACGACAAGGCCGCGGTGCCGAACGCCAAGCGCCGCGCCAGTTACTCCGCAACGCTCGAGGTGATGAAGCCTTGATGAGCGGCCACTCCCAGGCGCGGCGCGTAGCGGTACCGTTGCACATTGTGCAACGGGCCCCGGTGCCACGCGCGGGAAATGCCATCCACGCGCTGGCCGGCCGTACGATGGGGACTCGATGGAGCCTCAAGCTCGTCGCGCCCGCCACCGCGCCGCTCGATGACCTGTCTCGCAGCATCGACAGCGCTCTCGACCGCATCATCGCGCAGATGAGCACCTGGGAGGCTGACTCAGACATCAGCCGCTTCAACCGCGCGACAGCGGGCACGTGGCATCCCTTGCCGCATGAGTTCTTCACCGTGCTCGCATATGCGCTGCACGTCGCGCGCGATAGCGAAGGCGCTTACGATCCGACCATTGGCCGCCTTGTCGATCTGTGGGGCTTCGGCCCCGCACGCGCGCCGCGCGCCATTCCTCACGCCGCCGAGATTAAAGCCCTGCGCGACGGCGGTGATTGGCGCAGCGTCGAACTTGACCTGGATCGACATGCCGTCCGCCAGCCGGGCGGCATCCACCTCGATCTATCGTCGGTCGCCAAAGGCTACGCGGTGGACGCGCTCGCGGAGATCGTTCGCGACGCGGGCTTTGCAAATTTCCTCGTCGAGATCGGCGGCGAATTGCGCGGCGAGGGCATGAAACCCGACGGCATGCCCTGGTGGGTGGCCCTGACGAAGCCGCCGCCCGCCACCGCAAACGCCCCGCCGCTAGCCGATCTCGTCATCGCGCTCAACGGTCTTGCGGTGGCAACGTCGGGAAGCGCCGAGCATGCCTTCGAGGACGGCGGGCGTATTTATTCGCACACCATCGATCCGCGCACAGGAGCGCCCGTCGCGCATGGCCTCGTCTCGGTCAGCGTTCTGCACGCCAAGTGTATGCACGCCGACGCCCTGGCAACCGCTCTCAGCGTTCTCGGGCCGCAGCAAGGCCTGGCCCATGCCCAGCGTCTCGGACTTGCCGCCCGCTTCGTCGTCGCCGACCAGCACGGTTTCCAGGAAGTGCTGACGCCGCGTCTTGCGGCGATGCTCGCGTGAGGCCCTCGTGCGCCTAGCGCTCGCATTGCTGACCACTGCGGCTCTTGCGGTTGCTGGCGGGGCGCAGGCAGCGTATCTGGGCGCGCTCACGGCAGAGCCCAATCGGATCTTCGCTGCGGCCGCCGTCGTGCTCCTGTATCTGTCACTCACGGCGCTGATATTGTTGCGCTATGCCGCGCGCTACAGCGCCTCTCCACCGGCGACGGTCAGCGGCGAGCGCGGCTCGGTGCTGATCGCCTACGCCAGCCAGACCGGTTACGCCGAGGAACTGGCGCGCAGCACATCCCAGGCCCTGCAACAATCAAATACACCCACGCGTGTCTTGTCGTTTTCCGATCTCGACGCGGATGCGCTGCAGGCCGCGCAAACGGCACTGTTCATCATCTCGACGACGGGTGAGGGCGATCCGCCCGATCCTGCCGCGCGCTTCGTGCGCACCGTGATGGGCACGCCCCTTTCCGCCGCCAAACTGCGCTACGGCGTCCTCGCACTTGGCGACCGCAGCTTTACGCGCTTCTGCGCCTTCGGCGAAGCCGTCGACGGCTGGCTCGCCAAGCAGAGCGCCACGCGGCTGTTCGACGCCGTGCGCGTCCACAACGGCGATCCCGCGGCACTCGCCATCTGGTGGCAGCGCGTCGAGGAAATCACCGGACAGCGCATTGCACCCCCAGCCGCAACGACGAACGTCTCGCCTTGGACGCTCATTGCTCGTGCGCCAGCCAGCCCGGCATCCGGAGAGCACCCGGCGTATTACGTGTCGCTGCAGCCTCTAGGCGCGTTACCCCATTGGACGGCCGGCGACGTGGCGGTCGTCCGCCCCAACAACGATCCAGCCGTGGTGGCTCAACTGTTGGTGCGCCTGGGGCTCGACGGCGACATGCAACTGAACGGCGCCGCTGGCCGCCACACACTGGCGGAACATTTGGCGCAGAGCACGCTTCCCGAGACCGCGGACGACATCGAAGCTCTCGCGCGTCTTTCGCCAGCGCTGCTGGTCAAGTCCCTGCAGCCTCTCCCGGTGCGTGAATATTCCATCGCGTCGCTGCCCGCAGACGGGCAAATCGACCTGCTCATCCGTCAGACACATCGCCCCGATGGACGGCTGGGCGTCGGCTCCGGCTGGCTCACGGCGCACGCCGGACTGAACGCACCCGTCGAGCTGAGCGTGCGCACCAATGCCAGCTTCCACCCGCCCGATCCCGATCGCCCCATGATCCTCATCGGTAACGGCACGGGGATCGGCGGGTTGCGCGCTCACCTCAAGGCGCGCGCCGCTGCCGGCGCAACGCGCAACTGGCTGATCTTTGGCGAGCGCAGCGCGGCGTCCGATTTCTTCTATCGTGACGACATCAGCAAGTGGCGCTGGGCGCGCGTTCTGGAACGGGTGGACTTCGCCTTCTCGCGCGATGCAGCCAAACGAACTTACGTGCAGGACTGCGTGCGCATCCGCGCCGACGACATCCGCACTTGGGTCGGCGACGGCGCCGCCATCTATGTGTGTGGCAGCCTGCGTGGCATGTCGACAGCCGTCACCGAGGCGCTGGGCGAGATTGTCGGTGAAGCGACGCTCACCGAGATGATCGAGACAGGCCGCTATCGCCGCGACGTCTACTGAGCCGCGACCCACGCGGCCCGCTTAGCTCAGCGCTTGATGCGGAATTGGATGGGCAGCGCGAAGCTGATAGTGAAGTCCGTCACGTCGCTCGGCGGTTGCGGGAAGGGGCTGGCACGGCTGAGCACCTCGACCGCTTCCTTGTCGAGCAGCTCCGAGCCCGAGCTCTTGTCGAGCCGCGCCGCGATCACCTTGCCCGACCGATCGATCGAGAACGACACGTTGGCAACGCCTTCCTCACCGTGCTTGCGGGCATCGCTCGGATACTTCTTGTGCTTGTTGAGGTGCAGCGTAACGGCCTTCTGCCAGCTCAGCGTCGCCTCCGAAGGCTTCGACGACAGACCCTGCTTGGGCGCTACAGGCTTTTCCGCCACCGGCGCCTCGAC
>JBAZYB010000141.1:0-5979 GCA_041659545.1 Hyphomicrobium sp.
CGATCACCAACTCCGGTACGGCCGAGAGTTTCGTTGTGAACGACGATGCCGCCGACACGACACCATTCGTCATCGATGCCGCCGGCAATGTTGGTATCGGTGCAACTTTGCCTTCGGAAAAACTGCATGTCGGCGGCGGTAATATCCTGTTGGACAATGCCCGGGTCCTGCGGTGGAAGGACTCGACGGGCTCAGTTCGCAATATCATCACGTACAACGCCGCCAATAACCTCACCCTCTACACCGATAGCATAAATGGCAACGACGTCACGCTTGGCGCGCGCGGCACCGAGGTTATTCGCATCAAGCAAAATAACGCTAGCGTTGGTATCGGTACAATGACGCCTCAATCGAAACTCGACGTGGCGGGCGGTGTGAAGATCGGCGCCGATGCCGTGTGCAATGCGTCGAAAGCGGGAATGGTCGCTTGGAACGCAAGCCAGTTTCAGATCTGCGACGGGACGACCTTCAGAAACGTCAGCGCCATCGGAGCCCTCGACGATGTCGGCGACGTGTACCTGAGTGAGACGGGCAACTCAGAGCCCAACAACAACGAGGTCCTCGCCTGGAACGCCACCGACAACAGGTGGGAGGCGAAGAACATCAACTCCGTCGGCTCCGCCGTGTCGACGCCCGGCGGTTCCGACAAAGAGGTCCAGTTCAATGACGGCGGTGCGTTCAACGGCGATGCCGAACTCGTTTGGGATAACACGAATAAGCGTCTCGGCATCGGGACGGGAACACCTGCAAGACCGTTCGATGTTTCTGCCGATGTAGATGAGGTTGCATCCATCCGTCGCGAAACTGGTAGCCAGTGGGGCTATCTCGGCTTCTATGTCGGCGGGACGTGGACCGGCGCGGTTGGTTCCAATCCGTCGGGCAACATTGTGCTGTATGCGCCGACCGGAAAGGACTCGGTCCTCTATGGAGGCAGTTCGCCGGTTCTCAATGTTAAGAGTTATGGCAACGTCGGCATCGGGACGTCGTCGCCGGGCGCATCCGCGTTGCTCGAAGTGTCCTCGACGACGAAGGGCCTACTGCCGCCGCGCATGACGACGGTGCAGCGTACGGCGATTTCATCGCCTGCCACGGGCCTAGTGGTCTATGACACCGATTTGAATTCGCTTTACATCAAAACGGCCACTGCTTGGGCGGCAGTGGGTAGCGGCGGCAGTTCGGTTATTTTTTATGCTACGCGGACTGCCGGTGACGTTGCTAGCGGCGACACGATCGTCTTCAATAATGAAACCGTGGATTCCGCTAATGCCTACAACAATACGACAGGTATCTTTACCGCGCCGCTAGCAGGAACGTACCAGTTCAACTGGGGAGGCATCGGCAATACCACCAACGACACTTACTACATTTATCTTTATAAGAATGGCGCAGGTACCGGCGCGTCCGTGCGCATCGATACGGCGGCCACCGGGGCTGAGTATGGAACTGGCAGTGCCACGCGGTATCTGACACTTGCGCAGGGTGATACGGTGAACGCGCACCATATTTCAGCAAGTGGCTCAGCTTTGTATGGAAGCGGTGCGGGCTATGCTTTCCTGGGCGGGCATCTGGTTACAGGTGGCGGTGGCGGTAGCGGCGGCAGTTCGGCAACGGCCAATGCGGGGTATCTGCAAGTTTCGGATGGCAGCACGCTCACCGATTCAGGCACCACGGCTGGCCAGCAGCTTTTCTGGGACAACACCAACAAACGCCTCGGCATCGGGACGGCGGCGCCGGCTTCCTTGCTTCAGGTCGCCGGCGGAATCCAGCTTGGCGACGACACGGCGACATGTCCCGGCACATCGAATGTCAAACTCGGCACGCTGCGCTTCAACGGCGGCAATCTTCAGGTCTGCAAATCCTCCGGCTGGTCGGGCGTCAGTTCAGGCGGCGCGGGCGGGGCATTCCGTATAGCGTCTGGGACGTTCGGCTTCACCAACGGAAATTGCACCACTGCAGCAGGCGCTTGCAGCATCGATATTTCGGCAGGCGAGTTTACAACAACCCCGACATGCGTCGTGTCGATGAATAATGCGGACGGGACCAACTATTCCGAACACATGGTCATTCAGTCCATCACGACGACAACGCTGAAGGTATGGAAGGGGCAACACCTCAACAACGGCACGACCATGTCGGGGCGGTGGTTTTGCGCAACGGGAAACGGCGTTGTCAGTGGCGCAGACACCCTTGCGGGCCTGTCGTGCGCTTCCGGCGAGATCCCGAAATGGAACGGCTCGGCCTGGGCCTGCGCCGCCGTTGGCGGCAGCAGTTCGGCGTCAGGTTTTTCAGCGTCGATTGGCAGTACGACTATCAGCGCATCGGAAACAGCGCTCGCAAATTATTCCGAAACTTTCGATCTCGGTACCAACTTTAATCCGACAACTGGGATTTTTACAGCTTCCATAGCGGGACAATATCTCTTTATCGGGCATGTGCATGCGAGCGTTGCCGCAGGCAGTAATTTTCATACGACACTGTATAAGAACGGCTCTGTGCTCCAATATGGAAGCCGCGCCTACACCAACGGGGAAAATCCGATGTCCGTTGTGGTGTCGATCGTTACGCTGGCTGTCAACGACACATTACAATTGCGCGTCGCCAACGGTGCTGGAGGTTCGTCCGTTTTCGCCACATTCGCGGGAACTGCTCTTGCAGGCGGCGGCAGCGGCGGAAGTGCTACGCCAGCCGGGACCGCCGGCCAGATCCAGTTCAATGAAAGCAGTGCGTTGCAGGCCGACGCGGCCCTGCACTGGGACAATACCAACAAGCGCCTCGGCATCGGGACGGCGACACCTGCTGCGGCTCTGTCCGTTGTAAAAGGGTCGGATACATGGGCCGCAAACTTTTACGGACTCTCGACGTCCGATACGGTTCGCATCGGAACGCTCAGCGGCGTCGCTACCATTGGAGCAAACAACAATGCCGGCAGCGCATGGGCTAATCTATCGATCAATCCTGGAGGCAATACGTACTTCGGTGCGGCCAGCGGCAACGTCGGCATCGGGACGACGAGCCCTTCGTATAAACTGCACGTGGCGGGGCAAGTCGCCGGATCCGGAGCATACGTGAACACGTCAGATGGGCGGCTGAAGAAAAATGTCGCCGATCTCGGTTACGGTCTCGATGCCGTCATGCGCCTGCGGCCCGTGTCCTTTACTTGGAAGGATCAATCGGAGGATTGGCAGAAAGGACGCAAACTTGGCCTCATCGCGCAGGAGGCCGAGAAGATCGTGCCCGAAGTCGTCACGACAGCGGATGATGCTATGGGGACGAAGAGCATTGCCTATGGTGATCTGACGCCCATTCTCATCAAGGCCGTGCAGGAGCTCAAAGCCGCGAACGACAACCTGCGCACGATTGTTGAAGAGCAGGGGCGTGCGATAGGGCAGCTAGAACAGGCTCAATAATTTCCATATTGCCAGAATGATAATGTTTCTTACGGAAACTATCTGAGGCTAGGCTTGGTAATTGAAGTGCCGGCCTTCGCCATGGTCGTAGAGCTGCACGCTATCCCCGTTTACGGTTCCGCTGAAATGGTGGCCGTCGCCATGATCATAGCCTGAGAACGAATTCCCGTTCACATTGAGCGTGATGTGGCTCCCAAGGCCATGATGATAGAGCCCGGAGCTACTCCCGGAGATGTGCGCTCCCGCGTCATGATCGTAGGCGTTCGCGCCGCTGCCCGACATGTGGGTGTGCCGACCTGCGTCGTAGCTATAAACAGTGCCGCCTGACCGTCCTTTTATCCTGGCAGCTGCCGCATGGGCGATAGCCCGTCGTGTTTCTTCCTTCATCTGGTCTTCTCCTGTAGCCGCGCGTTGGCCAGTGGTATGCGGTGAACCGGCATTGCTGCCGAGCTAAAGGGATGGGAAATCCTCATACCCTGCAATCATGACGTAGCCGACATATCCCACGTATGGGATTGTGCCGACGCGCCTTCCGTAGGGAGAGAATGAGGAGCCTCTTTGAGCTCTGCCGTTCCGATCGGTGATCAGACGGTTGTCGCTACGGAGCTCGCCGAGATAACGGCCGTCCGGTCCAAAGATCAGGTCCCCCTGAAATGGACCGACGTGCCGGCCGTCATGAGTCCACAAGCTATCCCCGTCCCGGTAGCCGAAGAATTCGCCGCCCCACTTCCACAATGCTTTCATTTCCACCTCCGGATGAGATTTGAGAGCATCGATGCGCCGCTAGTCAGCCACGAGCTGCGCGAGGGCGTCTTACTTTCGGTCTCGTCAGAGAACGGCCGTGGTCCCGTCACCGCGATTCCGGAATCGTCACCCATCGCCACGAGGCCTGGGAACGGGCAGGTAGGCTTGCACGCGCCGAACTGCGGCGGCTCCATCTGGCTTCCAACGAAATGATAGATTTGGGCACCCGGATTGGACAGATCCAGAGGCGCGACAGCGTAGGCAAGCATCTGCAGGACCTGCAAGCTGCCGCACGAGAGCGCAAACGCGTAAACATTCTCCCGCGCACGCAACGGGTGATCCTTGGGCAATCCCTCGATGTATTTCGGATCGTCGAGAAAGCCCTCGCGTTCCAGCTGCACGGCGCTTGGCACGTACTGACCAAGGCATTGCAGGCACGGCCTCGTTACAGTCGCGGTGTGCGCCCGCCAGTCTGCCGCTGCCAGCTTTCCGAACTTGTTCGCTCGCACATTGATGCCGCCGTCGAACACCGGGATGAGGTGCGCATAAGCAATCAGATTGAGCGCGTATCGGCCCCAGGGACGATCGACGCAACAGATCAGCATGTCGCAATCGAGCGCGGCGCTGAAGCCTTCATCTTCGTAGACCGCGAGCCGCAGAAACTCGACGTCGAACCTTCGTGCAGTGGCACGGACTTTCAGGTGCTCGGCGAGAACGTCGACCTTGAACCGCCCGATATCGGCTCGCGTCGCATAGAGGAGCCGATCGAGATTGTGTTCTTCGACCTTGTCGAAATCGAGCAGAAGCACGTCTTCGAATCCCATACGGCCCAACGCGTCGGCGACAACGCCGCCTACGCTGCCACCTCCGATGACCCCGATCCGCATGCGGGTGAGATCAGCCTGGCACTTATCGCCCCACGCGGAGATCGTTCTGATTTGCGCCCGCATGGGCGTCGGCACCGGCGCCAGCTGGTCGAAGTAGTGAACCTTGATGCGCTCGCCCAAGACGCGGACTGTCGCGCAGAATTGCCGCGTGTAGGTCCGTGGTGCAGTCCGCTCCCAGAAGCGGGCGCTCCAAGTGTGATCTCCGGCCAGGGTCAAACCGACGAACGGGCGGTCGGTGGCCCCGAAGACGGCGCCCGCGATGCCTTGTTCTGTTGTGATGTCATCGCGGCTCATGCCCTGCCATCCGCGTCCCATGGGATGGCTGTGCAGGAGGGCCAGTCCCGCCCCCTCCGCCGCCGCCGCTGCAAGGGCCCGTTCAAGATAGGCAGGCTGGAAGCTTACATTGCCGTGGACGTTGCGTTCGTCGGGATGAGGCAGCAGCAGCTTTTGGACGATGGCAGTGCTACGGCTTCGCCCCGTGCTCGGTCGCCACAAAGCGAAACACAGGTCTTCCTGACCGTCGGCGCGAAGCAGGTGGGCGCGGGCTTCTTCCGCGACCTGCTCCGTCATCGCCGCACTGCGATTGGCGCGGCTCATTGGGAATCCCACAATTTCCAGATGTGGCTCATATACGCGGCGACGGTGCGCTTGCTGTTCTGCCACTCGGGAAAAGGCCGCGACCAGTATTGCCAGCTCCCGCCGGCAGCGGCGTCGAACACCTTCGCCTGCTTTTTGTGTATTCCGGCGGTAGGGTGCGGCCCGCTCTGCGCGTTGATCGGATGGACCTCCGGTGACAGATAGGGACCGGTCGGCGCATTCATAGGAAAGTCGACAGGTACGACCAGCCCAAGCCGGAAGGTCTTGCCGGCATGCGGCCCCGTCTCGATCACATAATCGAAGACCACATGGCTATCGTGGCCCTTAAGCGGCGTCGGCTGCAA
>JBAZYB010000141.1:5989-10845 GCA_041659545.1 Hyphomicrobium sp.
AACCAAGCTGCCGCAGACCGTTCATGAAAGCGATCACGCCGGTCTGATGCTGCGGATCGGAGACCGTCATGGGTCCGGTGCAGATGACCTGGAACTTGAGGCCCTTCCTCAGCCGGATAGGTTCATCGCCCTTGTCCTTGTAGCTGATGCGCTCATGCTTCGTGATCTGCACGAGGTAGTGGTTTGCCGGGTTCTTGTTCGTCGCCCCCTGGATGATCTCGTTCGGGGTCATGACACGCCGCGGCGCCTCGTAAGGTTCCCCGTCAACGACGATTGTGATCAGCCCGCGCGGCGGCCTGGACTTAAGGCGCTCCACGCCCGCCTTGCCGATACGGACTTCGTCATCGTCCTCGATGATCTTGTCCGGAGCATCGTCACGCTCGAGCAGAAGCTCGTCGTCGTCGTCCACGCCTGCGAGAAGCTTGATGGCCCGTCCGCTCAACGTCTCGCGGGGCCACTCGAAACACAGGCCGTTGACGAAGAACCTGTCCGTGCCGGCGCCCTTGATGACGAAGATCCGTGCGGGCGTGGCAAGGTCCACCAGCTCGTTCGGCCGAATAGTCTCCAGCTCGAAACTCGGCAGCTGCTGAAGGATGACGTATTCCTCGACCGGGTGCGCCTGGACCGCGTCCGCGATCTGGCTTCCGGTGACCTTCCTGTCGTCGAACGACACCTCGTTGAACTGGAAGGTCTCATCCGAGACGAGCGCAGTGTGCCCGTGGCCGGTTCCGATGCCGGATTCGGCGGGTTCCTGCTCCGAATCGCTCTGGCGGCCGTCGCGATAGGATCGGGTGTCCTGGTTAATTTCTTTCCTGTTATCAATGTCTTGTGGCATCATTGCCTCCTTTTCAAAGTTGGACTAGACTTGGTGCAGCGTCTAAATCTAGACTTAATCTAGATGTAGACTAATATGTATGTCAAGTCCAAATCTAGACAAAAGGAGATGCTATGCGAGGAGATAGCCATGTCGCGTACCGGCCAGGGGACCTCGATCACAAGGCTGCACTTCAGGGTTTTTTCAGTATGGCGGAAACCTGGGGCCTCTCGACCGACGAGCAGATGAAGCTGCTTGGTTCGCCGCCGCGATCGACGTTTTTCAAATGGAAGAAGGAAGGAGGGCAGCTATCGAACGATACCGTCGAGCGGATTTCTCACCTGCTCAACATCTACAAATCACTCCGGATTCTGTTCACGGAGCAAGCTAGGGCCGACGCGTGGCTGAAGCGTGCGAATGACGCGCCAATGTTCGCAGGCAAATCTGCGATCGACTACCTCATGTCCACCGGGTCGCTTGTCGACCTCTACAAAGTCCGCACGTATCTGGATGCACAGCGGGGTGGTTGGGATGAGTGAGTTTGCCCTGCGCAAGGTCGCCTGGAAGCGATCCTGTCGGTTGATACCGTCGCGGTTCCCGCCGGTGGAGCCGTATCAGCCGATTGCGCCGAGCGAGATGTGGGACGCGCTCAAGGCCATCGAAGTGATGACAAACCCACGTCTGCGCGAAGTTTCCGCCCGCGATTATCTGTGGCCGGAGGACAGGGGAGTCGAGCAAAACTGGGTCGTCGCGCCCTTCGCCTATCCCAATCCGCATCCGTCGCGCTTCGCCGATGGGTCTTTCGGGTATTGCGTGGTCGCGCAGTCCGATGAAGGCGCGCTAGCCGACTCCGTCGCCAGCCGTGAGATCTTTCTTCGCAAGACACGTGAGCCAGCTACCAAGCTTGATATGCGTATGCTGGTCACGCCCCTCTCCGCGTCGTTGCATGATGTGAGTGCGTTGAACGGCGCGGAGCCCGGCAAGATCCGGCAAGCGGCAATCTCACTGCGTGAGAAGAAATCCTACGGGCTCCTGGTGCCTAGCCGGACGCGGAGCGGCGAGAGCATCGCAGTTACATTGAGGCCGACAGCTTTCGCCGGGCCAGCAGTCCAGACCGACCACTACAGCTACATTTGGGACGGTCAGCGCATTTCGCAGATCTACTGTTATTCCGACGGCCGTACGATTGATCCTGATGAATTGATCACCGCGAAGAAGCGCCGGGCCGCATAGGGTTCGGTGCGAGGGGAATATTATGCAAGTGAATGCCGCCAAACTCTTATTTTCAGCTAGTGATTTGGTCACCTTCCTCGGTTGCCGACACGCGACCCTTCTTGACTTGAAGGCGGCGCAGGGCGGCCCGAAAGCGCCCGAGCAGCACGACGCGCAGACTGAACTTCTGCAGCAGAAGGGCCTTGAGCACGAAGCGGCATATCTGGAACGGCTTCGATCCGAAGGCCTCACAGTTGAAACCATTTCCTCATCCGCCACGCTCGATGAGCGTGTTGCGGCCACGCGTGCCGCCATGCAGCGGGGTGTCGACATCATCTATCAGGGAGCCCTGCTTTCTCGGCCGTGGCACGGCTATTCTGACTTCCTACGGAAGGTCGACATCCCTTCACAGCTCGGGCCGTGGAGCTATATCGTCCTCGACACAAAGCTCTCGCGTACAGCAAAGCCAAGTCACGTCATCCAGCTTGGCGTCTATGCCTCCCTCATCGAGCAGGAGCAGGGTCTCGTTCCGGCAAACGTCGGCGTGCTGCTCGGCGATGGCACCGAGGCGGTTCTTAGGACGCACGACTACACGCACTACATGCAGGCCGCTGCGGACCGGCTGATCGGGTTCACGGAGGTGCCGCCAGAAGCCTCGTCGCCCGAGCCCTGCTCGCAATGCCTCTACTGCCGTTGGCAACCGGTTTGCGATGCCGAGTGGCAGGAAAAAGGTCACTTAAGCCTTGTTGCCAATATGCGTTCGACGCAAATCCGCAATCTGCGTGACGCCGGGATTTCTACCATCGACGCGCTTGCTGCCTACGCTGGCCCAAGCGTGAAGGGCTTGCCGGACGCGATGCTGGCGCGTCTGAAGAGCCAGGCGGCCCTTCAAGTCGCCAAGCGTAAGGACGGGCAGAACAGGCACGAGATCCTGTCAGTCGAGCAAGGGCGCGGGTTCTGCCGGGTGCCGAAATCCGATCCGGGAGATTTCTTCTTCGACATGGAGGGCGATCCTCTGATCACGGGTGGCCTCGAATACCTTTTCGGGTTCATCAGCGGGCCAAGCGACAAACCGGCCTTCAAGGCCTTCTGGGCTCATAACCGAGAGGAAGAGAAGAAGGCCTTTGAGGATGCCATCGATTTCATGGTCGAGCGCCTGAAGACCCACCCGGCCGCTCATATCTATCATTACGCGTCTTACGAGGCGTCAGCACTCAAGCGCCTGTCGATCTTCCATGGAACGCGTGAGGCGGAGCTTGATGATCTCCTGCGGCGCCGAAAGCTGGTCGACCTTTATAGAGTGGTGGTTGAAGGAATTCGTGTCTCAGAGCCCAGCTACTCGATCAAAAATATGGAAGTCTTCTACATGCCTAAGCGTGAGGGCGAGGTGAAGACGGCCGGACAAAGCGTCGTGGTTTACGAGAATTGGCGCAAGCTTCAGGACCCCACACTGTTGGCCGAAATCGAGGATTACAACCGGATCGATTGCGTCTCGACCTTGCTTCTTCGCGATTGGCTGAACACCATCCGTCCTGGGACAGCACCCTGGTTTTCGAGTGCAGACGCCGCGGCCCAGGAAGACGAAAAAGCAGATGACCGGCAAGCCGCCGAGCAGCGCACGGCGCAGATGCATGCCGCCTTAACGCGTTGCGGGACAGCCGGCACCGCGACCCTGGCCGACCTGCTAGAATTTCATCGGCGTGAGGCCAAGCCGGTGCATTGGGCAATGTTCGATCGGCAATACCGGCCAGAAGAAGATCTTATCGATGACGCAGAATGCCTCGGCGGCTTGCACGATGTGGGCGTGCCCCCTGCTCCGATCAAGCAGTCATTCGTCTACACCTTCGGATTCCCCGCGCAAGACTTCAAATTGCGGGACGAGGATAAGCCGCTCCTGTCCGAGACACTCGCGCCTGCGGGTGAAGTCGTCGAGATTGACGAGAAAGCCCGGCGCATACAGTTGAAGCGCGGCAAGAAAGGTGGCGCGCTCCCCGCTCGATTCTCACTGCTCCCTCCTAAGCCAATCGGATCGACCGTTCTCAAAGATGCAATTTTCCGCGTGGCCGAGTCCGCATCCCAGAACGGTAACGCCTATCGTGCGGTTCGTGACCTGTTGGAAAAGAGCCCGCCGCGCCTTTCCGGGGGCGCCGTTCTCGCTGAGCTGCAGGGCGATCCTGTGGCGCGGGCCGTCGCGGCCATCGCTGCGCTCGATCAGAGCTATCTTGTCATTCAGGGCCCACCCGGCGCCGGCAAGACGTATACAAGTGGACGCGCCATCGTGGCCCTGCTCGAAGCCGGCAAGAAGGTCGGCGTCTCTTCCAATTCACACAAGGCCATCAACAAGCTCCTGGCCGAGGTCGAAGCAGTCGCGCTATCTCGCGGCCTGAATTTCCGGGGAATGAAGAAATCCTCGAAGGAGAGCCAGTTCTTCGACGGCGTAATGATTGGTAACACCACGGACAATGTTGAAGTCCTTGGGCATCAGTTGATCGCCGGAACAGCTTGGCTGTTTTCGCGTCAGGACCTGGACCGCCAGCTGGACTATCTTTTCGTCGATGAAGCTGGCCAAGTGTCGCTCGGCAACATCGTGGCGATGGGCACGAGCGCTCGCAATCTGGTCCTGGTCGGCGACCAAATGCAACTCGGGCAGCCGATCAAGGGCGTTCATCCCGGTGAATCCGGCTCATCCTCCTTGGAATACGTTCTGGGGCACATGCCGACGGTGCCGCCGCACCTCGGCATATTCTTGCCCGCCAGTCGCCGCATGCACCCAGCCGTGTGCGGGTTCATTTCAGCCGCGTTCTATGATGATCGCCTTGAACCTGCCCCA
>JBAZYB010000142.1:0-10714 GCA_041659545.1 Hyphomicrobium sp.
CATGGGCGCGGCCCGGTCCACAGTCTTCATCTTCTTGCGCATGGCAAGCTGGGCATAGATGGCGGTGCTCTTGGGGTCAGCATGGCCCATGAGTTCCTGAATGGCCAGCATGCTGGTGTCTTCCTCGAGCAGCTCGGTACCAAACAGGTGGCGCATGGCATGCGGGTGCAGCTCGGATGCCGGAATGCCTGCCTTGATGCCATGGCGTTGGATCAAATCACGCACGCCCTTGCGACTGAGCCGGCGCTTCTCACCAATGAACTCATGGGTGGGCAATGTGGGTGACTTGGTGGTGACAAACAGCACCTTGTCAGTACGCCCGCCCTTGCCCTTGAATGAGCGGTCGATGCTGGCCAGCTCTTCATGCCCCAGGTACACACGCAGCAGGGCCTCGGCCTCACGCGGCACCGGCATGATGCGTTCGCGCTCACCCTTCTCTGTGACCCTGATCGTCAGGCGCATGGTGCACTCCAGCTCCATGGTTTGCAGATCCGACTCATTCAGGTGTGTGAGCCCCGACACCCGCAGGCCACAGCCAATCAGCAGGCTCAGAATAGCGGCGTCCCTGATGCCAATGAAGGTGCCCATGTCTGGCGCCCACATAAGGCGCTCGGCGTTGGCCAGGCTGATGGTGCGCGGCAGCGGGTGGCCGGTGATGGGGTGCATCAGCTCCTTGGCAGCGTTGCCCTTCACGCCCTGTTCTTTGCCCTGCAACCAGGCATAAAACCCCTTGACCGCCGAAATGTAGGGCTTGCGACTGCGGGCAATCACCCCCTTTTTGTGCAGCCACAGACCACAAAACACCTCCAGCTCGTCAGGCTCGGCGTGCACCAGGGGCTTGCCTTCCATGAACTCCTTGAGCCGGATCAGCGCGGCCCGATAGCACTCGATGGTGCGTGCCGTGCGGCCCCGAAACGCCTCCATATAGGTCAGCCAGGCCTCAATTGCCTCGTCATCAGTCCAGTTTTCAGCGCTCATTGCGAACCTCTCGTTGGGGGATAGGACATAAAAACTACTGGATTGCTGGATTTAACGTAAGTTGTTGATTTAATTAAAAACAGCGCCCATTTGTATCCAGTAGTCGGCACAAAAGCGCAGTCCGTTTGCTGGATGTCGTTTTTTTTACACATGGAAAAATTCGCCCGACTCATGGATTGCTTCCTTTGAGGTTTTCCCCCTGTCTTCTTATCTTTCTCTCTCTATAAAAAGAAAAAAAAGTAAGTAAATGACGTGAAATTTTAAAAACAGCCATGTGGACAAAAAGTGCTATTTGCTGGAAAAAACCGCCCGACTCGTGGAATTGTGAAACGGGCTGCAACCTTAGAACCACGCCATTTCGATAGTTACAAACTGCCAAAACAGGCCATAAAAACGACACAATCCATGAGTTTTTCAACATGCCCGCTTCCTTGGTGAATAACTTTTCCAAAACGATCAAAATTTTTTTGTCGAAGCAAGGGTTTTCCCCTGCCTCGACGGTGACAACGCTGCAACTCACGGAGCGGGCGCCCTATTCGCCTTGAACCAGTCTTCGGTGGGCCGTTCGATGCGCAGCAGTTCTTCAATAATCCACTCTGAGTGCTTCTGGTACTGCTCCAGGCTGATTGCGCGCTCGCGGTCTTGCAGCAGGTCGGCAATGCGCTCGCCAACCTCGCGCACCAAAAATTCACGGGATGTAAGTGACATGGTTTTTTCCTCAGTTGAAAGAATCGGATTTGTCCACCGTGCGCAGATCGCCGCACAGCGTGTCCAGGCCAGCCCAGACGGGCTCCAGCAAGGATTCGAGGTTCCCGGCGCTTAGTTTGTGGGCTGGGTCACAGCCCTGCAACAGCTCCATGACGGCCGCCAGCGCGGCGTTGACGCGCTCGGCGTCAAGCCGCACATCGTGCAAGTGCTCAAGCTGGTCAGGGAAAAACAGGGCGAACGGGAATGGGCCGGGCGTAGCCGGGCCGGTTTGGGTGTGTGCCATAGATGGCCTCCAAGGTAGCGGTCTTGAAACAACCACCTCACCCGCTTCCAAACGGGGGAGGCAGCTCGAACGGGTTGGAAGACCGGGACCGCAGCGGAGGCTGTTTAACCGGCAGGGCTTGCGCCCTCCCGTCCGAGCCGCCAAAACTGGGGCACGAACGAAAAAGCCGCAAACCTGTGCGGGGTAGCGGCTTTGGGCCGCTGCGATCTTCGGGCTTCCAAACCCGATCAGCCCTTTCGAGCTGACCGGCGAATTATGCACCACCAAAAGCGCAGTGCTGCGCCGTTTTTTCCCAGACCCCAAAACAGGCCCACCAAACCGCGCCAGGTTGCACGATCGGCACCGGGTTGATGCACTCATAGCTGCACCCCGTAAAAACGGCAATTTCGGGCAATAAAACGGTTCATCGCTCGTATCCCTTGGGTTCCACCGCGTGCAGGCCAAATTTCTCCAGCATGGGCAGGCTCAAGGCCACCAGGTAGCTGACGCGCCGCCCCTGAATGGTGCGCTCGATATTTTCAGCGGCCAGCACACCTTGTGTCTCCAGCGCCTTTTTGTAAACCCGGTCACTCTTCACTGGCAACTGATTCCAGAAGTCGCGCAACGCGGGCGACTGGCTCATGTGGTCCATGATGTGGCCGGTGCGCACGCACAGCACCGGGGTATCGTCCTCGGTGTCGAACTTGTAGGGGTGGCGGAAGTTGCCCGCCGCGATCTCGCTCAGCAGCTTTTCAGTGATCCAGACCCACGGCTGGCGGTCGCTGGACGAATCCATGATGTGGGCATTCATCTCCACCGTCAGATCACTCAGGAAATTTCCCGTCTGCGGGTCCAGCCCGGTAAAGTCGCAAAGCATCGCCCAGGCCGTGCCCACGGCGGCATAGTTGGTCAGCATCCGCTTGGCCCCGGCATCGGCCAACTTGGCCGAACAATTCAACTCCATGTGCGCCTGCTGCTCGGCAAAAATCTCGCGGGTGGTTGATTTGCCCGTCGCCGCCAGGTATTGCAACCATTCGCGCACCGGGAACTGCACCAGGTCTTCGGGCATCTGGTCGCCCTGGCGGTCTGTGGTCAGGGTGGACTTCACCACCTTGCCGATCAGGCTTTTGACCGGCACATCCTCACCCGCCAACATCACCGGAGCGCACAACAAAAAGTCGGTCAGCGCCGCACCGCGCCGGGTGTGGGTGTACTGGTAGCACTCTTGCAGGTTGCTGACAGCACGGTCGATCAGCTCCTGTTTACGGGCGCTGATTTCCTCCCAACCCACCGGATGACTGGTGTAGCTGATGCTGGTCAACATCCGAAACGCCGTCTCCAGGCTCTGGCCGGAAAACATCGACATGGCAATGGACCGCTCCATGCGCTTGAGCAAGGTACTTTTGCCGGAGCTTTTTTCGGCCTGCAAAACAAAGTGCGGCCAGTAACCCAAATAGGCTTTCAAGTGCGCCCCAAGCGCCCACACCAACGGGATCAGCGCCGCGTTGCTTTTGAACGTGTAGCCATAAGCCAACAACACCGCGCGCCCATTGGCCGGTGTGCCAGACGGAAACGCCAGCTCACTGTAGGGGCACTGCTGTTTTGGGTCCTGAAAAAAGCAGTCAGACCCCTCGTTGACCACTGGAACGCCATCGCGCCACGCCAGCCCGACAAAGTTCACCGCGTGCCGGGCGCCAATATCCACCGCCCGCTCCCACACATTGAGCATCCGACCGAAAGGCAAGGGGGCCATGACGTTGCCAAACTTTTTCCACACCTCCAGGTTGTGCAACTGGTCATCTTCAAGCACCCGCCGCTGCAACACCGGGCCATGCCTGGCCGACTGCACACTCACCGCAAACACGGTGCGCGCGCTGCTGTCCGCCTCGCCCGTCATGGTGCTGGTAGGGCTGGCAATCTTCACCCGCGCCACCGCCGCCACCCTGAACCCACATACGTCGCCATAGTCATGCTTCTCGGTGCCGGTCTCCTCGTCCTTGGTGGTCTTGCCAATCACCTTGGTGAAATCGGCCTGCACCCGGTACTTCCAGTACACCAGGTAATCATGGTGCGGCAGGTACAGCCGGGGCTTGCCCCAGCGCTCGTCATTGCCCACCATACCGGGAATCAACCAGTCCTGCAGCTTGCGCAGCGCCTTGGCCGTGTCGTCTGGCCCACGGGCCTTCAGCAAGTCATTCACATCGTTGACGGGCTGGTCGTCGTCATCCTTCCAGTCGCCCTGGTCCACCATCAGGCAACTGATGTCCAGCCCGGTCAAAATCTCATGCAGCCGCCAAAACGCCTTGAGCCCGGCGCAATACCCGGTGTGCGGACCGGTCTCAAAGGGCAAATCATTGTCCATGCAGCCCACCACCTGCTTGCCGCGCAAAAACGCCCAATCAATCGTCTCCACATTGCCCGTGCCCCGCAGGCTGATGGCCGCCACGCCGGGCAGTTGGCAGCTCTCGATGCTCAGCACGTTGATGCTGCTCTCCACCACATACACCGTCTTGGCCGCTTCCAGGCGGCGCCAGTCGCTGCACCACGGGTAACGCGCCTTTTCGCCCTGGCTCTGGGTCTTCACCCCGCCGTTGTCGGCCGGGTTGAAGTAACGCATGTCCACCGCCACCACCTGGCCAGTCTTTTGGCCGCGCACCACAAACGCCGCCGCTGGCCCGCCCCAGTTCACCTCGCCGCGCTGCGCTGTGGGGCTGTTCCACAAGTTGAGCCCCAGCGTGCCTTTTTTGATGGCATCGTCAATGGCAAACGGCTCAATGCCCCGGCTCACCAGGTAGTCGACCACCTCCTGCGCCTGCGGGCCACGGGCGTCACGCAAACAGTTGTCGGCAATGAACTCGGCCGTGCTCTTGCGGGCCTGCACCGCGGGCTGGCCACGCGGCGCAATCGTCACGCCGTACATGCCCGCCAGCTCCTTCACCGCGCTGGCAAAGTCCATGCCGCCATGCAGCATCAGCAAGTCAATCGGTCCGCCGTGCTGGTCGGTGCGAAAGTCCTTCCACTTGCTGCCCTTGCCGCTGTCGGGGTAACACGCCAACGTCTTGGGCCGCCCGACATGTTTCGGGTTCTCAAAATTGCCTTTGTTTTCACCGTCACGGGGCAGGCGCAGCTTGAGCGCCAAATCAGCGCAATCCACCCGAAGGTTGAGCTCTTGGGCAGCCACTTTAAGAGGGCTGTCGCCTTGAAATGTTGATGTTGACATGCTGTTGTTGTTGTAACGTCTTGCACACGAATAACTGGGGCCGGTGCGCGCCCATGCGGGCCGCAACGGTGGAAACCTCAAGGGGTTGGTGTGGCGTCAGCCTCGTATCCAGGACAACCGCCACGCTCGCCAAAATCAAAACCCTTGCAAAGCGGTGAGTTTTGGCAAGGGTTGCCACAAAGTGGATTCATTGGAATCGTCTCGTGTCCCTTGACCAGTTCATCCATCAGGGCGTTGATCGCTTCGCCCTTGTTCATGGGGCGACCATCATCATGAAGAAACCCGGTTTTCTTGCTGCGCTGAGCCTGTAGATTGCGAATTGCGCCACGGACACAAAGACACATGGAAACGTGGGTGGTGGTCATGCTGCGCACTCCTTCAACGCCACATCCCGCGCCACGTTCAATTCCACCATCTTTGCCGCATCGCCAGTTTCACGGTCGGGGTGATATTTCGACGCCAAGCGCTTGTAAGCATGCTCAATCGCTGAGGGGCCTGAGTTCGGGCTGCAATCGAGCACCACGTACCACGGCCTCCGCATGCCCGCCACAATCGGCGCCGGTAGCGCCGTAAAGCCGGTAAACGCCCGCTCCATCATGTCGCTGGCGCCCCAGCGCTCAATCGCCCGCAGCGCCTCGATCGTCTTGGCGATCGCATGCATGTTCTCGTGCATCGTCCAGTAGCTGTCGCAGGCGAACACCATCGGCTTTCCCTTGCGCTGAAAGTAAACGGCAACCCCGGTGTCATCCACCCGGCCCTGGCGGGCATAGGGCATGCCATCAAGCCGGTACTGCGCATTGCTGCTGATGACAGGCAGACGCCCGCCAAGCCGGCGAATCTCTTCCATCAGGCCGCGCGTAGCCTTATCCATTCCGGTTGAGAATTGGGACTTGCCCGGCGTCTTGGTACGCGCCCATCCAGCGGGCCACTGCAGGGGATATTGGCGTTCTGGCGTCATGTCGGCACTCCATTCCATTCGCGGCCATCGAGCAGGCGGCCAGCGGCCTTCTTGCCGACCTTGATCGGCGAATCGCTGGCGTTGATGACTTGCTCGTCGGCGTCCGGATTTCCGTCCTGCATCGCCGGCAGCCACTCCCCCCATTGCTTGAACAGAAACGGTACTACCGCCGATTGGCACTGATCGCGCAGGCTGCGCACCCAGTTGGGGTGCATCGGGCGGGCATTGGGGCCGGACTCGCCGCCCACAATGATCCAATCCACCATGCGTCCGCCCGCGCCATGGCAGCACGGACAGGTAACTCCGCCGACACCACCAGGACCCGGCCGACTACCCTTGTCACAGTCGCACAATCCCAAATCCACCGGCCCCAACAACGGCTCCATGCTCAAAAACCGCTGGGCTGCCGGCAGGGCCAGCAGCTTCGGGATGTCACGGTCAGCCTCTTCCTGGTTGCAGATCGTGGCGCCCAGCCAGACGTTTGGCCATGGCCAGCTGGCTGCTCGGCACTCACCATTTTTCAGCCGTGGCTCTTGCAACAGCGCATCGCCAATCATCACGTTGGCATTGCCGATGCGCTTGGTCAGCAGCAGCCAATCAAGATGTGGCGTGACACTGATGAGGCGAAACAAATCATCCCGCCACGCTTGGGGCACCTCGTTGTCAAACACGTCAGCCAGTGAGGCACAGAACACCCGTTGCTTGCGTCCGTGTTTGATACCAAACGACAGATGTTGCTTGTTCCACCGCACCGGATCGCCCCAGGTCTTGGTGCGGCTGCGGGCCTGGCCAGCGCCCCACGTCACGCGGTGCTTGCGGTCTTCAAAGTCAGCCTTGGCATAACAGTTGTCGCAGCCCGGGCCTACTTTGGTGCAGCCGATCCACGGATTGAACGTGTGGTCTGCCCACTCGATTTTTGTGTTTGCGCTCATGCTGTCGCTCCCTCGGTAGCCAATGCACCCTTTGCAATGATGGCGTCAAACTCTTCATCCATCTGATCCGGGCCTTCGCCAAAAAGGTCATGTTGCTCAAGCCATTCGGGCTTGAACATCTCCCAATCGCTGTCGCGCAGCAGCCGGTACCGCGCCGCTTCGGCTCGCAAAGCATTGCGCTCCGCCGTCACATGGTTCAGCGCCTCGGTCGTGGTGCGCAAGGTGTTGGTCAGCGCTGTTTCGCGCTCGGTGATGTGGGTGATCATGCTGCCGCCTCAAAAAAACCAAGTGCGCCCTTGAGGGGCCGAAAAGGCAGCGCCTGTGGGTTGCGCAAAACGAAACCCCATTGACCTTGTGCATGCCATGGTGATGCGGATGATCGGACACAGTCCGTAATTTCAACTGAGCCGATGATGCCGCCACGCTGCAACTGGTCGAATTCGCAGCCCTCTTGCAGCACCTTCGCTGATACACCGCATGTGGCATGTACGTCATAGACGGCGTTCTCCCACTCTGATCGGGTCATGCCCTTGCTGGCGTGGATGAGTACTCGCCCGCGCACGTTGGTGTGCCAGCTCCGGTTCTCGATGTCTTTCCCGGCGTTGAGGATGAGCCAAGCCCAAGGCTGGCGAATGGACAATGCCTTCATGCCTCGACCCAGCCTTTCTTCATGTCCCACCGAATCAGCGCCGTCTGCCGCCCGTCATCAGTGGCAAGGCGTAAAGTGGTTTTTCCAGACGAATCGGCATGCAACACCATATTGGCCGCTGCCTGCTGCACCAGGTCGGTGTCGACATCATGAGTACAAAAGCGCAAAACATCACGCCACGCACCCGTGGCATTGATCTGCAGTTTGACCTTGTTGGGGATGGTTTTGCCGGTCATACTGCACCGCCTTCCAACTCAGCCAATTGCTTACGCAGCTGATCGGCTTTTTTAGCCTTTACTTTTGCCGCCCTTTCGTCTTCAATCTCTTGCAGGCCCGCCAGTTGTGCAGGTGTTGCAAGGTTGGCAAGGCGCATGTCGTTCACGGACAGATACTGGCTCAAGGTTTGCGGCTTTTGCGACCAATGATCGCCGCACACTTTGAGGTCAATACCATCTTCCCAGCAGCCGCACGATTCCGCATCAAGCGCAAGCCAGCAATTTGTTTCAGTCACAAAAACAGCTTTGCACTGCAATTCACCGTCAGGGTCTGTCACTACAGCCCTGATGGTGTGATCAGCAAGGGCCTCCAGGCTGAACAACTGCACGCCTTCCGGCAGGGTTTTGTCTTCGTAGCTTTGCAGCTCAAAGGCAGGTCGAGTGGTGTTGGTCATGGCTTACCCCTGCAGCCGGTGGCGCACCACCGTTGGAAATGGGTTGTGCGCTGCGGGCCCATCAATGCGCGGTACCGACGCAATATCCGATGGCTGCTCCAGGAATGTGGAGCGGTCCTGGCCGGTCAGTTTCAAATACTCGTTTTCGACCTTGGCCGTGTCGACCAGCACACCGGCCACCGTGGCCACGGCCTTGGCGCGCTCGATGTCCATGGGCTGCTCTTTGTTGCGCAGATCGGCGAGGGTGTCCAGGAGCGACTGACGCACCTGGTCAATATGAGGGTTGGACATGTTGTGTCTCCTTGATGCGGTTGACTTGGCGGGTGATTTGCCCCTTGAGCTGGTACAGCGCAGCCAGCTCGGGGTTCTTTACCCAAATGGTGTTTTTGCTCATGAGCTGTTTGCGTGACACCAGCTCGATCGCATCCAGCGTGATTTGCTCCAACACATTGGTGAAGCGGCCTTCTTTGAAAACAACTACGTGGTTACGAGGTATGGCGCCGTTGGCTGCCTTCCATACCAGGCGGTGCACGGCCTCCCAATTCAGAGCACCGTTGTTACCTTCACGCACCTTGCGTTCCAGATAGCCTTCACCATTGACCCGGTAGGATCCCATCGGCATCCAGTTGGGCGGGCGCTGGCCCTTCACGAAACTGGTTGAACTCGTGCGCCCGGGAAACTTCTTGCCCTTGATCCATGGCACATGACCAGGCTCAAATCGTTTCTGTGAACCACGCTTGCCATCCAGATAGCCACCCATCACACGCAAATACTCGGGCGACTTCTTGACGCCCAGCTTCTTTGCAATGCCCCAGATGGACTTTTCTGTATGACGCCCAAGAACCTTGACGATCTCTGAATTCTTGGTGTCGGGATACAGCTTGCGCACGATTTCCCGCTCAGCATCAGTCCAAAACACCTTGGGCGGCAAAATGCCACGGCTCTTGGTCATACCTCACCGCCTTTCGCAGTCACCAAATCCACCACCCACTGCCCCGGCTTGCTTTTGGGAAAGCTCACCTCAATCACCTGCGCCACCGCCACCCGCTCGGCGTGTTTCTCGCAAGTGGCCTGCACGTCGACGTGCCCTTTGAACTTGCCGCCCCGGCGGTGCAACTGCACCCGGAACGCCTTCAATGCGGCGCCGCTCATGCCGCGCTCCAGTCGGTTGGTTCAATCTTGGCTTTCAACTCAGCCACCACCACCCCGAACCCCAGCACCGGCTCATAACTCACCAGCCCGCCCTTCAGCGCAGACTCCAGCGCCGCCGTCACCGCCCACAGCGGCAAGCCCAGCGCCAGGCAAATCGGCCCCGACTTCATCGGCGTGCCCCGCTCCCGCAGCAGCTTCAGCACCTTCAGCCGCAACTCTTCCACCCGGTAAATCTCATCCATCACAAAACTCCTTCGGTAAATTTGGCAAGTGCATTCACCTGCTCGATATGCCCATCCAGCGTGTCAGCCATCGGCATCGTCATCTCATACATCACCAGCCCCAGGCTCTGATGCGCCTGCGCCACCCCCACGTGGTACTCATCGCCCACCTGGCGCCCGCACACCGCCTTCAGCAAGCCATTGGCACGCAGCGTCTTGGCCGCCTGGCGCGTCAGCACCGTGCCCGCCAGCCGGTAACCCACCGCCTCGCGGTATTCGATGCGCCGCTCCATCACCAGGTCGGCCAGCGCATCGTCAATCGCCTCGGTGCTGCTCTTCATCCCCTTGCACAGCGCCTCGCGGCTCACCCAGCCGCCACGGGCAATCAGCCGGCCCACCAGGGCATCAGGCAAAAGCGGCATGGCTCAGGCCCTTGGCGCCGGGGCGCGCTGCACCGGCACCGGCACACACAGCACCGGGCGGGTCTTCATCTTCAGGCAGCTCCCGCCGCGCGCCACGCCATACACCTGCTCCATCTGGTCAATGGCATCGCCCCAGCCCTTGGCCAGCACCCGGGCCTTGCGCCGGTGGCCAGCCGCGTCGAAGTGGGTTACAGCGAAGTACATGGCTCGGCCTCAAACTGGACAATGCTCGTCCACTTGTCCAACAGGGGCTCCACCTCATCCGCTGCCATTGACAGCCAGTTGGCCATCAACCGGGCCTGAGTGGGAGAAAGATCAAGCGAAAGACGAAAACCCCCCGCCTCGGCGAGCACAGTCACCCGAGGCGGGCAAACTGCGGTGCTGGGATGGAAGCCAGAAAAAATACTCACCCCCTCATCCAAGCACTGATCGCCACACACATCATTCGGGTAAACCGTCCCGAACTTCTTCCAATGCGGGTCCATCAGCAGCGGCACCATGTCAAACCTTTTGGCCGACTTCACCGGCTCTTCCATCGTGAT
>JBAZYB010000143.1:0-10671 GCA_041659545.1 Hyphomicrobium sp.
AGCGATTTGCTCGGCGGCTGCCCTTACGAGGAGGCGCAATTTCTCCTCTGTGCCGTCGGCGGCGAGGAGACCGAGTGCAAATGTCCGGTAGGAATTCATCTTTCGGCGCTCGTCATCGTCGAGCTGCAGCTTCGGCTCCTGTTCAAGCAGCGGCTTCCAGCGGGCGTCCACCTTCTTGGAGGCAGCTGTTCGGAAGACATCGGTCACCGCGTAGTAGAACTCGGGATAACTCCGTAGATCTCCACGACTGAGTAAGGTGTTCTTGGTGGCAGCAAGCGGATGGCGCGCGTGTTCGGCGTCCGCCTCCGAAAGCTGATGGGCCAGAACGAGTGATATCGTGGCCATGTTGTTGAGGGTCGCGAGGCGAGAATCCTTCAGAGATGGATTGAGCTCAACCTCGCGGATCGTCGCCTGCGCGTCTTGCATCAGCTTTTTGGTTAGGTCGTAGTTCTCAGCATAAGTGGACATGGCTGCAAACGCGGTTTGCAGCCGGGCGTAGTGGGGTTTGGAGGGCATAAGGTTGCGGACCAGATACTCCGTCGTCGAAGTGAGGAGCAAAGTCGCGCCCAGGATATCGTTTTCGCGCAGACGGGCTTCTATCGAACTGAGAATGAGTGTCGCGATATTGTAGGTTTCGGTATCCTTGGCATGCAGCGTGGCGAGGAAGGCGGAGGCAAGGCTCTGTCGTGCGGCAGGGATGTCCTTTTTGCGCCAATACCATTCGTGCAAAGCGAGCTGGAGACCCGCGATGGAGACCGGATGCGTGCCGACGGTGCCGGTAGAGAAGGGTACGCCCTTGGTGACCATGTCGGTGATCAGGCGATCATTGCCATACCATAGGGCGGCTTGAAGCTCGCGCTGAACCAGCTCCGGCAGAAAGAGTGACCTGTTGTGGGGTATGGTCAGCGCCGGAGCCGCCTGGTTCATGATCTCCCTGGCGCACTCCCACTCGCCAGCAAGGGTGCAGATCTCGATCAGCGTTCTTTGGATAAAGAAGATCTCGTCGGGCCCATGCGGCTGACCGAGTAACGATCGAAAGTGCGTGGTTGCCGCTTGCACGCGGCCCTGATGGAAGTCCGTGAAGGCTTGCGCCACACCTGTCTGCAAGTCTTGCTGAGCCCGCGCGCTGGATGCCGCGAGGATGAGCAGAAGTACGAGATGGACCAGCTTCATGGTCGGCCCAAAGCCATTCTAAAAAGCATGCATCTATGGATCCACTAAATGCGATGGTCGAAGCGGTTTCAAGGCAAGCCATCTGTTTGCGCACTATCCTTGCTCTGTCCGCACGGAGTCTGCCGGTGGTCCGCTGTGTTGTGGACAGCCTTAGGCGGCACAAATCCGAGGGGGTGAATCCTGCTAACAGTGGTCGTATGGAGCAGGTGAGACCGTTCATATTGGTGGTCGTTCTGGTCGCTGGCTGCAGCTCGCCGCAACGGGAGATGGAGACGGCAGCGCTTCGCGATAGCGCAACGGACTGCATTCGCCGGGAGGCGATAGCAGTTGCTCCTGAGCCGGTCGATTTGGAAACGGCAAGCGTCGCGGTTACCGCACGCTGCCGCGGAGAGCTGTGGGCTGAAGAAAAAGCATTTGTAAATCGCTACGCGGGTTATCGCGCCTACGCGAGCGAGAAGTACCAGGCTGTTCGCGATGCGCGATTTCAGCAAGCGGCGGATGCCGTAGCCCTCGCCCGCACTAGCCGAAGCGCAAGCAACTAACAGTGAAGGTGATCATGAGGCTCAGGATTTTCAGCCAAGTGCTCATTTTGGTCGGCGTGGCTTGCCTCCTGCCCTTTGGGGCCTCCAAGGCTCACGCCGCCACCATTCAGGAAACTGACCAGAAGCAGCATTGTGCGTTCTGGCTTCAGGGGCCGATAGAAGATGGCGACTTTGCAGCGTTGAGCGGCATCCTCAATCGTCGCGGGGCCATCGATCCCCTTGACGCGCGTGCGGGAGGTTTGTGCCTGAATTCACACGGCGGCTCTTACGACGAGGCGCTGAAGATTTCGGAGCTGCTCTATGAGCGCGGTCTAGCGACTGTCGTGGAAGACGGTGCGGAATGTTACTCAGCATGCGCCATTATCTTCATGGCGGGAACGGCTCCGGACCGTCTGCTGCCTCAACGCAGACTGAGTGCCGGTGGGATCTTAGGGTTCCACGCGCCATATTTTTCGATGCCCGACGGACTGTATTCCAAGCAGCAGGTTGAGGACGTCAGTCAGAGCATGCGCCGGGCCGTTCTCGCGCTGATGCAGCTGGCTGCTTTGCAGACACGTGTGACAGGTGGGGATTTCCTCAAGAAGAGTCTCATTCAGGGCATGCTGGCGAAAGGTCCTGACGAAACGCTGTTTGTAAGCAACGTGTTCGACGCTGCGCGGTGGGACATCGACATTTTTGATGCCGACGGGCAGTTCGATATCCGGAGCGACAACAAACGGGCCATAACCAACATCTGCAAGAATTTTCATTACGCCAATCTGGACCAGTCGATCCCGCCTGCCGCGCGGTTCATCATCCAAATCGAAGACTATGCGTCGCGGTATAGCAAGGATGACTTTCGCATCCTTGTGCGCCGGGCTGCGCACAGTAGCGTCGTCTGCGAGATCTATGCCAGGCAGTCCAACGACAATGCCGCGGACGTCACGTTTTTTGCCTGCTCATTCGATGAGGACTCGGCAAAATCCTTCGGCGATTGTCGCGAATACAAAACTTCGCCGCTCTTCGGCAGGTACGTCCCGAAGTTCTTTGCTCTCGATCCACAGACTCCACTCAAATCCTTCCATCGTTGATGGAATTGGTTCGGGCATCCGAGCCGTCAGAACATCGCGAATGCCATCCAGCTCGTCATGCTAGCGCGGCCATGCTTAGTTTCGGAGCCATTGGCTGTCATCGGCCCGACGCACCAGCCGATGGCTAGCAGGCATCAGACCTTTGGTGCCATAGCGGGTCTGAGATGCTTCTCGTCACTCGGTCTCATGAGCGGAAGTCGCTCGATACTCGCATCTTTACGGCTCTACTCACCGCACCTCCGTCACCTTGTGGTGGTGCCCGGTGAAACCTATCTTCGTTCGCGTTCTCCGTAGGGCCTCATCCAGCTTTCACCAGCCGTCACCCTGATGCCGTCTGGCTGAAATCTCTGCGAAATGAGGGCATCGCGGTGTTCAAATGCCCGCTGTCTCGCTTGCGACCACTGGCCATTCTGCAGGAGGCGGCGGATCTCCGGGTGAATTTCCACCGTTACGTCTGCCAGTTTACGCTCAGCACGCATGGGTTCCGAGTCAGCCTCGGACGAAAGGTCTAGAGCTGGTTCAAAATAGTAACGCCACTCGGCCTCGGGCTTTGGCAATTCAATTGGTCCCTCTGGGTTCGGATCTGGATCGCGCCAGTAGAACTCAAGAACATCTGAACGGAAGAACGCGAATGAGCCAACGTGCAGAGAGCAGTTGTGTCCGTTGACCGAGATAAGTCTCTGCGCTTGCGTTTTGGCCTTTGCCTTGTCGGTCGAAGAGGGAACAGACGAGCGGCCCTTGCTTTCGAAAGCATGCCAGTTGCCGCTCGCATCCTCGCCGATAAGATCGGGACGTGAGCGGCCGAGCGTGACAGGATTGTAAGCCGAGCGAAACACATCAAGGTGCAGGAGCCAGGGGGCAAGCAAAAGCCGAGAAGAAAAGAGCTTGCATATCGCCATCCCCAGAAAATAGCTCACCATCCCCTTCTCGGTGGGATCTAGTGCGGCGAAGGCATCAGTCCGGCGAAGACAGCTGTTAGTGTCTTGCTCGACGGCCATTCGCATCAGCGCCAAGCGGAAGATTGCCTCATGAAACGATGCCCGGCCATGGCGGAAGACATGATACGTGCTTGGCCGACCGACCGTAATCGCCGCCCACAGAAGCTCATTCCACGTCGTTGAGAGGGTTCCGGATCCAAACGTGTAGGACGCAGGGAAGTCGCGGCTGCGGTAATGGATCCGCAGTTTCATTCCACCTTCTCCATTTTGTTGGGCTTGTTGCAGAGAACGTAGTCGACCCCGCTGCGCTTTGCCGCGCGGAGACGCATGCCACTGACAATAACGCAGGCACTAGAGAAGCTCACCTCCTCATGGATTTCGGCGTGAACGTCCCAGCCAGCCTTGACAAACAAGCGTCGCGCCGCGCGGACTACGTCGCATACTGGTGACAATCTCAGGAATGCGTCAAACAACTTGGCGTGCCCAAGAATTGGGTCTAAATCGGTCGGCTTACTGAAGGGGAACCAGCGGGGCGACAATGGCTGACATTACCTGGAAGCGGACGGGCACGCTCCTCCGCAAGCTCATTGCCGTCCTAATGCAAAGCCCCGAAGGGCTTCCAGCCGGAGTCGCTCTTTCCAAGGTGGCTGAAGGCGAGACCATGAGCGCCTACGAGGCTGGGACCTACAAATCCGGGAATCGCCGCTTTGAAATCATTATAAGATGGGGAACAGTAGATCTCGTAAAGGCAGGCTGGCTCCTGAAACACAAGGGTACATGGTCGGTAACGGAAGAAGGTGCAGAGGCTTACAAAAAGTGGCCCGATCCGGAAGCCTACTATAAGGAGGCGGTGCGCCTTTACAGGCAATGGAAAGGCGCCCGGCGAGGTGAGCTTCCCAATTCGGCCGTGGAGGCTCCATCAGACATTGATGTCTCGTCGGAGACAGAAGAAGCCGAAAAACTCACGGCGGTGACGTTCGAGCAGGCTGACGAGCAAGCATGGTCGGAGATAGAGGCTCACGTCGCGAACATCGATCCGTACGACTTCCAAGATCTTGTCGCCGACCTACTTAAGGCAATGGGCTATTATCCGTCGTGGACGTCGCCACCAGGCAAGGATGGCGGTCTCGATATCATCGCTCATCCCGACCCCCTGGGAACGCGGCCGCCTCGCATCAAGGTCCAGGTCAAACGTCAGCAGCAGCGAGTAAGCCGTGAAGGACTCAGCGCCTTCCTCGCCCACGTCAACGAGGATGACGTCGGGCTCTTTGTTTGCACGGGCGGATTCACCAGGGATGCGGATGAGTTTGCACGCAATCAGGAACGGCGCAAAATCACGCTAATTGACCTTGAAAGGTTGGTCGACCTCTGGATCGAGTTCTCTCCCAAACTCAGTGAGAAGGTGCGGGACCGTCTCCCCTTGACACCGATCTACTTCCTCACGCCGAGGAGGTGAGATGACCATGTGTGGTCGCTCGCGCCTCATGTTCTCATGAACGGCGCTGCTTCATCAGTATCTGAGAGGTTACACCCACGCGCAAGGCAGAGAGAGTTTGCTGGCGCGGCCAAAGAAACCGGACTGAGAAGTCGACGTCCGCCGACGATATCTCCCGGTGGCCAGTAGCATTAGGTGTCCGCGGTCGAATGCGAACTGCCCGAGCCGGAGTGTCCTTGAAGGGAAGTTTGGTGCCGCAGCCCTGTTGTCCGCTTTCTCGGCATCTCGACCATCGGAAGTCGGGGGGTGCTGCACCTGCACTGGAACCGCTCGGGGGCAATTGCTTCGACAGCCTCTGCGCGTCGCAGCGCCGATCGATGCGGATTCGCTGCTAGCGCCCCTACTGTGGAGGCGTCCTACCACAACCCCGGTAGAGCTCATCGATATGCAGCGACCAGCCAGAATGAAGGATCAAGAGCAGATCCTCGGCGCGTGTCGTGGCAACGTAGAGCAGGCCGCGCTCCATCTCGTCGTTGCCGCTCTCGGATCGCGATCCCAACAGATCGGTCCACAGCAGTAGAACGATGCGGAACTGCAAGCCGCGAGCGCCGTGCATCGAGAGGATCTTCACCGCTTCATCCTGCAGCGTGCCCGTCGGGCTATCTCCAGACAACACAACCGCTCGGGAGAAGCCATTCAGCCGGGCGCACAGAGCCATCACAGAAGCATCGGGACGCCGCCTTGGATAGAGCACGGCGATGTCACCCGGTCTGATACGCTGATGCCGCCCGCCGATCTCCACTCCGCCGCGGAGCCATGTCTCGATCAACGCGGCAGCGTAGTGCACTTCACTCGCCGCATCATCGAGCCGGATCAGCAGCGGTTCTGCCCCCGAGCGAACGGCCGTATCCGGGCTGAGCGGCATCACCGGCATCTGCTGAACGCCACCTGCCGGTCGCGCCGAGAAGGTGCGCGCCACGCCTAGTATCTCGACGGTATTGCGGTAGTTGCGATCAAGGTCGAACTTGCGATTGAGCACGCGGCCACTGGCGTGAATGCCGGCATCGGCCCAGGCGAAATCGCGCTTGCGGTAGAGCGATTGGCTGCCATCGCCCACGATCAGAAGATCGCCGGTGTCGGGCTCCTTGAGCGCCAGCTTGGCGCACTGGAACCACGAGCACGGCCAGTCCTGCGCTTCATCGATCAGCACCGAATCGAACTGGCCTTGCAGCTCTGTGCTGCTCCGCATGCGCGCCAGCAGACGATCGCCGAACGCGCCGTCGTCTTCGCCTTTGCGGAATTCGACGTCGGATCGGACACCCCAGCGATGGAATGTCGTCACCTCGACGCCGCGATAGTTGGACAGCGACGTCGCCAAATGCTGCGATAGCAGGCGGTTATAGCACAAGACGAGGATGCGCTTTTCCGGATCCTCGGCCAGAAGCTTCGCCCGGGCGATCAGCAGCACCGTCTTGCCCGAACCAGCAACGCCGTAGACGATCCGATGGCCGGTGCCGATGGCGCGCGCATTGCGCTCCTGGCGCAGGTCGAGCACTGCGAGCTCGGTCTCGCTGGCGCGGATCACCACCTCCGGATGGATGACGCTGCGCAATATGTCGACTTGCGTTGGCGTCATCTTGGGGAATGGCCACCAAGGATCGAAGCAGGCTTTGAGCGTTGCCAGCAGTGCCGCCGGATCGGCTACTTCCCAGCTCGCGAGCTCGTCACGGGTGATTGTTACGCACGGCGGGAACAAGCGGTCCAGATCCGGCGCCTCGCGCTCGATCTGGCTGCGGTTGATGTTGCTCAGAACCGTGATGTAGCAGAACGGAAAAGCAAACCCGCCCGTATACCGGCCGCCGTTCTGCACCAGCTTGCTGGCCTGTGGGTGCTTGCGGCACTCATCCATCAGCCGCAGCATGTAACCGCGCGCCTGCCTGCGTGGATGCTGGACCATCTCCGAGCGCCCGCGGCGGTGGATCTCTATCGTATCCGCCGTGACGCTCGTCAGCTCGGCAAGCCGCCAGTCTTTCACTTCGATGACCAGGACGCCGACATCGGGCATCACCACGATCAGATCGGGGTGGCGGGCCTGAACGACCGGCTCGTAGTAAACGAGGCAATCGTCAGGCAGCCATTCGAGCGCCGAGAATACGCGCTTCTCTCCGGCCGTGCTCGCTGCAGCCAATGTTTCTGGGACCATCTCCGCCATGGCATCGGCAATGCCATCAGCGTGCACCGAAGTCGAGGCTAGGCAGTTCGCATCGTGAACCGCAAAGCTGCTCTGATCGCGGCAGCGGCGGCAGAGGCAGTTACGCCCCGTCATTCAGCGAGTCTACCCCGCCTTACTGGTCAGGGCTCTCTCGAGCTGCTTCAGTCGAGCCAAGGCACCCTCAGCGATCTGATCGCCGAGTTTGGCGGGGAAGCCTTTGGGCAATTTCCCAAGCGTGCCCTGGATGGCCTTCGGCGTCGTGTCGACCAGCTCCCGAAAAACCTCCCTTGCGGTACCTGACGGGAGCCCGCATTCGTCCGCGGTTTCTTCGAAGTGCCGGGGCGAGATCTTGTCGATGACATAGTGCCGGCTCTTGCCCAACGACATCGCAAGCTTCGTCTTGTTGTGGCTGATCTGCTTGGCCTTGATGGCCGGCTGCACCGACATGACGTCATAGAGCGGCGTCATCTTGAACCGGCACCCCGATGAAAGCTGCACACTGAAGTTCTTGGCATGGCCGTCGACGGCGGCCAGCAGCCAGAACACGACTTGAGACTTGAAGAACGTCCGACGGTCTACCGCGGGCTGGTCGCTACCCAGAAGTAGATTGGAGATATCGACGATACTAGGCCCACCGTCAGCTTGGTATTTTCTGTTCGGGGGCACCGACAGAGCCTGACAGAAGTCCTCCTGGGGCACGCGCAGAAGGCGCCCATCCTTCGCCCAGACGCGATCGAAGCGCTCGACCACGAGCACCCGTCGGCCCGCGAAATCCACCATCTTCGTCGGCGCCGCAGGCAGGCCGAGTGCGCGCACCAGCTCCATGCAAAGGAGCTCGTTCTCGACGCTGAGCGACATGTCGATGCCGTTCTCGAGCTTGCCTATCTCGGGTTTCAGGATGTGGGTCGTCGCGGTCGACCCGTGGGGCACGAGCCACTTCTTCTTCAAGCTCAGGAGCGCTGTCTTTTCCTGCGCGCCCGCAAGAGCGATCCGGAACTCGGCGTCATCGCCGATGCCAAGCGGATTGCGATCGAGGTTCGCGATGATCGAGGCGACCACGCTATCGTTCACCCTGCGACCGGACACATCTCCTGCCTTGCCGGGGTCAACACCGGCGGGGAGGAACTGAAGCGCGCCAACACAGTCCCTACCAATCGCGGCGAGAAGGCTAAACGCATCGGGCCCTTGCGCACCGGCCGTCTCTGCAACGCGCCTTCTCATCCCTTCGTTGTCCGGCAGCAGATTGTCAAAGACTGCGAAGACGGGAGCGCCGATGTACCGGTCCTCGCGGAGTGGAAGCGACAACGACACCGTGATGGCGCTCTCCCACTCGAGCCAACTCCGGTCATACTGAAACTCGATGGCGCCGCTGGGCTCGCGCTGAAGGCGCCCGACCAACTTGCCATTCAGAAAGACGTTCAGCGGGATGCGCGCACTCCGCCTCGCCATCAGAACAGATCCTCGATCTCGTGTTCCGGCGCGGCAGTCCTGGGACGAACCACAAGTTCAAGGTTCAAGGCCGCCAGCGCGTCGAGGAACGTGCGGAGCTGTGTCGCCGGCTCTCCCGCTTCGAGCTTGGAGATTGTCGCCTGGCGTGCGTGCATCTTGTCGCCAAGGGCCTGCTGCGTAAGCCCCTGCCCCTTGCGAATTCTACGCAAGGCCGCCCCAAGCTGCTTGGACGTGCGGATAATAGTGGTCATACATAAAATATACGCGCTACCGCATATAACGTCAATATACGCTATTGCGTATTTTATGATCTTATACGCAAACGCGCATTTCTAAACAATACGGGTTATCGCGTATATGATGCCTCGCGCGGTCGTCGCGCAGATCTCTTGCGATGACTGCGCGGCGACCTTTGAACACATGTAGGCTAAAGCGCACCGTCCTCGCCAGCCTCGAATGAAAACCCCTCATTCTCCAGCGCGTTGCGGATCATTGTGCAGTCCTTGGCCGTCACCTTGGCGGCACGGGCCACCGTTTCCCACTGCCCTCGAACAATCCTTTCCATCTTCGCGACGACTGTCTCTGCCTGCTCTTTGGGAAGAAGGAAGCGGGCACTCTGCGTCACTAGGTTTTGCGCAGTGGCTCGGCGTCCAAAATCGCCGATCGTCATCGCAAGATCGCGCTCCATGCCGGCCGATGGGGTCGGCGTGAGGTCGTAGGCCGGCGATAGCTGCCAGCTGCGATCCCTTGCGATGATTGCGTGGTTACGCGGATGGTCGTCGGTGTTGCTGATCAGCGCGTTGAAGACCATGCGCCGAAACAACTCGTTTGCAGATTTGCGCGGCTCGGAGCAGACCCGGCGCAGCTCCTCGGCCAGCGCCGGGTATGACCACTTGGCCCGGTCGCCGGCGACGTCGTCGGCGCGCAGCAGCGTGAGCCCGCTCACCATGCGGGAGCGGAGATAGCCGTCTTTCGTCTTCTCGCGATCGAAGCGCTTGACGAGAAGGACGTCACGGTCGCCGACCTTGACCACCCTGCTCTCTGCAGCCGTGATGCCGCAACGCCTCGCAAGAGTGAGCATGGCGTGCTCGACACGGGCGCTGTTCCAGCGATCGTCGGGCTTGTTGAACTTGGCGATCCAAAGACCCTTACTGTCCTCCACCACCGCCTTGGGGCGCATGCCGCCCATGGAAGTGCCGAGCAGCAGCAGTTTTTGCGCCTGGGCCGCTTCGGACCCTTTGAGCTTCCCGTCGTTTTTCAGCAGGGCGAGGGCGGTCTCCTGGAGCGATTTAAGGTCCAGCGTCTTGTTGAAATCGCGCTTGGGTGCAGGCGGATTCTCATTGTGCCCGAAGCCGAGCCCGCCGGCCCGATCGTCCGCCGACTGGATAAGATAGTCGACTTCGTCCAGCTTCGCTTTGCCGGCGGCGCGGTCGATGACAAGCCGTCCCCAATAGTCGGGCGAGGCGTCGCGCAGGGCGCCAAACACGCCCCGCAGCAACGCGGTCTCGTACTGCTGCGTCCCCAGCTTGAGCTCGACCGGATCGATCTCGACCGCGTTGTTGCGCGCGAGGTACGAGCGGCCATAGACGAGCTTGCCTACACCGTCCGACAACTCGAAGCGCGCGGCAGTGACTGCCTCCAGCTCGCCCGGCAACGTTATGTAGACATAGCAGCGCTTGGCCTTCTTAGAAGTCATTGTCCAGAGCCTCTGTGCGTCGGGCATGCGTCCTCTCCCGCGTCCGGGCGAGCGCCAGTCCCTGGCCGTCCTTGAGGGGGTCTGCGACAGGCTCCATCTGCTCGAGAAGGCCGTACGCCCACAGGAGTGCCAGATAGACAGCAATGCCCGTCGATG
>JBAZYB010000144.1:0-10654 GCA_041659545.1 Hyphomicrobium sp.
TGTGCAGTACCGCCGCTAACCCGCTGGCGGCGGTGAGACAGCTCAGCTCGACGGCGCGTCCAGCCGCCGCGTCAGATTCTCGAATTCCTGACGCAGTTCCTCGTTCTTGAAGATCTGGTCGAACGTCGGAGCCTCCAGCTTCTGGATAGCCTCGAACGAGGCAGCACTGTCGCGCATCAGGTTCTTGAGCTGGAAGCTTGCCTCGACGGTTTCATATGTGTTGTCGGCGATGCGCAGATCATGCACGGCGCGCGTGCGCGCGCTGGCAATCTGCTCGCGCTGCTGCTGCAAATAGCGTCGGTATCCTCTGGCAGCTTCTGCGGCGACCTTTTGCGCGTCGCGGTTGGCTTCCAGCGCACGCTTCTGGTCAGGACGGTTCGTCCCTTGCAGGAGTTTTGCCGTCTTTGCCTGGGCCGTCTGGATGTCCTTCAAGATCGCGTCGAGTTTCGGCATGTAGTTGGCGTCGATCTTCTCGATCGCCGACCCCTGCGCATGCACCAGCATCGCGAACAGCGCCGCGTGCATGGCGAAGTACTTGCGCGCCGAATTCATATTGTCGCCGGCTGCGCTCAGCAGCTTGCCGAGCTGGGTGTCGATGATCTTCGCGGCGTTGAACACCGCAACGAGGCGCACGAGGTCGCCTGACAGAACGCTGTCAAGCAGCAGGTCGACCTGATCGGGCGTCAACTCGACGCCTGCCTTCGATAGGGCCGCTGCGATCTCGACCTTCGCCTTGAGGATCTCGTCCTTGTTTTTGACGATCCGCTGCTCGGCATCCTTGATGTTGGAATCGAGGCTCCCGACCGTATCAGTGAGCACCCCCGGCAGCATCGCATCCTTCGGCGCCGTCAGCTGCTTCTCTTTCATCGTCGCGATCTCGGCATCGATATCGCGAATATTCTGTCGTAGCCCCTCGACCTTCTTCTGCATCTCGACGATCGGAACATCGGTGACGATGCCGAGTGCCGAATCGAGCAGCCCGCGGATGCGCGCCTCGCGATCTTCACGCGTTTCGGTCCACAGCGGCGTCAGGATGAACTCGTCGCGGCCCGGCAGCTTCTGCGCCTGCGAACGTTGATCGGCGGCATCGCGCAGAACGGCATCGACAGCGCGCATGAGCTGCCGCGCCTGCTCAAAGCCCTCCTCACCCTCTCGCGGATCTCTGGGTTCGGCGGGCGGGCTTGCTTGTGCGGCACCCGTGGCAGGCAAAACCGTTTCGGCAACTCGCTCCGCTTTCGCTTCATGCGTGGAGCGCGAGATCAGATCTGCGATGCTATCGCGCTGGGCGGTCTGCGCGTGTGGCGCGGGGGAAGTGATGAGCGCGGCAAGCGCTACAGCAATCAGCGGCCAACGAACGTCGGCGGACATGGCAATGTCTCCAAAACTGCTCCACACAAGGGAGCAGAATTCAGGCTATTCGATGATATGCGCGCTCAGCTTGCCGCGTTCGCCGCGGCCTGCGCAATCAGCTCCAGGAAGCGGCCATCGAGCTGCCGCGCGTCCGTCAGCACCAGCATGTGGGACAGCGCATCGCCCTTGCCAAGTCCTCCGCCGGCCTGTCCCTTTTTGACTGACTCGTCAAAAGGATGCTCACCAAGTGCAAGGTGAAGCCGCAGTTCCCTCGCCGATATGCCGAGCAACGCAAAAGGCGCTGGGGCGCCAATGGCGACGGCGCTTTCGCGCAAGCTGATGTCCGCGCCGGGGCACACCTGCCGGATCTTGGTCAGCACATGCTGGGCGAGCGGGCGATAAGCCTTCGCCTTGGCGAGTAGGGCGTCGAGTTCGCCTCCGTTCGCAAGCGGCGCCACGACTGCAAGCTTAGGCACGGGCGCCGCATTGGTCACCTGAACGGGTGCGGGTGCCGCCGGAATTGCGACCAGGGGAGGCGTTCCGAGCCGCATCTCGCCGCGTCGCGCAGGCGGTCGTCGCGGGGCCGCCTCACGCGTGACGCCAGCATAGATGGGCTTGCCGCCGTTGTGATGGATGCGCTCCAGCCATGACGCCTTGGAGAACATCAATCCCTGATGACGCAGCCATTCGATGACATCGTTGCGCTGCGATATCCCAATCGCCGATATGGCCTGCATCCACTCATCGAGGCTCCGGCCTGTGTTTTCCTTCAGGCCTTCGATGAATGCGCGCTCCTTTTCGCCGAAGTCGGTAGCCATCACTCCTTCCTTCAGATCCAGCGACGCGACTTGGCCTTGTAGTCGAGGTATGCCTTGCCAAAACGCCGTTCCAGATGGCTCTCCTCCGGAAGGATGGCAAGCCAAGTGACCAGCGCTGCAAAGACCGCCGCCGCCAGGACCAGCCAAGCGTTCTTGGTCAGCTCCGCAACGCCGAGCAGGATCATCGTGTCGGCAAGATAGATCGGATTGCGGAAGCGCCAATACGGCCCCGAGGTGACAAGGTGCGTGGCGCCCACGTCCGGCAGCATCGTGGTGCCGCTGCTGCGCAGCGTCAGCAGCGCCCAGACGAGAAGCACCATACCGGCAACACCGATGCCGATCCCGATACCGCGCGCCGGTGCATCGTCCATTCCCGGCCAGGGTAGGGGCGTCAGGTGGCCAAGGCCGATAGCTCCCACGACGCAGCCGGCAAGCAGATACGGTGGCCAGGGAACTTGGCTTGGCCGCTCGCCGATATCGAAGCTGGGCTTTTGATCGTCTGTCGGCATCGCATTTCCGATGATCGTCCTCTAGGCGACGTTTACACCAGAAACGCTCTTCGCTGCTAATGGCCGCTAATTGACCGGCGGCTTACCGACGGGCTGTGGCGTCGTATCGGTTGTCGCCGCCAACTCCGCCGCGATGTCGAAGGTTTTGCACTGCTTGGTCGCCAGCCGCTGATTGTAGGCCTCCAGCATGGCCCGGTCGCGCTGATACTGCCCCTCGGGGTCGACGCCTTCCTTGGTGCCGCCCCAGATCGGTGTCGCGATCGATTGCATGTTGCGCGCTGCCAGCGACGCCTGCTTGTTGGCGTCATAGCCGCGGATCTGCAGGATGCGGATCTGCATCATCCCGGTCAGCTTGCGGCAATCGTACTTCAGCTCTTCCTCGCTGAGCTGATAACCCGAAGAAGGAAGGGCGCCAGTCACCAAGCCCTCGGAGGGAGTCGGCGCGTCACTGACGAGATTGGGCTTGATGTCGGTCGACGAACTCGCGCAGCCGCCCAGCAAGGCGCACGCCAGCATGATGATTGTCGGATCCGCAAGCCGCATCGAATCTCACCCCTCAATCCGAGCTAACGAGCCTTGAAACGGGGCGGATTGAAGGCGTAGCTGGGGGTTGAGGCCCGCGACGCTTAGCCTTTTGGGATGTGTTGCTTGTGAGTGGCGGGCAAGGTTCAATAAGAAGAAAATCGGCCGCCGGAAGGGTATATGCACATCAAAACGACTGTTGCTGGCTTTTGCGCGTTGGTCGCGGCATTCGCCGTCTCCGAGGCCCGCGCCGAGAGCGCCGAGCCAAAGGGATTTAGCTGCAACTTTGCCAGCGGCACCACGTGGACGTTCGACAACGGAGCGTTCAACAGCGAAAAGCCCGAACCCATCGACATTGAGATCATCGACGTCGACCTCGATGCCCAGACGGCCAAACTGGCCGGCGAGGGAGGAAAGCCGGCCGGCGCTCTCAAGATCGTCCGGGCGATCAACGCCAATCACTTCCTCGAGGTCGTCAACGAGGGCTTCCTCAATCTCACCACCATCTACGATACCGACCCCGCCAGCGGCACGCATCCGGCCGTCCACTCGCGCCACTTCGGTGTGTTGGGCCAGCCCGTGGTGGCGCAGTACGTCGGCACGTGCACGGAGAAATAGCCGCTTCTTGTGGATGCACGCTGGATGATCTGGCGGCGTCGGCGTGCTCAGGTGCATCATCGGCGCCGTGTGCAGGGGAGTGCACGATGACGCTTCACCTCATCAAGTTATGTGTCGGCGTCGACAGCATCGAAGAGCTGGCCGACTGGCAGGACGCGCGTCGTGCCGAGCAACGCAAAGCCGGCGCAACGGCGCGCAACTGGCACACCACATTCCAAACGCCTAAGCGCGAAGCCGACCTGCTCGATGGCGGCTCGATCTATTGGGTGATCAAAGGCGCCGTGCAGGTGCGCCAGAAGCTCATCGGCTTTGAGCCGGGAGCCAAATCGGATGGCAGCAAAGGGTGTCGCTTCATCCTCGATGATCTGCTCGTGCCGGTGCGCCCGGTGCCTCGGCGCCCGTTCCAGGGCTGGCGCTATCTCGATCCCGCCGACGCGCCGCCTGACCTCGGCAATGGCGACCGCGCATTTGCCGAGCTGCCAGCCAAGATGCGTCGCGAGCTGGCCGAGCTGTGCCTCATCTGATGCCTCGAAGAGGCCATTAGCCTCCCGGATGGCCGGCGGTTGACGCCGGGCGCTTCGCGGTGCCAGACCGATGCATCTCTGGCAGCGCAGATCTCCCCATGGCCCGCCCGCGTCTTACCGCCCTTGTCGAAAGCCTCCCCGCGTTCGTGCCCTTTGTCGGACCGGAGGCCCAGGAACGTGCCCGAGGCCGGCCGTTCCGCGCCCGCCTCGGTGCCAATGAGAGCATCTTCGGCCCCTCGCCACACGCCATTGCCGCCATGCGTGAGGCTGCGGAGGGCAACTGGATGTACGCCGATCCCGAGAGCTTCGATCTACGCCAGGCGATCGCGCGCTTTCATGGCGTCGGCATCGATAACATCGTCATCGGCGAGGGGATCGACGGCCTCCTCGGTTTGGTGGTGAAGCTAGTTGTCGAGCCGGGCTCCGCCGTCGTGACATCCAACGGCGCATATCCGACCTTCAACTTCCACGTCGCCGGCGGCGCCGGTCGCCTTGAACGCGTCGCCTATCGCGATGATCGCGAGGATCTCGACGCGCTGGGGGACGCCGCTGAACGCACAGACGCCCGCATCCTCTATGTCTGCAATCCCGATAACCCGATGGGTTCGTTCTGGCCGGCAGAGGCGCTGCGCCAGCTGATCGGCCGGCTTCCAGATGGCGTGCTCCTGTGCCTCGACGAGGCCTATTGCGACACCGCTCCTAGCGCCGAGCTTTTGCCCATAGACGTCACCAACCCGGGGGTTCTGCGCTTTCGCACCTTCTCCAAGGCGTACGGACTAGCCGGCGCGCGCATCGGTTATGCCGTCGGCGAAGCAGGCTTGATCCGTGAATTCGAGAAGATCCGCAATCACTACGGCATCAATCGCGTGGGACAGATCGGCGCCTTGGCGGCGCTCGAAGACCAGGAGTATCTGGCCAGCGCCGTTGCCCGCATTGCGCGGGCGCGTGATAGGATCGGCGAGATCGCGCTGGGAAGCGGTCTTGCCCCACTTCCGTCGGCAGCGAACTTCGTCACCATCGACTGCGGCCGCGACGGCGCCTTTGCCCGCCGGGTGCTCGACGGACTGCTGCAGCGCGATGTTTTTGCCCGGATGCCCAGCGTTGCGCCGCTCGACCGTTGCATCCGCATCAGTTGCGGCCGCGATGAGGATCTGGCCGTCTTTGCCCAAGCCCTGCCGCTCGCCCTCGCCGCCGCGGGCTGATTTGGCCAGCTAATCTCGGCCTCAGTTGCACTCCATTAAGCCGATCAAACGAAGATGGGCCACCGATCAAGCCCATCCGAGGCCATCAATGTCCCATCCCACGCTCGACTATTCGTCCTGGCTCTTCCAGCTCATCGTCGTCCTTGTGGTGGTCTATCTTTCTATCGGCCTCGCGCGCCCCGCATTGGTGTGGGCGACCAAGCGCAGCACCGTGGCCGTCATAGCGGCCGTTTTGATGCTGCTGGCCTCGACGGCATTTTATCTGGTCGCGCGCCAGCTACCGGGAGGCGACGACACGCCGGCACAAATTCAGTCCGAGACCCCACCCCCTCTGCCTTGAGACGCAATCCAGAAAATTAAAGCCTATTGACCACCCGTCCCGATGTGACAGCATGATCGGTGTGCTGGGCGCGGATTGCTGGGAGCCGCAGACGAAGCCTCGGTGCAACGGGGACGCTGCCAAATGTACGAAGGCCTCACCAACGTAACGCATCTCATCGCGACGATTATTTTCGTCTTCGCGCTGATCTATCTCGTGCTCGGCATCGTGCGCCCGTCATGGGCCGGCGCCGTAAGTCGCGGATCGGTCATCCTGCGCTCGGTTCTCGGTATTTTTCTCGCCATCGGATTAGCCGTGGGAGTCGTCGTCTATACGCACATGCAGCCGGATGGACCCCACTCGGTCAACACCTACATCAAGAATTATGATTGGGAGCAGCACCGACACGAGAAGGACGCAGCTCCTCCAGCAACGCCGGCCCAATAGAGAAGCCGGGAAGCGAAACAGTCGGGCGCCGCCCGCTGGATAACAAGGGAGGTCATTGATATGAGCGGTACTGTGGGAATGATCGTCGGTCTCGTCATCCTCGCCCTAGGGCTGGGTGGACTCGGCTTTGCCTTCGACCAGATGATGACGCACGCTGACCCGGATGCGGCCCTCAAGGCCGCCGCCGGCATCGTGACGTTCGCCGTCTCCGCGTTCATCACGCTGGCGATCATCCGCTAACGCCGCTGTCTCATCCCTAGGGCCAGCGCCGCAGCGCGCCGGAGGAGAAAGTCCACTCCGGCGTTGTCAGGTCGCCTGCAAAGCGCGCCGGATACCACGGCGAGCCATCCCCGGCGGCTGGGCTTTTGAGGACGTGCATCTCCTGCGCCGGCATGTAGCTCTGCAGCAGCAGGAAGCGCTTTTCGCCCGTGTACGTATTTTCCGCCATGTCCGCCACGAGCACGGCGTGGCCCGGGAACCCGCCCTTGATGAAGACATCTCCGATCTGCAAGTCGGACAGTGGCACTTGTTTCAACTCGCGCTCCAGCGAGTAGGTGCCCGCATACGCGAACACGTAGTCCATGTATTTGCGAAACGAGCCGTAGCCGTCTTCGCGTCGTGCTGAAAAGCGCAGGCGCTTGCCGTCGGTATCGTTGAAGCGGATGTCCCTCTTGCGGTTGGCGGCAAACAGCCACTCGCCACGCAAACGCATGATCGCGTCGGCGCATTGCTGCAGGTCGCGCTTGCCGACATCGATATCGACAACCGCAACATGCACGTCTTGCCGCCATTTTTTCGCACCCGTGAAGGTGAGCACCGGCGACCCGGAGGGCTTCATCGGCAACCCCCGAAGCCAAGCAGCCCAGCTATCGGCGGCAACGGCAACGCGCGTGTAGCCGGCGGGGGGCGCGATCTGTTCTTCGAGTGTCGCCTCGCCCTCCGCATGCGGCCAAGCGTAGCCAGCAGGCGTCGCTTGCGCCGCCGCTGTGACGAGGTGCAGACAAGAGATGGCCAGCAGGGCGCCGAGATGGGATTTCATCGCCGCAGGCTGCCCGCAACCTGTGACGCGGCGATGGCGAACGCTTTGCGCGGCCTAGCGCGTGTAAGAGAAGGCCTGCGACTGCCAGGGGCTCACGTACATCTGTTGCGCCCACCGCGGAGCCCGCTGCGCAAGTTGCGGATCGCGAGGGCGGTGCGCCTGCCGGCCCGAGCCGCCGACAGGAGAGCGATAGGCCCGCAACGCGCGCTTGCGGTGCGTCCGTGTCGAGGGCGCTGCCGTCACCTTTTCTTCGTCGTTGGCTATGGCCTCGGTCGTCGGTGTCTCGACTTCGATCATCGGCAATGTGTTCAGTGCATCGCTGGCCGTATTCGATAGCGCAGCAACCCTGACCGTCGGCCCCGCATCGGAGAGCGGAATAATTTCGCTCGGCAGTCGTCCCGCAACAAGACTGCTCAAATCATCGCGGCGCGCCGAGATCGCTTCGCGAGAGGGCTCGAGCGCCGATGTTGTAATGGGAGACACGCCGGAGGCAGCGCCATCGGGCTCGATGAGCGTTTCCGTCATCATCTCCGGCGCGACGTCAGCAGCGCGAAACGATTGCACTTGGGGACTGACGAGGAGGGCGGTCTGCACATAGCCCATTCGCGCCAAAGACGAGTGCTGGGCGATGTTGAATTCACTAGAGCAGGGGCAGTTGGCTGGCCCCGCCAGAACGGCAACACCGAGCCCGACGACGAACAGCACCGACAGAAAGCCCGTCTTGCGCATGCGCGCGCTGGCACGCGCAGCGAGTACTGCGAAATTCGGTGCTGGAATAGCCCGCTTTGATCGCCGCACGTTCTGTATTGGCGAGAGCATCCGATAGCCGCTCGCAGTCGGTGCGCCGCCTGCGTACGTGCGCAGGGCGGCAAATTGGTCCAGCACACCGAGGAATCCATCCGCCGGGCTGAGACTATCGAAGTCGGACGTCAGGGCACGCATGGTGCGGTTCCACTCGCTATCCGCATCGCAGCGACTACATCCGCCGCGAGCTGTTCCTGCGTGCAAGCTTTGACAACGCTTGAAGCTTGGTGCGCAGGCCATTGAAAACCTAATCAAAACCTGACACGCACATAGTGAATTTTCTACAAATATCCGCGCAATATGAAGGGGCGTCCGTTTCAGGCTGCATATGCGCCACATGAGAAAAGCCCGAACCGGCGGACCTGTTCGGGCTCTGGGCTGACTATCTATCGAGCGGCGCGCGTCAGGGCGCTGATCCCGCTCCTGCTCAGCCCTCCCAAGGATCTGGGTGGATCAGAGAGTTATCCAGCGACACCGCTTATGGACGGAATGCTCCAATCCGCGGGCACCGGATGCTCTCACGAGAGCTTCAGTTGTGTTGGCTGCCGACAGCGGCGATGCGTCTTCTGACACATCAACCCAGCGGCCTCGCGTGACCCGGTGGGCACATTTTCCTAACCTCCCTGGTTCCGAAGAGGTCATACAACCGTGCTCCCCTCGTGTGCCTCTGTCAATCGATCCGAGGACGGCCGGCAGGGTTAAGGAAATATTGAAATCGGGATTATAACTTGCAGCCGACTGACAGCTGCCTGGTCCCCTCATGCGGTCCGTTCTGAACTTCTTTTCAATGCTGGCACTTGGCCTGATGATCGCCGCGGTGATCATGGTGGCGCCTGCCGGCACGGACGTCACCAGCATTGCCGGCCTCGATCTGGACGGGCAGGGTTTGGACTACCGGTCGGTTATCGCCGGCTTGGGCATCGGCCTCTGCATTGCGCTCATCGCTCAGGTCTCGTGGACTGAGACGGCTCGCCGTGTCGGCACTTGGTCGGCCGGCCAGGCGCATCGCGTCTGGCTTATCGGTTGGGCGGCGGTATTCATCGCCATCATCTTCTTTTTCTGAGCGGCCCGTCCTCTGCAGGCCTGAAAAGCAAAAGGCCCGGGACGAACCCGGGCCTCGCGCTTGGATCGTCGATCGCTTAGACTGAGTAATACATCTCGTACTCGATCGGATGCGGCGCCAGCTCGTAGCGCATGTTTTCTGCCATGCGCAGCTCGATGTAGGCGTCGATCATGTCGTCGGTCATCACGCCGCCAGCCTTGAGGAAGTCGCGGTCCTTGTCGAGGCTGTCGAGTGCCTCGCGCAGGCTGCCGGCGACGGTCGGGATGCTGGCAAGCTCGGCCGGCGGCAGATCGTACAGGTTCTTGTCCATCGGATCGCCGGGGTTGAGCTTGTTGGTGACGCCGTCGATGCCGGCCATCAGCATGGCGGTGAAGCCAAGGTACGGATTGGCTGACGGATCGGGGAAGCGAACCTCAAAGCGCTTCGCCTTCGGGCTCGACACGTGCGGGATGCGGCACGACGCCGAGCGGTTGCGCGCCGAGTAGGCGAGCAGCACGGGAGCTTCGTAACCCGGCACCAGACGCTTGTAGGAGTTGGTGGTCGGGTTGGTGAAGGCGTTGATCGCCTTGGCGTGCTTCAGGATACCGCCGATGTAGTGCAGCGCCGTCTCGGAAAGATCGGCGTACTTGTTTCCGGCAAAGGTCGGGTTGCCGTCCTTCCAGATCGACTGATGCACGTGCATGCCCGAGCCGTTGTCGCCGAAGACGGGCTTCGGCATGAACGTCGCGGTCTTGCCGTACGCCTGCGAGACCATGTGCGTGACGTACTTATAGATCTGCATATGGTCGGCGATGGTCACCATCGGGCCGAACTTGATGCCGAGCTCGTGCTGGGCGGCAGCAACCTCGTGGTGGTGCTTCTCGACCTCGACGCCCATCTCGGCGAGTACCGAGATCATTTCCGAGCGGATGTCCTGGCAGCTGTCGATCGGGGGGACGGGGAAGTAACCGCCTTTCGTGCGTGGACGGTGACCGAGATTGCCCATCTCGTATTCGGTGCCGGTGTTCGTCGGCAATTCGGTAGAGTCGACGCGGAACCCAGTATTGTAAGGCTCAACCGTGAAGCGCACGTCGTCGAAGATAAAGAACTCGGCTTCCGGACCCATGAAAATGGTGTCGCCGATGCCGGTCGACTTGAGATACGCCTCGGCCTTCTTGGCGATGCCGCGCGGATCACGCTCGTAGAACTGGCCAGTGGTGGGCTCGAGCACGTCGCAGAACACAGCTAGCGTCGACTGCGCGAAGAACGGATCGAGGTGGGCTGACTGCGGATCGGGAAGCAGCAGCATGTCGGAAGCTTCGATGCCCTTCCAGCCGGCAATTGACGAGCCGTCGAATGCGTAGCCGTCCGTGAACGTATCCTCGCCGACCGTCGAGGTATGCGCCGTGACGTGCTGCATCTTGCCTTTGGTGTCGGTAAAGCGGAAATCGACGAACTTG
>JBAZYB010000145.1:0-10544 GCA_041659545.1 Hyphomicrobium sp.
ATGAAGCCAGTCCTCTACGCCCTAGCCGCACTTATGCTCGTCCTCAGCCAGGTTGCCATCGCGCCTCCGTCGGCAGCCGAGGAGCAACCGGCGGCTGAATCCGACACGCCATCTGATGAAGCCGTCAGCGAAGCCCCACGTCCCGCCCCTGTTCAGAAGGACGCGCCGTTCAAGGAGCTGCCCGGCCGCTGGGTTGGCGAAGGCCGCCTCGGCCTCGGCGAAGGCAAGGTCGAGAGCGTCAAATGCCGCGCGACTTATTTCGTCGGCGAGACGGGCAACACACTCAAGCAGACCATTCGCTGCGCGTCTTCGGGCGGCAAGGTCGAGGTAAAAAGCAACGTCGCCGCCAAGGACGGCAAGCTCACCGGCACCTGGAACGAGCTCGTCTACAACGTCGGTGGCGACTTGAAGGGCGAGGTCACCGAGCGCGGTTTCCGCATCGCCGTCCGCGGCGGCGACTTGACGGCCAACATGGACGTCATCGTCATGAACGATCGCCAGATCGTCGAGATCCAATTTTTCAACAGCTCACTGCGCGGCCTGATGCTGGTCCTGAAGAAGGGCTGAGCTGTAAGCTCTTTCGCCCGGCGGCCGCCTCGCCGCAGGGAAGTCGCCGGGAGCACAAAAGCTATCTTCGCCCGAACAGCTTCTCGATGTCGGCGAGCTTCAGCTCCACGTATGTCGGCCGGCCGTGGTTGCACTGCCCCGAGTAGGGCGTCGCCTCCATGTCGCGCAGCAACGCGTTCATCTCTGCCGGCGTCAGCCGCCGCCCAGACCGCACGCTGCCATGACAGGCAATCGTTGCGCACACGGCCATCAGGCGATCTTTCAGCGCACTGCTCGCCCCCTCGCGCACGATGTCCGCCGCCAGATCGCGAACCAGTCCGGCAACATCGCCATCACCCAGCAACGCCGGCACCTCGCGCACGATAATCGCGCCCGATCCAAACGGCTCCAGCACCAGACCGAGCTCCGCCAGCTCGTCCGCCTTCTCGGCCACTGCCGCCGCCTCTTCGTCGTCGAGATCGACGACCACCGGCACCAGCAGGCCCTGCCGCGACACACCACCCTCGCTCAGCATCCTCTTCAGCCGCTCGTAGACGAGGCGCTCGTGCGCGGCGTGCTGATCGACGATGACAACGCCATCACGTGTCTGCGCGACGATATAATTCTCGTGCAACTGCGCCCGTGCCGCCCCAAGCGGCCGCTCCTGCAGCTCGTCGGCGACAGGCGCTGTGAAGGCACTGGCATCGGCGCTCGGAACCGCGCCGACATCGAGCGGCGCCTGCATGGCCTCGGCGAGCCCGAACGACATCGAGCCGCGCGCCGGTGCATAGTAGCTCGGTCGCGGCCGCTCGAACGCCACCACGTTCTCGCGCAGCTCATCCAGCGCTGAAACGCCGTTGGCTGCCGACGCGCGGTGCCCCGCCGCATATAAGGTCGCGCCGATCGAATTGATCAGCAGCGACCGCACCCGCCCGGAATCGCGAAAGCGCACTTCCACTTTCGCCGGATGCACGTTGACGTCGACCTCCTCGGGCGGCAGCGAAAGGAAGAGTGCCAGCAACGGCTGGCGGCCGCGCGGAATGAGGTCGCCGTAGGCCGCACGCACCGCGCCGACGAGCAACTTGTCGCGCACCGGGCGCCCGTTGACGAACAGGAACTGCTGCGCGGCGTCCTGCCGGTGCAGCGTCGGCAATCCGGCAAAACCGGTGACGGCCATGCCGTCGCGCTCGCCCGATAGTGGCACCGCATCGTCCATGAACGCGCCGCCCATGATGCGCCCCAGGCGCTGCAGCAGGCCTTCATCGCCCGTAGCCTCGCGCGGCAATCGCAACGCCGTGCGCTCGCCTGTGGTCAGCGTGAAACCGACCTGCGGATGCGCCATGGCGAGCCGTTTCACGACCTCGCCCATCGCCTGATTTTCGGCGCGCTCAGACTTGAGGAATTTCAACCGGGCCGGCACGCTGGAAAACAGCTCGCGCACTTCCACCGACGTGCCGAAATTACCGGCCGCCGGCCGCACCTCGCTCTTGGCGCCGCGATCGACGGCGATGGCGTAGGTCTCGGCTGCCCCACGAGCGCGCGAGACGATCGTCAGGCGGGCGATAGAGCCGATGGACGGCAGCGCCTCGCCGCGAAAGCCGAGCGTGCGTACCGAAAACAGATCCTCCTCCGAGAGCTTGGAGGTCGCATGCCGTTCGACACAGAGTTGTAGATCCTTCGGTGGCATCCCGCAGCCGTCGTCGGTGATGCGGATGAGCGCCAGCCCGCCCGAGGCGGCAACCACCTCGATCTCGGTTGCTCCGGCATCCAGCGCATTCTCGACCAACTCTTTGACAACGCTGGCTGGACGCTCCACGACCTCGCCCGCCGCGATGCGGTTTATGGTCTCCGGTGATAACTGGCGGATCGCCATGACGGGTGCCTCCTCGATGGGAGTCAGCCTAGCCGTCGATTCGCCTCGATATGCGGCCGGGGAGCCGTGTCATCCACGCAATTCCCCTCTGCATTCGACCAAAGGCCATAGGATTGGCGCGTCAAAGGCGCCCGATAGTGCAATTGCGACCGGGGCGCACTTTCCAACTGAGGGGAATTTGTCCATCTGTGCGCGCGACAACAGTAAGGGGGCCCAATGCCGGCCCCGTCATATATTCCTGGAGACCCCATGCGGCTTGACGCAATTGCGATCGGACTGAACCCACCCTTCGACATCAACGTCGTCGTCGAGGTGCCCGCCGGCGGCGAGCCCGTGAAATACGAGCTCGACAAAGCAGCCGGTACGCTGGTGGTCGATCGGTTCCTCTACACGCCCATGCGCTATCCGGGGAACTACGGTTTCATCCCCCACACCCTTTCCAGCGACGGTGATCCGGTCGATGTTCTGGTGTGCAACACGCGCGCCATCATTCCCGGTGCCGTCATCAACTGCCGGCCCGTCGGTGTTCTCGTCATGCAGGACGAAGGCGGTGGCGACGAGAAGATCATCGCCGTGCCAAGCAGCAAAACGACGATGCGCTACGACAAGATTGCCAACTACACCGACCTGCCGCAAATCACAGTGCAGCAGATCGAGCACTTCTTCGGCCACTACAAGGATCTGGAACCCGGCAAGTGGGTCAAGATCGACCACTGGGGCGACTCGGGCGAGGCGCGCCGGCTGATCACCGAAGGCATCGAGCGGGAAAAGAAAGCGAACGGCTGACGCGCACAGCTCGCTCGCAACCCATCACTGTCGTCCCGGAGGCGTAGAGCAAGGCGCCATCCGGGAGCCCGCGCAAAGCGCGTCGCGGACACCGCTTCGCTCAGCCCTTCTTCGCCTGCTGAAGAGCTGGCTTGCCGACAACCGTCACGATGAGGTTGTGCGTATCGAGCAGACGCTTGGCGACCCGCTTCAGGTCGTCGAGCGACACGGCCGCGACCATCGCGTTGCGGTTGTCGACATACTCGGGACCAAAATCGTCCATGCGTAATCCCAACAGCTGGGTGGCGATCTTCGCGTTGGTGTCGAAGCGCAGCGGATAAGAGCCGACGAGATAGCTCTTGGCGTTGTCGAGGTCGGTCTGACTGACATCGCCGTTGGCCATCTTCTGCAGCTCTTCGCGGATGATGTCGAGCGACTGCCCCATCTTGTCGTTGCGCGTGGCAACGCCGCCCGAGAAGATCGAGGCGTGCTGGTAGGGGTAGACGTAGGTGTAGACGGAATAGGCGAGGCCGCGCTTCTCGCGCACCTCTTCCATAAGTTTGGAAGCAAAGCCGCCGCCACCGAGGATCTGGTTGAGCACGAATGCTGCCATGAAGTCGGGATCTTTGCGCGGCATGGCACCCATGCCGAACACCGCTACCGACTGCGGAACGTCCATATCGACAACCGTCTGGCGGCCGCCGACGACAGGCTCCGTCTTTGGCACCGGCGACAGTTCTGCCTTGGCGGGAAGTCCGCCAAAAACATCGTCGAGCATTTTTCCCAGCTGCTCGGGTGTGATGTCGCCGACGGCGACCACCTTGAGCGTATCCTTGGCGAAGACGCGCTTGCGATAGCTCTCCAGGTCGGCGCCCGACATCTTCGAGACCGTCGCCTCGGTGCCGTTAGCCGGCCGCGCATAGGGGTGCCCGGCGAATGCCACTGCATACCATTCGTTCTGCGCCACCTTGTCGGGATCGCGAGCGGCATAGGCGAGCGAGGCCATGAGCTGCTGGCGAATGCGCTCCACGGCATCTGTGTCGAAGCGCGGCTTGTTGAGCGCCAGCTTCAGCAGCTCGGCGGACTCGTCGCGGCTTGCCGTCAGCGTCTCGAAGTTGCCGTAGAAAGCGTCCTTGGCTTCCTCGTAGCTCATGCGCATCGAGAGGTCTTCCATCCGCTCCTGAAACTGGCGGGAGGTAAGATCGCCGGCGCCTTCGTCCAGCATCGCGGTGACGAAGTTCGCCACGCCCTCCTTGCCGTTGGGGTCCTGCGAGCTGCCGCCGTCGAAAGCGAACCGCATCGCCATCATCGGCACAGCGTGCTCTTCGACCAGCCAAGCCTCGATACCGCCGGGGCTCTTCACCGATTGGATTTTCATGGCGTTTGCAGGCGAGCTCAGAGTAGCGAAAATGGCGACGGCGAATGCGGCCAGAGAACCAGCACCGAAGCGGCGAAACGTGCGGAATGTCCTCGAGCACAGGGAGCTGGCTGCGACCATATCATAGCCTCCTCGCATATCGGATATCAGGAGCGCGTGTGTACGACGGGCTGCGCGACTTGGTCGCCGGCACCCTTGCCGTCGTCCGCCTCGGGTAGCAACCAGCCGGTGACCGAACCGCGCGAGTCGAGATATGTGTTGGCCACCTTCTTGACGTCGTCGATCGTCACGTTTGCAAGCGCCTTCGGCCAGTCTTCGACCTGGTCGATGGACCGGCCGATGGCCACCGCCCAGCCATAGCGGCGGGCGAGGCTTGCCTGGTTGTCGCTTTCATAGATGTAGTCCGCGATCAGAGACTTCTTCGCGCGCTCGAGTTCGAGTTCGGTGACGCCATTTTTTCGCACGTCTTCGAGCACGCCGTCGACCTGCGCTTCAACGGAACGCAGATCACCGCCGCCGGCTACCGCGTAGAGGGAGATCGCGCCGTTATCCAGGCTGTAGCCAGAGTAGTTGCCGCCGGTCGTCGCGGCGACTTTGTCCTCGACGACGAGCTTGCGATACAGGCGGCTGGTCGAGCCATCGGCGACGATCTTCAGCAGCAGATCGAGTGCCTCGGCTTCGCCCGGCTTCGCCGTGACGTAGCTCGGCGCAACGTAGTAGCGATGGAACGAGGCATTGCCGGCGCGGGGATCCTTGAGCGTGACACGACGAGCGGCAATGTGCGGCGGATCCTGCGGCCGCGAACGCCCATCGACCTCAGGATTGGCCGGGAGCTTTCCATAAGTCTCCTCGGCCATCTGCTTCACTTCCTCTGGCGTCACGTCTCCGGCGACGACGAGGATGGAATTGTTGGGCGCGTAATACCGCTTGTAGAAGCGCAGCGCGTCCTCGCGCGACAGCTTCGCCATCTCGTGCGCCCAGCCGATCACCGGAACGCCGTAGGGGTGCGAAAGGTACAGCGCGGCGTTCATCTGCTCGTCGAGACGGGCGCCGGGATTGTTGTCGATGCGCGAGCGCCGCTCCTCGATGATCACCTGCCGCTCGGTCGCGACCTCATCGTTGGTCAGCCGCAGATGCGTCATGCGATCCGCTTCCATCTCCATCAGCGTCTTCAGCTGATCCTTGGCGATGCGCTGGTGATAGGCGGTCACGTCCTGGCCGGTGAACGCGTTGTCCTGCCCGCCAAGCTTGGAGATGATCTTGGAGAAATCGCCGACCGCGATCTTGTCGGTCGACTTGAACATCAGATGCTCGAGGAAGTGCGCGATACCCGAGACGCCCTTCGGCTCATCGGCCGCGCCGACCTTGTACCAAACCATGTGCGTCACGACCGGCGCGCGATGGTCGGGAATGACCACGACATCCATGCCGTTGGACAGCTTGAATTCGGTGGCGCGCGGTTCGGCGGAGGCGGTCTGCGAAGCGAGTGCGATCATGAGCATGGCCATTGCTGAGATTGCCAGACGGCTTACGCCGAGCTTGAGCATCGATAGAACCCCGGATTGACCCTGGACGATTTGCGATTTGGATGGAGGCTGAACCGCCGTCGCAGTCGGCTCGGCGAAACAGTGATCTGGCCGTCATCTTCGGGCTCACCCTCCCCATGTCAAATGACAACGTGTTCATGTCCCCCAGACATACCGTCAGAACCTTCTTCTAAGGCTTCGGGAAGCGCTTGAAGGTCCCCCGTATGTCGCCCATATGTTCTCTCGCAGGACCGGTGCTCAAATATCGAGGCCGGGCTGGCGGAGGCAAGGTTAAGGCTCCGGCGGCGCTGCGAACGGAAGGTCGCTTAAGAAAGGGCTTTCGCACAATGTCGCGCATTTCTTTGCTTTCCAGCCCGCTCCTCCTCGGCTTCGAGGAGATCGAGCGCCAGATTGATCGGGCGACGAAGGGCGGCGGGGACGGCTATCCCCCCTACAACATCGAGCGGCTCGACGCGGCAAACGGCGCCGTCGACACCCTGAGAATTACTCTCGCAGTCGCTGGATTTACGCGCGATCAGCTCGAAATTACGCTTGCCGACAGCCAGCTCATCGTGCGTGGCAAGCAAGCTGACGACAGATCCCGCAACTACCTCTATCGTGGCATCGCGGCGCGCCAATTCACGCGCACATTCGTTCTTGCTGAGGGAATCGAGGTAAAGTCTGCGGACTTGTCGGATGGACTGCTCACGATCGACCTTAGGCGCCTCGAACCCGAGCGCCCGATCCGGACGATCGAGATACGCGACAGAAAGTGACGTGCGTCAACGTTGCATAGAGACAGTCACACCGCGCGTGACAGCGGTGGGCACAGACTCGGAGCGCCGATATCCACCCAGGCTGGTTCAGCCGGCGGGGGCGGGCCCGAGAAGAAGAGGAGTAGCGTCATGACCGAAGCCGAAAGAAGTCAGCATTCAGATCTCGTCATGACCGAGCACGAGCTCGCCACGCTCGGCGGCGGCGTCGTTGCCTACATCAAGACGCTAACGGCCGAAGAGGCCAGCCGCATGTTTCCGGCCGTCGACGGGCTGCCGCAAAATATCAATCTGTTCTCGCTGCATGCTGCCGACGGCACACCCCTGGCGCTCACCGACACGCGCCAGGCGGCGATTGGCCACGCGATCGACGACGATCTGGAGATTGCCAGCGTCCACTGATTCCGCACGCAACCGCATCGTTGACCGACCATTCGAGGAGGCTCCAGCCAAGCGCTGGAGCCTTTCTTTGTTCGGGATACAGATTCAGGTGCGGTAGCTGGCGAACTGCCCACGCGGACGGAAACGCTCCAGATACACTGGCACGATCGCGGCAATCCCGTGCGGCGCCGCGACGCCCAGCCCAGCCAAGGTCCTACCCTCGCTTTTCGCCTCCGCGCTGACCACGTTGTCACTCTGCAGCAGGCGTACCTGATCCACGGTGATCGGCCGCAACGCGTTCGGTAACGGCCACGTCAGCAACGCCTGCAGCTTGGCAAGCCACACGGGCATCGGCAGATAGCCCCGATCGCGGCCCGCCCACTGCTGGGTGAGATCAAGCAGCTCCCGGAACGACAGCACCTCGGGGCCGCCGGCCTCGTAAATCGTCCCCGGCTTGCCAGCGCCGGCGACAGCGGCCGAGATCGCCGTGGCAAGGTCGCCGACAAACACGGGCTGGAAAAGCGTACGTCCGCCGCCGATCAGCGGCAGCAGCGGCGACACGCGCGCCATGGCGGCAAAACGATTGAAGAACTGGTCCTCCGGACCGAAGACGATGGACGGCCGAATGATGATCGCCTCGGGGAACTCCTCCAGCACCGCCGCCTCTCCCTCGGCCTTGGTGCGCGCGTAGCGCGACGGCGAGGCCGCATCGGCGCCGATGGCCGAAATGTGCACCAGCCGCTTCACTCCGGCCTCTCGGGCCGCCCTGGCGACCGCACGCGGGCCTTCGACGTGAACGGCCTTGAAGCTCTGCGCCCCGGTGCTGGCCAGCACGCCCACGGCGTTGACGGCCACTTTTGCCCCGCTGATGGCCCGGTAGACCGAATCGGGAAAACGCAGGTTCGCCTGCACCGGAGCGACCTGGCCGACGAAACCGGCGGTCTGCAGGAAACCGGCGAGGTCAGGGCGCCGTTCGGCCGCTCGCACCCGCCAGCCCTGCTTGGCCAGCGCCGTGACCGCATAACGGCCTACAAAGCCCGATCCGCCAAAAACCGTCGCCAGACCCTGATCGTCGAGCCGATCCGCCATCACGATCCTCCTGCAAGGGGCCACCGCCCGCGGCCCGTAGGCCATTAGGGATACACGAGACACTTGCAGACTGGAAAGGACGCGCGCGGCCGCACGACGTGGAATTGACAACCGCCGCGGCGCTCTCTAACAGATCGCCTCCGTGCCCAGGTGGCGGAATTGGTAGACGCACCAGCTTCAGGTGCTGGCGCCCGCAAGGGTGTGGAGGTTCGAGTCCTCTCCTGGGCACCACCCGACTTTCCCTCACGACGTTGTATTTATGGAGTGAATTGCTATCCTACGGTGATTCCGGGGCGTTTTGCTGCGTTGCTGACCTAACCCGTTACCCAACCTGCAGCACAACCGGATCACATTTCCATGCCCCGCGCCCGGCTGCTCGCGCCCCATAAGCGGCGCGGCTATTGGTACCTCGCCAGGAAGGTCCCGAAACGCTACCGTCATCTCGACAAGCGTTCTGTCATCCTGCTCAGCACCACCATCGCCATAGCCGACGATCCCCGCGGCATCGCCGCCAGGGCTGCCGTGCAGCGCCTGAGTGATGAACTGGATGCGCGGTGGCGGTCGCTGGCCAATGAACCGGTCGACGATCGAGAGCGGTTCGCGCGAACCGTCCAGATCACCACGGCCCACGGGCTGCCCTACCAGGAGCGTCACGAAGTCATCCAGCTCCCGCTACGCGATCTCATCCACCGCCTCGACATCCTGAAACAGGATACGCGCTCAGATACCGTGTCAGCCATGCTCGGCGGGGCCCCGCGCCCAGCCATCATGCTTTCTCAGCTTGTCGATGAATACACTTCGGTGGTGGAAACCGAACTTCTCCAGAAGTCACCCCGCCAACGCAAGAGATGGCGCCAGGAGCGCGACACCGCCCTGGCGCTCTTCCGAGCGATCATCGGCGACGACCTTCCGCTCCATCAGCTTACGCGCCAGCACGCCATGGCCTTCCGCGACCATTGGAAGGCCAGAGCCATGACCGGCGCGGTGGACGTTTACACATGCAACAGAAACTTCGGCCGCATTTCCGCAATGCTGAAGGCCGTCAGCGACCATCACAGGCTGGAGCTTGCTCATATTTTCCAAGGACTGAGGCTTCTCGGGCAAAAAACGAAATCCCGCACCGCATTCGCCCCGGCCTTCATCGAGGATCACCTTCTTGCAACCGGCAGGCTCGACGGTCTCAACCATGAAGCACGCCGAATTCTCTACCTCATGGTCGAAACCGGCGTTCGCATCACGGAGGCTTGCAACCTCAACAAGACGACCATCATCCTCGACCACAAAATCCCGCACATCCGCATCCGGCCGGATGGGCGCCAACTTAAGACGGATCAGTCGGAGCGAGATATTCCGCTCGTGGGCGTGGCCTTGATGGCGATGCGCGCCCAACCTGAAGGCTTTCCCACCTATCACGACAAGGCGGATGTCGTATCCGCGACGGTCAACAAGTTCCTCCGGGAAAATAAGCTACTGCCGAACGGCGAGACGCTCTACTCGCTCCGTCACTCGTTCAAAGACCGCTTAAGGAAGGTGCGGTGCCTCGACGAAGTCGACGCGTACTTGATGGGCCACAAAGGCAACCGCCCTAAATATGGCCAGCCGACTTTGGAAGACACCCTCTACTGGCTGGACGAAATGGCCTTCAAGCGTTTGCCCTCACACATCTGAGCCTGCCCGCTTGCCTCTTGCAGTACGCGGCGCGCCCTTGCCAGGGGGTCTTCGCGCCGTGCCTTCTCCAGCTCCTGCTCGATGCGGTCAAGCACGCCGATGTACTGCTCGCCGAACTCGCTCACGATGTATGCAGCGAAAACTCGATAGGCCTCGAGCTCTTCGATGCTGACGTGGCCTGATCGGGCAAGCGGTTTGCTCATGGCAAAAACCATGAGCATCACAACTTAGGACCGCAATCTCTTGTTTTTGCGATCAGAATACAGCCGCAGATCAACGGGCGCCGCCGTAGCTCACCGTAACTGACATTTTCGCGAGCCTGTTTTTTTCAGTCGATCGAGCGACTCATTCAGATCGTCCGATACCGGAGTTTTCTGTGCCATCGACGCCCGATACGGAGGCATACGGGGCCACCACCCTCATACCGATAGCTTTCGAGTGCGCGGCCGATCGAAGCGATCATGACGGAGGAGGCTCAGCCGCTTAATCACGCTTGCGCCTCTCAAGCCAGCTGTTCAAGTCAGCCTCGTCATACACGACAAGCC
>JBAZYB010000146.1:0-10533 GCA_041659545.1 Hyphomicrobium sp.
CTTCGGCGGCTTCGATAGCCAGAGCCACGCCGCTCACAATCTGGCGCGCTCAACGACGCTGCGGCAGGCGATCAATCAGTCGCGTTGGGATGAAGAGCACGTGATCGACGGGGCAGTGAAGCTGTCTGCGGTTACTGAAACTTCGTCGATCGCGCGTGACGTGAAGCTCAGCAAGGTGAAGGAAGCGGCGAAGGCCAAGCTCGCAGCCGCCACTTACGATGAGGGCAGCAAGTCGAAGAAGAAGAAGTCTTCGCGCGAGGCCAAGGCCGAGAAAACGAGCAAGTCGACGAAGTCGGCGAGCAAGTCGAGCCGTCGTTCGCGCCGGAGCAACGACGTGGCGAACTACGATGATTCTCGTGGGCGTCGTTACGTCGAAGAGCGCGAGTATCGTCCCCGGGTCGCTTCGGGTGGCGGCTATTATGGCCATAGCGATGGCGGCCGCAGTGCCGGCCAGACGATGGCGGACAACTTCCGTCCGCTCTGACTTTGTGGCGCCGTGCGACGCCCCTCCGGGGAGCCGGCCGCACGGCGCGTTCTAGCGCAACAGGGCGGCGGGGAGGCCAAAAGCCGACCCGCCGTCGTCGTATCTGAAGAACAGATCGTATTCGGCTTCGAGCGTGTCCAGGAACGTCGCCACGAGGTCGAGGAGCGGGCCGAGTGGGATGCGGCGGGCGACGAGGAAGTTCTCCCCGGCCACGAGTGGGGCCGTATCGGAAAGAGCCGGCGCGTCGGCGGCGATCATCGCCCGACTGCGCACGTAGCCCAACAGACCATCGCCGGAATCGAAGTCGGCGGCGCTGATGTCGGCGCACTCCGCCACCGCATCGAGCAGAACGGCCGTGCCGGCAAGGTAGAGCCGCGCCATCATGGCGAAGCGCTCCTCGGACTCGGCGACCTCGGTGGCCCAGTCGCGCCCCTTGAGGACACGCGAGATGAGCGCCAGCTCGAAAGTGCGGATGCGTTCGATGGCGGTGCGCTGGCCGTTGCGAAGCTCGCAGATCTTCTCGGGGTCGCGCGGCTGCGGTCCCGACCAGATGAATAGCACGCTGGTCAGATCCTCGCCGGCGGCGAGCGCTGCATCGAGATGCTCGGCCAGCAGATAGACGCCGGCTGGGGCATTGAGCCGTTTCATGATGTCGTCAGTCATCGCGTTCCCCGCGCGAAACATCCCATTGGGATGCTGACGCGATTCCTCCTCAAATGCACCGCTTGTCCACCGGCTTTCCCCAGCAGGGACAAGTCGGTCGTTGCTGCAGCTTCACGCGTGGTACTGGCGCAGTCGTCAAAGCGAAGGGCGGCTCGCAGGCTTAGGCGAGCCGCCCGGATTAGTCGCCGTTACGGCATAGACTCACGAGCAGCCGCTGGTGCTGCCGCAGGTGTCGCACTTGAGGCAGGTGCCGTTGCGCACGAGAGTGAAGTTTCCGCACTCGCGGCAATCCTCGCCCTCATAGCCGCGGATGCGCGCCTCGGCACGGCGGTCGGCGGTGCGGGACTTCACCGCGACCTCGGAGCGAGTGACGGTCATGCGCGAGTACATCACCGATGTATCAGCCTTGAGCGCCGTGGCGCCCTCGCTCACCGGGTAGACGCCGGTTGCGCCCTCGTCGGCGGGATAGCTCGACGCTGCCGCATGCTCGACGTACGTCTCACGCATCTCCGAGCCGCCGCGTCCGCTGGAGGCAAGCCGCAGGTTACCGCGCATGAAGCCCTTGGAGACGACCTTGGAAACGCTGTCGGGCAGTTCCAGGTCGAGTGTCTCGTCGGTCTCTTCGTCGGAGGAGCCAAGGCCCGTCTCGCCGACGATCTCGCGCGGATCGACATGCGCCAGATCGTGGCGACCGAGGTAGGACACGGCAAGCTCGCGGAAGATGTAATCGAGCACCGAGGTGGCGTTCTTGATCGTCTCGTTGCCGGTGACGAGGCCGGCGGGTTCGAAGCGCGTGAAGGTGAAGGCCTCGACGAACTCCTCGAGCGGCACGCCGTATTGCAGGCCGAGCGAGATGGCGATGGCGAAGTTGTTCATCAACGAGCGGAAGGCGGCGCCTTCCTTGTGCATGTCGATGAAGATTTCGCCGAGCTTGCCATCCTCGTACTCGCCGGTGTGGAGGTACACCTTGTGGCCGCCGACGGTGGCCTTCTGGGTGTAGCTCTTGCGGCGGTTCGGTAGCTTGACGCGCTCGCGCACGTCGCCTTGTGCGTCGGCTTGCTGGAGCTGAACTTCCAGCTCGGCAACGCGCTTGGCCAGCTTCTCGGCTGCGGCCATGGCACGCTGCAGCGCCGGCTTGTCGGCCAGCATCTGCTCGGCGGCGTCGTCCTGCTCGTCGATGTCGTCGCCGAGCACCTGCGAGTTGAGCGGCTGGGAGAGCTTCGAGCCATCGCGATAGAGCGCGTTGGCCTTCAGTGCCAGCTTCCACGACAGCATGTAGGACGCTTTGCAGTCCTCGACGGTCGCATCGTTGGGCATGTTGATGGTTTTGGAGATGGCGCCGGAAATGAACGGCTGCGCGGCGGCCATCATGTAGATGTGGCTGTCGACCGAGAGATAGCGCTTGCCCTTGCGACCGCACGGGTTGGCGCAATCGAACACCGACAGGTGCTCGGCCTTCAGGTGCGGGGCGCCTTCCAGGGTCATGGCTCCGCAAACGTGCTCGTTGGCGGCGTCGATGTCTTTTTTGGAGAAGCCGAGCGCGGTGAGAAGATCGAAGGCGGGATCCTTCACCTTGTCGGCCGGGATCTTGAGCTTGTCGACGACGAAGCTCTCACCGAGCGTCCACTTGTTGAAGACGAACTTGATGTCGAAGGCACTGGCGAGGCTCTGCTCGACCTTGGCCAGGGCCTCGTCATCGAAGCCCTTGGCACGCAGGGTCGAACCGTTGATGGCCGGCGCCTGGGCGAGCGAGGCGTGGCCGACGGCGTAGGCTTCCATCTCGGCGATTTCGCTCTCGCGATAGCCGAGTGTGCGCAACGCGTCGGGCACGGCGCGGTTGATGATCTTGAAGTAGCCGCCACCGGCCAGCTTCTTGAACTTCACCAGCGCGAAGTCGGGCTCGATGCCGGTCGTGTCGCAATCCATGACCAGGCCGATGGTGCCGGTCGGGGCGACGACCGTTGCCTGGGCGTTGCGGAAACCGTGGTTCTGACCGAGCGCGATGGCACGATCCCAGGCGCGCTTGGCGGCTTCGACCAGTGCTGCCTCGGGGCAGGCGGCGTGGTCGAGCGGCACGGGAAGCGTCGCCAGCTTCTCGTAGCCGTCCTTGAGGCCGTATGCGGCGCGGCGGTGGTTGCGTACGACGCGCAGCATGTCGGCAGCGTTGGAATGATAGCCGGCGAACGGTCCGAGCTCGCGTGCCATCTCAGCGGAGGTGGCGTAGGCGATGCCGGTCATGACCGCGGAGATGGCGCCGCAGATGGCGCGACCGGGGGCCGAGTCATAGCCGATGCCGCTGGCCATCAGCAGGCCGCCGATGTTGGCGAAGCCCAGGCCGAGGGTGCGGTAGCGATAGGAAAGTTCGGCGATCTGGCGCGAGGGGAACTGCGCCATGAGAACCGAGATCTCGAGGACGACGGTCCACAGACGGCAGGCGTGCTCGAAGCCGGCGACGTCGAACGTGCCGTCCTTCTGGCGGAAGGTCATCAGGTTGACGGACGCCAGGTTGCACGCTGTGTCGTCGAGGAACATGTATTCCGAGCACGGGTTTGAGGCGCGGATCGGTCCTGACTTCGGGCACGTGTGCCAGTCGTTGATGGTCGAATGGAACTGGATGCCAGGGTCGGCCGAAGCCCACGCCGCAAAACCAATCTGCTCCCACAGATCACGCGCCTTGAGCGTCTTGTGCGGCTTGCCGTTGAGGCGGCTCATGAGTTCCCAGTCGCCGTCCTCCTCGACGCGATTGAGGAACTCGTCGGTGACGCGCACCGAGTTGTTCGAGTTCTGCCCGGAAACAGTGAGGTAGGCTTCCGAGTCCCAGTCGGTGTCGTAGGTGGAGAATTCGATGTCGCGGTAGCCCTGCTTGGCGAACTGGATGACGCGCAGGATGTAGTTGTTGGGCACCTCGTCGCGGCGCGCTTCCTTGATGGCGCGCTTCAAGGCCGGGTTCTTGGCAGCGTCGAAGCAGGCATCGCCGTCGGCGTCGCAGTTGACGCACGCCTTCATGACAGCAGCCAAGCGCTTCTGGCAGATCTTGGAACCGGAGACGAGGGCGGCGACCTTCTGCTCCTCCTTCACCTTCCAGTTGATGTACTCCTCGATGTCGGGATGGTCGACATCGACGACGACCATCTTTGCCGCGCGGCGGGTGGTGCCACCCGACTTGATGGCGCCGGCAGCGCGATCGCCGATCTTGAGGAAGCTCATGAGGCCGGACGACTTGCCGCCGCCCGACAGCTTCTCGTTGGCGCCGCGGAGGCTGGAGAAGTTGGAGCCGGTGCCGGAGCCGTACTTGAACAGGCGCGCTTCGCGCACCCACAGGTCCATGATGCCGTTTTCGTTGACGAGGTCGTCAGCGACCGACTGGATGAAGCAGGCGTGCGGCTGGGGATGCTCGTAGGCCGAGTCGGAGACGGTCAGCTTGCCGGTCTCGAAGTCGACGTAGAGGTGGCCCTGGCCGGGGCCATCAATGCCGTAGGCCCAATGCAGGCCGGTGTTGAACCACTGCGGGCTGTTGGGGGCCGCCATCTGCATGGCCAGCATGTAGCGGAGCTCGTCGTAGAAGGTCTGGGCGTCGGCCTCGGTGGTGAAGTAGCCGCCCTTGATACCCCAGTAGGTCCAGGTGCCGGCGAGGCGATCGAAGACAAGACGAGCGTCGTCCTCGCCGCCATAGCGCTCTTCCTTGGGCAGCTCGGCGAGGGCTTTTTCGTCGGGAACGGAGCGCCAGGCCCATGAAGGGATCTGCGTTTCTTCGACCTTCTTCAGGCGGCGGGCGACGCCGGCCTTGCGGAAGTACTTCTGGGCGAGGATGTCAGCGGCGACCTGGCTCCACTGAGCCGGCACCATGAAGCCTTCAAGCCGGAAAACGACAGAGCCATCGGGATTCTTGATCTCGCTGGTCGCGCGGCGGAATTCGATGAGGTCGTAAGGTGAAGTGCCCGCAGTGGTGAAGCGCCGCGTAATCTTCATTAGTCATCCCCCGATGTGCATTGCGGGGCGATACGCGAGACATGAAACGCCGTGAGTTCTTATGCGTGGCTGACACAGCTTCGCCGTTGGCCAAGACGCTGATCGAGCGCCTTCGCCTGCCGCCTACGCGATGTGGTGGAGTGGGTCGAACGGACCCGTACTGGTGGGCAACGAGGACATCGAGCAGCGGTGCCGCCTTCATCCTGCCGCGTTGGAACCAAAGTTGGTCCGATTCGCTGTGCCCGTCTACGGGTAGTGGGGTTGCTGCCACATCGGCAACTGCAACATACAAGATGTAGATTGACGCCCTATTAACGATAGGGAAAGCCGTGGATTACCTGTGGGAGATTTGGCGACCGGTTGGACTGAATGGCTGGAAATAAAGGGCCAGAGCCGGTGTTGAGAAAGTGCATCGCAAAAATGCCAAGCGTGGAGAGCCTAGGGCGATTCCACCGGGCCTGGGTGTGGCGCAACTGCCTCGCTCGGCCACCGAGCTGATAACATTGCCGAGCGGGACAAGATCGGCCATGCTGCAGACGCGAAACAGCGGGCAGGACAATGGGACTTTTCAGCGAGCTCTTTTGCTGGTGGGGCGGAAACACCCTGGGTACGCGGATCACGATCTGGCGCCAGGGTCGGTTCGTCGGCAAGGACGAGTTCGGCAACAAGTACTATGAGCAAAAGAAGGGCGTCGGCCCGCTCGGGCGTCCGCGCCGCTGGGTCACCTATACCGACTTTGCCGAAGCTTCGAAGGTGCCGGCCGGCTGGCATGGCTGGTTGCATTATAGTTGCGATACGCCGCCGACCGAGGAGAACTACGTCCCGCGGCCGTGGCAGCGTCCGCACCTGATGAATGAGACCGGCACGCCCAACGCCTATCGGCCACCGGGATCGATTCTGGGTCGGGGCGTGCGCGCCAAAGCGGCAGCCGATTACAAGCCTTGGCGTCCAGAGGCGTGAGATCGTCCGGGAAATCTCCTTCCCGCGTTCCAATTTCGGCCCAACTCGCGGCCCAGGGAGAGAGACGGCCGTGGGCCGGGCTGAAATGCTGCAAAGGGTCAATGACTAGAAGCCTAGATAGCGTGCATTTGCGGCGTTGGCTGACGACGGCAGCGGCTGGCGGCCTGATGTTGTGGGCTTCAGCGAGTGCGCATGCCGACCGCATCGAGAATGGCGTTGCCGTTTTCTCGGCGCTCGACAAGGTGACGGCGCGCACGTCGAAGTTCGAGGTGCCGCTCAACAGCACCGTGCAATTTGGTGCGTTGAAGGTGACGCCGCGAGTCTGCTACTCGCGTCCGCCCGAAGAACAGCCCAAGACCACCTCGTTTGTCGAAGTTGATGAGGTCCAACTCGACGGCCAGGAGACGCGAATCTTCACTGGGTGGATGTTCGCAGAGAGCCCAGGTTTGAACGCCGTCGAGCATCCCGTCTTCGACGTGTGGCTGACGGATTGCGAGAAACCGAAGGGCTCCGTCGCGCAGCATAGCGGGGATGACCCTGCAGGCGCTGTCGCCGGCGAGGTGCCCGCTGTCCCCGAAGAAGATCCCTTCGCGCAGCGCCGCCGCGTCCGGCGCTGAGGCTGGCGCGCGCTAGACCCCGGGGCATTTGGCTCAAGTTTGCGTGGTTTCAAGCGGGTGAGCGTCATCGTGCGCTTACCGGCAGGGGCGTACTGCGGTTGCATGAGGAAAAATACCATTGGAGGATTGCTCATGTTTCCCAAAGTTGCGTTGGCGATGGCAATGACGCTCTGCGTCGGCTTGGCGCTGGGTGCTTCGCCGGCGTCGGCCAATATCAAGGTCGATGCGGCGCTGATGAAGACGCTCGATCCCGACAACGACGGCACGGTTGATCTCGCCGAAGCCAAGGCGGCGGCTGCGACCCAATTCAAGAAGCTCGACACGGATCACGACGGGACGCTCGACGCCAAGGAACTTAAAGGCGACCTCAGCGGATCTGCCTTCAAGGCCGCCGATCCAGATCACGACGGCACGCTCGATCTCGACGAATACACGGCGTTGATCGAGAAGGAGTTCAAGGCTGCAGATCCCGACAACGACGGAACGCTCGACAAGGCCGAGCTGCAGTCGAAGCAAGGGCAGGCGCTGCTCAAGCTGATTTAAGGCACGAAAGAACAGCAACTGGATGCGGTCGGAGCTGTCGCTTCGACCGCTTCGCTTTGCCCAAAGCTCAGCGCGCTTCGTTGAGGACGGCGGCGGCGCGCGGGGCGAAGTATGTCAGGATGCCGGAAGCGCCGGCGCGCTTGAACGATAACAGGCTTTCCATCATCACCGCTTCGCCATCGAGCCAGCCGGCTGCGGCGGCTGCTTGCAGCATCGCGTATTCGCCTGACACCTGATAGGCGAACGTCGGAACGTGGAATGTCTCGGCCACACGGCGAACGATGTCGAGATAGGCCATACCCGGCTTCACCATGATCATGTCGGCGCCCTCGGCGAGATCGAGCGCAACCTCGCGGAGTGCTTCGTGAGAGTTTGCCGGGTCCATCTGGTAGGAACGCTTATCGCGCTGGGTGTTCGACGAAGCGAGCGTGACGGATGAACCGACTGCATCGCGGAATGGACCGTAGAACGCCGACGCGTACTTGGCGGCGTAGGCCATGATGAGCGTATTGGAGTAGGCGTTCTCCTCGAGCGCTGAACGGATGGCACCGACACGACCGTCCATCATATCGGACGGGGCAAGAATGTCGGCGCCGGCCTCTGCCTGAACGAGTGACTGACGCACCAACGCTTCGATGGTCTCGTCGTTGGCGATTTCATCGCCACGGATCAAGCCGTCGTGGCCGTGCGAAGTATACGGGTCGAGGGCGACGTCGAGGATGATGCCGATGTCGAGGCCGGCTTCCTTCACGGCGCGGGTGGCGCGACAGACGAGGTTATCGGGATTGAAGGCCTCGCGTCCGTCGTCGGAGCGCAGCTTCGGCTCGGTGTTGGGAAAAAGGGCGATGGCGGGGATGCCGAGAGCGACGGCCTGTTCGGCGGCAGCGACGATGTTGTCGATCGACAGGCGCTCGACGCCGGGCATCGAAGCGACGGGCACGCGCTTGTTGGTGCCGTCGATGACGAACAGCGGCCAGATGAGGTCGTCCACCATAAGACGGTGCTCGGCGACCAGGCGGCGCGACCAAGGTGTGGTGCGAGCGCGGCGGAGTCTGACGGTGGGGTATGCACCGAGGGTTGTCCCGGCGCGTTCGGCGCGCTCGGCACCGCGTGCGGCGGGGTCGAGAGGTGAGGCGGGCACGTGCGGTTTCATGGATTTCGTCCGGGGCGACATGAGGCACACTCACCGTAAGACGGCGCTTTTGGCAAGTGCGGCGGCGTTGTTAGCCGCAGACGTACTTAGTCGCAGATCTTCTTAATCTTCCGCTCGGCCATGTCGACGTGGAAATGGTTGCGGTGCATATCGTTGGCATCGGGCCCAAGGGTCGTGCCGAAGATGCGGCAGGCGGCCGTGTGGGCGCCGCGCAGGAAGCGGGCGCGGGGCGTATTCTGAGACGCGGCAAGGGCCTGAGGGCTGAGGATGGCAAGCTGCCTGGCTTTGTCTGCCGCCTTTCTGCCCGGCTTTGCAGTCGTCGACTTTGCATCGGCAAGTCGGGTGTCGGGAAGCTTGGCGTCGGGGGGGCCACCGAGGCGCGCGGCCATCTGCTGTTTGCGACTGCCGCCAGGGAGAATGGCGTCGACGACATCGACCCGGTCGGTGCGCGTGGGCTTCAAAATGCGACTAGCGGCACCCGCGGGGGTCGTCGCGGAGCTGGATCCTGACGCGGCCTGCGCCTGGGCGATCTCGACTGCCTTCTGCTCTTCACGGGCCTTGGTCGCGGCGACGATATCGCGGTCGGTCGGTCCCCAGCTGTCGAGGACAAAAACTTTCTGGCCCTTGTCGGTGACGAAGCCGCGGATGTCGATGGCGTCGACATACGCGTGCTGGCTGAGCTTTTTGCCGACGCGTCCGAATGCGGTGCGGCAGGAGTAGTCGCTCATGACCTGGACGGCGGTGATCTTGCTGCCGAGCTGCTGCTTGGCCAGAGGCTGCAGATCCTTGGTGATCCAAGTGTGGAGCGGGGCGAGCAGGCCGCAGTTGATGAGCGCGGCAGGGGCGAAGGTTACATTGTCGAGGCGGCTGAGGCGGATCGGGGCTGGATTGCCGCAGCTGCCTTCTTTGATAGGGGCTTCGTGGGTGACGATGGCCTTGAGCCCCTGAAGCGCGGCGGTGCAGCGGGCCTGGGCGTCTGCGATCTCGGCAGGGCTCCAGACGTCGGGGGGCGGCGCGTCCGGCGTCGCTTTCGACGTCTTGCGGTCGGGCAGGGGCGGGACAACCTTGGCGGCATCGTCGGATGACTTGGCCGGGCGCGCCAAGCTCGCCGAACTGGAGAGCAGCGCCAGGGCCACAGCCAAGCCCACACCGAATCGCAGCATCGTTCGCGTCTCCACCGTTTAAGGGTGTTGGCACGGGGTTTTGGGCCGGAATTGGCGAATCAACCGTGCAAGTTTCTTCGTAATGGCGCTCAGTGTATAGGGAAATCCGTCCGATTGATGGTGGCGCCTGCCCGAAGCTGGCCGACAGGGAAGAAACTTGTGCAACACGATACCGTAGCGGCGGAAAAAATTGCGGAAGGCGCCGTCGAGCAGCCCATGGCCGATGTGCTCATCGCGCAGGTTGGCTCGAGTGGCGTCATCACGCTCAACCGGCCGCGCGCCCTCAATGCGCTGACGACGGCCATGCGCGCGGAACTGGCGGAAGCTTACCCGCGCTTTGCGCGCGATCCGCAGACTTATTGCGTCGTCATCCAGTCGGCGAGCGAGAGGGCGTTCTCGGCCGGCGGCGATGTGCGGGAGATCGTGCGCTGGGGGCAGGAGGACAGGGAGAAGGCACGGCGTGCGTTCAAAGACGAATACGCGCTCAACTGGCTGCACGAGTGTTTCTCCAAGCCGACCATTTCGCTCATCGACGGGGCGGTGATGGGATCGGGCGTCGGAATATCGTTGTTCGGGACGCATCGCGTGGGCGGTGAGCGCTATCGCTTCGCCATGCCGGAGACAGCGATCGGCCTGTTCCCCGACGTGGGTGTCGCGTGGACGCTTTCCCGCCTGCCGAATGCGATCGGCATGTATCTGGGGCTCACCGGGCGCTCGATCGGCGCCGGGGACGCTTACGCGCTCGGCCTGCTGACGCATTGCATCCCAGCGGCGCGCTTCGAGGAGATCAAGGCAGCGCTGGCCGATACCTGGCCGGTCGACACCGTTCTCGATGAGCGTCACGTCGAACCCGCTGCGGGAGAATTGTCAGCGTATGCGCCGGTCATTGCGCGTTGCTTCTCGGCGCCGAGCGTCGAGGGGATCATCGCGCAATTAGGGGCTGTTGCGGGCGACAAACGGGAGTGGGCCCAGGCTGTCGTC
>JBAZYB010000147.1:0-10514 GCA_041659545.1 Hyphomicrobium sp.
CATTCAGCTCGGCCGGCGTGATGCCGCCTGCATCAAACGCAAACGCCCCAACGCTAAACGCAGCAACCGCAAACGAGGCCGATGCAAACCCGCCCATCACGCGCCCCGCCACAAGTCGTCAGCCGTGCCATCACCGGCAATGGCCGCGCCGTTCATGCGTTTGGCGTCTGCCCAGATCGGGGCGGCCTGGGCAGCGGCCAGCACTGCCGCCGCGTTCTCAGCCGCCGTAGGTGCCGCCTCGGTCAGTGACCTGCTGGCATGTGTCCACACATCAGCCGGGGTAATCCCAGCCGAAGTCAGCGTGCGCGATGCGTTGAGCCAAACCGCGTCGGCCACACTCGCCGCGTCAGGTGGCGTGGTTGGCGCGACATATCCGGCAGTCGCAAGCCGGGTGCTCACCGCAGCATCCATGTTGGCCAATTCGACCGTCAGATTTGACCGCACCGCCACTGCAATGCCAGCCTCTGATGCGGGCGTGTAGCCAGAGGTGGCCAGCCTGGAACTGACAGCCACATCCATGTTGGCCAGCTCGCCAGTCAATTCCAGCCGCACAGCCGCCGCAATCTCAGCCTCAGTCGGTGCCACCCCGCCAATGCTGTCAAGCTGCACCGCCCGTGTGGTGGTGTAGCCCTGCGAAGTCATGCCAGTCTGCACCTTGGCAGGCACGTCGGCAATATCACCAGTAATCACATTCACCCCGCCCACAGTGACAACACTTGATACCACGTGGTCAACTATTGGGAAAATGCTACCCACCGTAGTATCGAGAATGTCTTCTATTGAGCCTGTCACTGAATCGTGGCCGTATCCCCCGGTGATCTTGAGGGGCACCAGTGTGTTGGTGTTGACAATTTTAAACAACGTCACTATGTAATTGGCCTGGTCAACCGCCGTGATGATGCTCCCATCATCCACAATGCCAGCCGCTGTGGCCAGCCAATAAACGTTGTACGCATAAATCTGTGCCCAGCTCACAGTACCACCAGGGATGTTCATCTGCATACGGTCCACCGCATCCACAATGCTAATGTCTGTCACCAATGAGCCATCAATCGCGTTGGTGCCGTACACGGGGTCAGTCTCCTGCGCCACGGTGTAATCTTTGACAGCGTTGGTGGCCAGTATTCCGCAGGTGCCCGCGTTGGCAATCTCGATGAACTCTTTTGCCGCTGTGCCAGCACAGTAAGCCACACGCAGGCGAATCTGCCTGCTGCCCACCGCTGGCACGGTGTCTGTCCATACGTAGCTGGTGGTCGATGTCCCCAGCGCAAGCTGCACGCTGTTGGTCACATCGTAGATTTGCACCAGGCTGCCAGCAATCAGGCCGTTGACCGTGAAACTCTGCACAATGTCAGGAACCGGGCGCACGTAGGTCGTGCCATCGTCTGCCGTCATCACTGAAAAGTCGCCATGAGGTTCTGTGCCATCAAGCACGCGAACGCCTTTCAGTGCCGCGCCAACATCGCCGTATAACGTGCCGCGCACCGTCTTGAAGTCAGAACCATCGACGCGCACCAGGTCATGCCAGTCGAAGGTTTGTTTGCCCTCAAAGCTGCCAGCCTGCTCGCATGAGTAGCGCAGCCATTGCATGATCTGAGTGCCTGTCAGACCCGTAGCGGTGATGGTAATGCTCCACGCCTTACTCTGCCAGGTAACTGGGCTTGCGCCATGGTCAGTGATGGTGAGTGCGCGTGCAGTGGCATCTGACGCCACGCCGTTGGGCACAGCTTGCAGCCCCACCACATAGAGCTGATCTTCCAGCGTGCCGTAGGTGCCAACGACATCAACCTCGGCCTGATCGTAGCCGTCCTTCTGGATTTTGAGCACCAGATAGTCCCGGCGGTCAAAGTTGCCATGCGTGGCATCGCCATAGATTTGCACCAGTTGATCCATCGGCCCGGTGTTGGCAGCATTGGTCATCGTGCCGTCATGCGACTGGATGTAGCGCACCTGATGCCCAGCCTCGGTGCCTGATGTCAGCATGGCGCAATAAGCCATGGTGAGTGCGCCGTCGTAATACGCCAGCCCGTCGCGTGTCCAGTAAGCCAAACCCGCTGAAATCTCCCAGCCAGCTTGCAGCCGCACCGAGTTGGGGCCATTGGTGATGAGCGGGAACGCCTTGTTTTGCAAACTGGCTTCGGTGCGCCACGCCTGCACCATGAACGAGTACCAGTTTTGGCCCGTGGTGTTGGCTCCAATGGTGAAACGCTTTGTGGCAATGTCCACCGTGGCCGTGGTGCCAAAGGTTAATCCAGCGGGCGCAATGAATGAGTTATCCACCACTTGCTGCACCGTGACGGCCTGCACAGCCGCGCCCACCGCCACACCCGTCACCCGGATCGGGATGTAGCCATCTTGCAAAATGGTGTAGTCAATGGTTTTATCAGTGGTGTAGAGAATTGACCAGTCAAACGTCGTGCCAGAGCTGGTGATGCTGTCAAGCACTGTTTGCGTGGTGGTGGTGAAAATCTTGAGCTGCGAGCCTGCCACCAGCCCCGCGAACGACAACCCTTGGTAAACCGGCGGCGTGTCAACGGTAATGTTGGGGCCTGAATTGACGTAGGACACCCCGGCGGCAAGGCTCACGGTGACAGCGCCACCCGAGATATTGACCAGCGTGATGGTGTCACCAAAACTGGCCGTGCCAAAGTTGAACATGCCCACCGCGTTGAATTGCAGGGTGATCGCCCCCACCGTGGGCGCGTAGGTGCCCGCCGTGTTGAATTGCAAGGTGCCACCGGACAGGCGCTTGCCGCTGTAGGTCAGGTAGCCGTCACAAATGATTGTCTGGCCTGTTGTCTGGTTGAAGTTGTTGCCCTCTACCGTGGTGGTTGGTTCGTCATAGCCGACGTTGGCAATCTGCGCGGCCCAGTATTGCCCGCCTTCATAGACTTCTTGAAGCGAATGAGGCTCGGTAAGCGTGGTGGTTTTGGATGCTCCGTTGAAGGCAATGCCAGTGCGTGCCGCCACCGTCGCCTCTGCTGCAATCGCATAGGCATTGGTGTCCATGGTGATGTCTTCCACGGATCGCTTTGACCACGCACTCGACTTTTGCAGAAACTTGAATCCGTACTTGCGCACCTTGAACGTGAACGGGGCATAGAGCGTTTCAACACTTGCCACGCTGTTGGCAGCAGCCGCCATGTATTTGGCATAGGGAATGGGAAGGCCATTGCCAGTACCAATCACGCCCGTGTAAGAGCCGCTGGCGTCAGTTGCTACCGCGACGATCCGGGTGGGGTCTTTGGCGGCGGTCTTTCCTGACAGGATGCCGCCGTCGCCGTTGACATCGTACACAGCCACGGAAGCACCTTCAATGGCGACGGCGGCTGAATTCTTGATAGCCAGATCAACGGTGTAGCCACGATAGATTTTGCCGTCAGGCAAATCCATGATCTCATCAAAATCAGCATCGAGGTCTGAGTACCAATAAGCAATGGCAGACCACGGATTTGAAGGAAGCAGATTCCAGAGGTAAACCACCCCTTGCCCGGTGCGCGCCATGAAGTTGTAGAGAAACATCTCATAAGTGGCAGGCGTAATGGACGTGTGGTCGATGATGTCGCCACCGTTGATGGTGTAGCTGCCATCCGCACGCGGGGAAATGCTGCCAATGTTGTTGGCCATCACGGGCGCGCCGTAGAGACCAAACGAGGCATCAAGCCCAGATGATGTGTTATGCGGGAAGCAGCGTGTATTTTTCACCGTGTCCGCAGCTTGAAGCTGAAACACGATGCCAATAATCACGCAGTCGTAAAGCTCCACGCCCGAGGAAATGGCGTAGGCGGTGTAATTCAGCCGCGCGGCGCTATTGGCGCTGTCAGCAGCCCGCCGCTTGATGTCCAGCACCGTGCCGTAGAGCCGCACTTTGCCTTTCCAGGTCAGCTCCCAATAACCAGTCGTCGGGCCTTTGCCGATGATGGCACCACCCTCCGTGCCGTTGTAAGGGAAAGCATCACTGGCCACATTGCCCGCGTGAAAATAGCTGCCTGCATCAGTCACAAGATAATGGGATGCGGTCGTGAAAATCATGTTCTCACGTTCCTGGCACAAAGCGCCACCAGACAGCAGGCGCACCGGAGCGGAGAAGTTGCAAACACGGGAAGTAGCGTCTGCGGAAGACCATGCTGCGTAGGTAGGCACGGCAGCCACAATGTCCGAAATACGGTACAGAATCACAAAAGTCGATGTCGCGCTGGGAGCTGTTGCCCACGCATTCTTGGGCACCAGCGCGGTCGCCGTGTTGGAGGCAATCACCCGGCTTTGGCCAGCGCCAGTACCCGTCTTGATCCACACCACATAGTCAATAAACTCGTCCACCGTCCACGCTTTTGACGAGCAGACAAGACTGGTCGTTGTGCCAGACGTGGCTGTGCCGCTGTCCTTGCCAGAATTGATCTGGATTTGGGAGGCGGTGTAGGTGATTGCCATGGGTTATTTCACAATCAATTCAAACTCATCAATTCAGGGCTTCCCAGCAAACTCTCCCTCGACGCCTTGCGCTGCTGGATCACCGCCGGCGCATCGGCCAGCCCGCGCGTCAGCAAGGCATACACCGCAGCGCACGTCGCATCAAACAAGTCATCGCCAATCTTCTGGTCCACCATCTGAAAACTGCTGTAGCTGGCCTGCGTGGGCAGCGCCTTCATGTTGCCCAACTGACGCATAAACGCCAGCCAGGCCTTGTCCTCCTGGTCCCAGCCCGTGTCCACATAGGGAAAGGCGGCGCGGTTGTTGTGAAAAGCCTCGCGCACCGCGCTGGCCATCACATGCTTGGTCATGCCCTCAAAGCGCATCGGCGCAAACGCCCACATGCCCCAGGCGCTGGCATTGCTTTGGCCCTCATTTACCGTCTCGCGGTTCACCTCGGTCAGGCCCCTGCGAAACAAGTCGTCATTCACCGCCGTCATCATCCCCACCCCGTAGGCGTCGCCAATGGCGTAGTCGGGCCGGAAGTAATCCCAAATCGCCACCAGATCCTGGCGCAGCGTGGCATCACTCACGCCGGGTTCCCACAACTTCACATAAGGAAAAGTCAGCCAGTTGCCCATCACCTCCACAATCACCAGCGCGCTTTTTGATGCCTCCGGCGTCTCGCCGTGGCCGGTGTGGTCATACCCCAGCCCAATCAAGCCCCGGCGCTTGTAGCGCTGGCCCGGCAACGGCTCGGCCCGCTCCAGCCCAGCCTCCAGCCCCAGCGCACAGGCGCGGCGAATGTGCTCTTCCCAGATCCAGTTGCGCGCCTTGATGTTCTTGCAAAGGAACTGGCGTATGTACTCTTCGGGGCTCTGCTGCAACTGCATGCTCTTGGCCCAATCGGCATCCACCATGCCCATCTGCACGCCCAGGTGCACATTCACCGCGGGCAAGGGGTGATATTCACCGGTGTCAATCAGCCGCTGCAACACGTCCGCCCCTTTGAACACCCCGCTGATGCGAATCGACGGCTTGAACTTCTTCTCCCGCGTGTCCACCCCCAGCCGCCGCGCCGCGCCCAACATCGGCAAAAAGCGCGACAGCAGCCGGTCCTGCGGCATGTCGTCGGTCTCTTCCAGGCTGGCGATCGTGATCGAATCCCCGTCAATCTGGCTCATGATCCCGTAGGCGCTGCTCTTGCTCAAATTCGCAAACTGATACCCCGTGTCCCGCAACTGAATCCGACCATTCTGGTAATGCACAAACGCCTTCAGCGCCGGGCTGCGCTTGATGGCGTCGGTCTGGTAATTCAGATTGTTCTGGCTCTGCTGCATCCGTGGCGCCACGATGCCGCACTCCTGGTGCGAGTTGGTCGCCAGCTGCTCCAGGATGTAAATCTCCTTCACCGCCGTTTTGCCCGTGCGCCGGCTCGAATAGTCCACCGTGTTCGGGTGCAGGTCCATCTCGTGCATCTTCAGGCACTGCATCGGGTCCAGCTCCACGTTGTGAATGTGCTTGTGCCACAGCGCATGCGGCCTGATACCCGTTTCCGGGTCAGGCACTGCGAACCGCATGATCTCCCGCTCGGCAACGATGGAAGACTTGCGGCGCTCTGTGGCGGTTGAACGCATGTCAGTCAGCAGCTACCGGCATAGTCGCCAACAGCGCATGTATCGCGTTGATCGAAACTGCCTTATCAGCTTCCGGCGCTGGCAACAGGCGCATCGCGGTTTCCATCTGCTTCAACTCGGCTTCTGTGTCCGCGCCAACCAGGCCCACCAGAGCAGCGCGCAGCATTCCAATACCGCCGTCCGCCTTTGCAGCTGTCATGCCTTGACCTCGCAACGCATGCACCACGGCACGGAAAATGAAGTCCTTGGCCTGCTGCTCGCGGGGCAACTCCGCAAACGGCACGATGCACGGATGCTCTTTCTTTTCCGGGTCTTTCACCGGCCCGTATTTCCAGCCCTCATCGAGCTTTTGCTTCATCCAGCTGATATGACTGGCCTCGGGGCCAAAGTCCCCCATGGTGTGCAGATCCACACCCATGCGAGCGCTAGAGCGCTGCCACTCTGGCGCATCGTCCCAGGCGGGCTGGCTGTTGTCGCCCAGAGCCTGGCAGTAAGCCCGGTTCACCTCATGGCAAACCCGGGCAATTTCATTCATAGAGAGCAAAGTTCCGCGTGTCATGATTTCCCCTCCCGCGCTTCATGCGCAACTAAAACCGGGTCCGCCTTCGTCGCCTTGTCGGCAGCGGCCAGCATGTCCCGCGCGCCGCCCATCACGGCCAGCATGCGGGTGTTGAAATCGCTCAGCGTCTCGCGCGTCTTGTCGTCCAGCTTCAAAACGCCGTGCTGCTCGTCTTCCTCGGGGTCGGCCGCGCGCACCGTCATGCCCAGGTCGCCCATGCTCAGGCCCAGGCGGCTCACAAAATCAGAAATGGCTTTCAGCGCCGGGTGCGCCTGGCGGTCGTAGATGTACTTGCGCTTGCCGTCCTCATCCAGGTACGAAAGCGTTTGGCTGTTGCCCTCGCGGTCCAGCTCCACCCGCGGCTGGGTGATCACCACACCATCGCCCAGCACCTGTTGCATCAGCATCTGCAGCATCGCCGTCAGGCCCGACTGCAAATCGGCGTGCAGCCCGGCAAGTACTCGCGGGTTTCGGCTCTCAAACGCCGCATGGTGCAGCATGAAAATCTCGGTCTGCTTCACGCAAGCCGCCTGCGCACCGCACCAGGTGCGATCCACATCGCAGCGCTCGCAAAAACTGTACTTGTCGGGCCGCGCCGGAAAGTAAGTGGCCGTCTTCGCCGCCATGCCATGCTTCATCGCGTTAAAGCGCGTGCGCAAAACGGCGTCAGCATTCGGGTGCCCTTCAAGGTTCTTGCCCACCTTGGCCAACCCCTCCGGCGTGCGCGGCCCGGTTGACGCCTGATGCGCCTTCATCAGCGCCCGCGCCCAAGCCGCCTGCGGCTGATCAGTGGCGCCACACTTTGGGCAAGTGGCGAAATAGCGAAACGGATGATGCTCCAGCTCCGGCGCATCCTCGATCAAATCCGGCTCCGCCTCCCAGGCGTGCTTGCACCCGTCACACCGAAAGTTGACCTGCGATTGTTGAGCTGTCCAGTCATGCGCCATGACACCCAGTTTGCCCACCAACCACCGCCAAAAAAAGCCCCCAAACTGGCACAAAAAAAGGCCCGAACCGTCGCCAGTTCAGGCCTGAATTGATTGCTTTCAACAATCAAGTGGAGACACGTCCCAAGGACGCGCCGCCAATGTACCAAGCCCCGCAGGGCAAAACAAGCAAAGTCATCTTTTCAGAATCGAGTTCACGATTTTCCTGACCAACTCAAAATGTTTTTCTTTTGCCTTCGGATTCCCGGCAAACTGTTTGCGCTCCATCTCTTCAACTTCGGCAAGCTCCTTTTCGTAGTCCCATGGCGGGGGCGGTTCAGGCATCCCACGCGCAGCCAATCGAGCTCGAAGTAATCTGGAATCTTCCGTGTTGTCGCATGTCAAAACCATCTCTCGAAGAACGCAACAGCAATACCCAGGGTCTGGACAATCAGCGGGGTAAAGCTCCGGCATCTCATCAGGCAAATAGACACCCACAAATTGCGAAGATCTTGGACAAGGATGATCTTTCCATCCGTCATCAGTTCGGGCGTACACCTTGATCCCAAGGTTGACTCTTGATTGCTGCGCATCGGCTCTGTCGCTGGCGTAGTAATTCAACATCTGCTGTCGATGAGCCACCCTGTCAGGATCAATGTCTTCGTTTTGCATACCCTTACTGTACGCCCTTCACGCCGGAACAACGTCAGCCAAACCCAACACCCGCGCCCCTTTCCCAGGAAAATCAGGCAGCCCGCAGCGTCAGCCCAGGCCAAATTATTGGCCTCTCAATCTCGATGCGCCCGGTTCGTAATGACTCTTTGACGGGGAGCCAACTTACACCACTGTGAACCGTGGGTGTCGGGCTTCTAAGCAAGGCATCTTCGCGGTAATCAACGATCACGCTGGCATTGCTCACGCTGATCTTTTGCACGAAAGTTCCCAGCAGCAAACGCAGTTGCTTCGGGTCCGGGCAGGCACGTATCACTCGATGAATCGTTTTGGCAGCCGCGGCTGGATCAATATCCACCAAGCGGTAATCCGGTGCTTCGCGAGTCTCCAGCGCGTCCAGCGATGCGGTCAGATCGTTCACCGTCTTGCGGTGCACCGCCAACCGCTCCATCAAATTACTCAGGTCCGGCGTGTCTTTCCCCAACGTCTCGATCGTCTGGAAAATTTTTTCCCGTTTGTCCTCGGCCTCACGCAACTCCTTCACCAACGCTTTGCGCCGCATGGCTCGCTCTTCAACCCACTTGCCGGCGTTGGCTCGGATGTCACCCACCACCTTTTCCACCACTGACGCGGTGAGCACTTTGTTCAGCAGCTCATCCACCATCCAGGCGTCGAACGCTTCGGCCTTCACTGGCTTGAGACAGCAGCGGGTTTTCCCGTTCTTATGCGCCAGGCAGGCGTAATAGCTGTACAACTTGCCGCCGCGCCCGGTGCCGTTGCGGATCTGCAGCGGGTTGCCACAAATTCCACACTCCAGCAAGCCCGTAAAGGCAAAGCAGCTTTTTGGCGTGCCGCCAACTTCGTGAGGAACACGGTCTTTCATCATGGCTTGGACCCTTTCAAAATCTTCCTTGGAAACGATGGCCGGATGGCTTGCCACCCGAACAACTTCACCCGCGTCTTTTGCCTCGCGGGTCTTGTTTTTGATCTGATTAAACAGCCTTTCGCCCATGTAGGACGGGTTTTTCAGGATGTTTGAAACCGAGTTTTTCCCCCATGCCTTGCCTTCGCGCAGCAACCCGGCAGCGTTCATGCGCAACGCCACGGCCTGAGCTCCAAGGCCCTCATTCAGAGCCAGCGAGAACATCATTCGCACCAGATCCGCGTGGTCCTCATGCACTGCCAGCCTGGACCGCTTGCCCACCCGCTCGATCCGGTACCCAAACGGGGCCCGGCCACCCACAAAAAACCCGTCCCGAGAGGCGGTAATCATCGACCGCAGCGTGTCGCGCGCCACGTTGCGGCTGTACACCTCATCCATCATTCCAGTCATCACGCCCAGCATCCAGCCGGCGTCGGTCTCCAGGTCGATGTCCTGGTGCACGTAAGCCGCCTTGGTTCCCCACTCGCGCAACTGGTTTGTGTTTTTCAGCGCATCTTCCAGGTTGCGGCCAAACCGCGACGTGCTCCAGCACACCAGGTGACTGACCCGATGCGCCGCACAGTACGCCAGCGCGGCCTGAAACCCCGGGCGCTTGTCGGTGCGGCCGCTCACGCCATCATCCCGGAACACCTCCACCACCTCGCTACCCAGCGCCCGCGCCTTGATGCGGCATTGCTCGATCTGGCTTTCCATCGAAACGCCATCATCAGCCTGGCGCTGCGTGCTCACCCGTGCATAAATGACAGCATGCTTCATGGCTTGACTCTACTCCCTGCCATCAGTCGCCATATGTGACGATCGCTGACTTTTTCACCCAGGTCCCGCCGCACCGAACGCGAAATTTCAGGCTGGCTCATACCCATCGACGCCATCGCCTCGATGAACCTGTTGCGCTGGTACCGCTTGTAAGCGCTGAGCCGCTGCAGGCGCAGGGCAATGCCCGAGCCGCTGTCGGTCATGGTCTCATGCGACCCGTCCAGTATTCGCCACATGACCATGAAGTTGTCGAAGCCAATGGCGTGCGCCACCTGCAGCATGACCCGCGACAACCCCATGGCGTCCAGCTCGTCCAGCAAGGCCGCCTCGCGCGAATTTGCCGGCTGCGGGCCGTTTTCGTCAGTGGTCCAACTTCTCGGAAATTTCGCGATTTTTTTTCTTTCCCCTTTTGAGACCTGTGCCGGGTTGCATCCATAGAGGTACCCACCCCCCCCGGCCAGCCCGTGCCCTTGCCCATGCCGACCCCCCACCCCGTGCTCAGGTGGCAGCAGTTCAGTCTGAATCCAGCCTTGTGCAGCCGTGCCACTTCGCTTATGACCCATAGAACCCCCATGCTGTAGCTATGCCGTTGACCTTGTTCACTGCGCTTA